>NZ_JARAMP010000003.1:0-239466 GCF_028802875.1 Seohaeicola sp. 4SK31 | reverse complement strand
TCGCTGTAGCTCCGCTGGCGGCCACGCTTGCCTGTCGGTGAGGCCTCCCAGATTGTCTCTGGGTCGAACCAGATTGTCAGCGAGCCCCGGCGCTTGAGCGCTTCATTGTAGGCTGGCCAGTTCGTGGTCTTGTAGGTCGGGGGTATGTGTCTGCTCATGCATCCCAGCTACCACGCTGGATTCACGAGATGAATCCCTCACAGGATTTGTGCAACAGAGCCGCCAAAATGTAATGACATCAGGAAAAGATCTATTACTTTTTCAAAAACTTCGCAACAGAATTAAGAAAGCCTGTCTTGAAGAGCATTTTGTTTTTCTTGGTAAATTGAATTCTGATGAATTGACAAATGTTCTGTCTTGCTCGGATGCGTTTATATTTCCCTCGGTTTTCGAAAATTATCCAAATGCACTTCTTGAGACGCTTCCCTTTTCCCGCCCGACACTTATCTCAAAACATGGCTGTATGGAGGAAATAACAACTGGGTTTAAGGATATTTTTGTTTTCGACCCAAACTGTGTCGATGAAAATTTAGTTTTAGATTTCTTGCATGCTACACTTGCAAAAAAAGGATTAAGCGACGAATCTGAGTCGACTAATCGCCTTGGAATACTTTCGAGCAGGCAAAAGCAAATGTGCGACTGGTATTTTAATATGTCAGATATCCACAAGACTAAAGAGCCCGCGGTGGAATTATCGTCCGATTTAACGGTCGGCTTTATTGTTCCTGTTTTTCAAAACTACTCGTTTCTTTCAGAAACACTTGTATCATGCATCGCCTCAAAGAAACAGGGTGACAAAATAGTGGTCGTCGATGACGGCTCTGATCCTGCCAATGCTGATGCGATAAAGTCAATTTGTAGAAAGCATGGAGTCGAGTATTTATCTTTAGATCGTAACAGTGGTCCGTTGGCTGCAAGGATCGCAGGTGCTCGCAATTGCAATACTGACCTTATCCAATTCTGCGATTCTGACGACATATTGGAGCCTTCAGGAATTTTTTTGTGCCGAACTGCATTTCAAAAAGACCGATCTCTTGGTGCCTTGTGTGGGGTAATGGCTTGCTTTGGCACCGAAGCACACCTTTGGGTGCCAAGGAACGGCCATATTTGGACAGGACTTCATGATAATTTTTCACATTCGGGTGCTATGTTTAATCGAGCGCAATTTCTAGAAGCGTTTAGCGCTGAACCACCTAATGTGGAGGTCAATGAGGATTGGTTGGCAAATCTTATACTTATCGCGTCTGGATGCAAGTTTCGCATGACGCCAGAGATCACTTATCATTATCGTAGGTTTCCACAATCGCGGAGTAGCGTAAATAGTCATCATTTTTTCTCTGTCCAGAAAACTATGGTGGAAAAAACATGGCGCTCACTTAACTTTTTCGATCAGGCAATCGCTTCGCGGATACGATTAATGCATGAATTTACAGAAAATAATACACATGAACAACTTAAGTTGGCACGCAAAAAGCCGCACAAAATTATGGTTGATTTGATTTTGTTCAGAGTATTGACAGCCTTAAGTGAGCTCACTGGTATTCTACCTCAGCGCCGGATCTCGAAGTTTAAGAGGTCCGCTGCAAAGCGCGACCCAGATAGGTAGGGTCAGGAGTCATTGATTTCCGTTCCAATGCGTGTTTCACTGGTCCGAAAACGGAACGCTGACATGAGCGATCTATACAGGCTGAGCGACATGCAGATGGCCAAGCTGGAACCCTTTTTCGTTAGTGTCCGCGCAAGTGGCATAACTTCTGCGCTTTGAAAGGCGTAATCCCGGGTGGCCATCGAGGAGTCTTCTCAAGGTGGAGTTTCGATGCTTCAACCACGACCCTCACCGAGGACAGGTGCCCCAAGGTCTTGCTGTCGGCATGCGCATTGGCTGCCGCCGCCATGGTCTGGTGATGAATCCCGAGGCTAAATCATTAAAATATGGTAAACGTAAAATCGTAACCTGTTGAAAACAAATAATCCGAAAGATGTCCCATCGTGGGACATGCCCACGGCTACCCCCTCGCTCAGGATGCTTTGGACCGCGCTGGGATAGGCGCGGCGCGGCTGGCCGCCCATTTGTCCAGCATCGCCTGCGCCGCGCTCAGCAGATGACGGCGCAGCGCGCGTTCCGCCGCCGGCCCGTCCCGCTCGACAATCGCCTCGACGATCTGGTCATGCTCCGTGTTGGACCAGGCGATCCGCGCCGCATCCGCCAGTTGCGAGCGACGGAACGGGGCCAGCTTCATCCGCATCGTTTCCGCCATCTCGGCGAAATCCTCGTTATGGCTGCCCGCATAGATCAACTGGTGAAACCGCGTATTCGCCTCCTCATAGCCCGCCGTATCGCCGGACCGGGCCATCCGGGCCATCGCCTCGTGTTCCCGCAGCAGGGCCGCGCGCTCTTCCATCGTCATGCGCTGCGCCGCGAAACGCCCGCACAGCGCTTCGATCTCGCCCATCGCCTCGAACAACTGGTCGATCCGCTCGGGTGAGATTTCGCTGACCACTACGCCCTTGTAAGGCTGCCGCACCGCCAGCGACCGCGCCACGACGATCTGCAACGCCTCGCGCACGGGGGTGCGGGACACCCCGAACCGCCGCGCCAGCGCCGCCTCGTCCAGACGCGTGCCAGAGGCGATCTGCCCCAGCAGGATCTCGGCCTCCAGATCGGTGGCAATGGACTGGCTCAAAACCTGTTTCGGGCTGCTTGGTGCTGCGGACATGGAATGCTCTTTCCTCTTGTGCACAAATTACCCCGGTTTCGCCTGACCGCATACGGAAAGATGCCGCCAGCGGTCAATATGCGACCCGGCGTGCCACAGCGGCCACCCGGACCGCCATGCCCCGCCGTCTTCACCCTTGCCATGCCGGGGCGCGCGGCGGATAAGCGGGCGCATGACAGACAGCACGACATTCGAGATCTTTCTGGCCGTCCCTCCGGGGCTTGAAACCACGCTGGCCGAGGAGGCCGCAGCGCTTGGCTTTCCCGCCCCCGTCACCGTGCCCGGTGGCGTGACCTTTCAGGGGGGCTGGCCCGATGTCTGGCGCGCCAACCTGTCCCTGCGCGGCGCAACCCGCGTTCTGGCGCGGATCGGGTCTTTCCGCGTGATGCATCTGGCGCAACTGGACAAACGCGCGCGCAAATTCGACTGGGCCGCCGTGCTGCGCCCCGATGTGCCTGTCCGCGTTGAAGTGACGTGCAAAGCCTCGAAAATCTATCACGCCGGGGCCGCGAAACAGCGGATCGAAGCAGCGCTGCGCGAAACATTGGGGGTCGAGGTGCTGACGGGACCGGCGGTCGAGGATGCGCCCGGTGCCGACACCGCCTCCGAAATCCGCCTGAAAGCGCGGATCGAGGATGATCTGTGCACCTTCAGCATCGACACGACAGGAGAGTCCCTGCACAAGCGCGGCCACAAGCAGGCCATGGCCAAGGCCCCCTTGCGCGAAACGCTGGCGGCACTTTTCCTGCGCCAATGCGGCTATGACGGCACGGAACCCGTGGTCGATCCGATGTGCGGCTCCGGCACCTTCGTGATCGAGGCGGCGGAACAGGCCCTTGGCCTGCTGCCGGGGCGGGGTCGAAGCTATGCCTTTGAAAAGCTTGCAAGTTTTAATGTCCCATCGTGGGACATTCTGAAAAAGACCACCTCCGTCCGCGAAACGGGGCTGCGGTTCTACGGCTCTGACCGCGACGCCGGCGCCATCCGCGCCGCCACCGCAAACGCCGAACGGGCCGGCGTGGCCGGGATCACCAGCTTTCACTGCCATGCAATCAGCGACCTGCCCCGCCCCGACGGCCCCCCCGGTCTGGTCATGGTGAACCCGCCCTATGGCGCCCGCATCGGCGAGAAGAAACTCCTCTTCGCCCTCTACGGCGCCCTGGGCAAAACCCTGACCGAGCGCTTCCGTGGCTGGCGCGTGGGCGTGGTGACCAGTGACCCGGCGCTGGCCAAGGCCACCGCCCTGCCCTTCCTGCCCCCCGCCCCGCCCGTGTCCAATGGCGGGCTGAAGGTCACGCTTTACCGCACTACCCCCTTGCCCTGATACTGCCGCCGCAACGCAACAGGAATCGCCCCATGCCCCACCCCCTCGTGACCCAGCAGGATATTGAAGATTATCAGCGTGACGGGGTCGTTCTGATCCGGGGCCTGTTCAAGGATCACGTGGACACCCTCGCCGCCGGGATCGCGCGCAACATGGCCGACCCCGGCCCCTATGCCGCCGAGAACCTCAAGGCCGGAGAAGGAGGCCGCTTCTTCGATGACTACTGCAACTGGCAGCGCATCCCGGAATTCGAAGCGGTGATCCGCCAGTCCCCCGCCGCCGCCGTCGCCGCCGAGCTGATGGGCTCGGACAAGGTGCAACTCTTCCACGACCATATCCTCGTCAAGGAACCCGGCACCTCCAAGCCGACACCCTGGCATCAGGACGGCCCCTATTACTTTGTCGAAGGCCGCCAGACCGTCAGCTTCTGGTCGCCCCTCGATCCCGTGCGCGAGGCCAGCCTGCGCTGTGTCGCCGGATCACATCTCTGGCCGCGCCCCGTCCTGCCCACCCGCTGGCTCTCCGAGGAGAATTTCTACCCCGATGCCGAGGCCTATATGCCCGTCCCCGATCCGGATGCCGAAGGGATGGAGATCCGCGAATGGCACATGGAACCCGGCGACGCCGTAGCCTTCCATTACAGCACCCTGCACGGCGCGCGCGGGAACGAGACCGCCCAGCGCCGCCGCGCGTTTTCCCTGCGGCTGGTGGGCGATGACGCGCGTTATGTGAAACGGCCCGGCCGCACCTCGCCGCCCTTTCCGGGGCATGACATGCAGCCCGGTCAAAAGCTGCGTGAGGACTGGTTCCCGGTGCTTTACAGCCGGTGATCCTTGCCGCCACGGCAGGGCTTTCGCGCCACCCGGCACGGGCCTAATCTGCCGCGATCAAGACAGCGAAAGCCACCGATGCGCCTGCCGGTCCTGTTCATCCTGATCACGGTGATGATCGACGCCATGGGGATCGGGCTGATCCTGCCCGTGATGCCCGACCTCATCCGCGAGACGACAGGCGGCACGCTGGCGCAGGCGGCCATCTGGGGCGGCATCCTGTCCACCGCCTTTGCCGCGATGCAATTCCTGTTCGGCCCCATCCTTGGCGGGCTGTCCGACCGGTTCGGGCGCCGGCCCGTGCTGCTGGTCTCGCTTCTGGTGATGGCGGCGGATTATGTGGTGATGGCGCTGGCCGGATCAATCTGGCTCTTGCTGGCGGGCCGGATCGTGGGCGGGATCACGGCCGCCACCCACTCCACCGCCTCGGCCTATATGGCCGACATCTCGGCCCCACATGAGAAGGCGCGCAATTTCGGCCTGATCGGAGCCGCCTTCGGGATGGGCTTCGTGCTGGGTCCGGTGATGGGCGGACTGCTGGCCGAATGGGGCACCCGCGCGCCCTTCATCGCAGCCGCCCTGCTGGCCCTGGCCAATGCCGCCTTCGGCTGGCTGGTGCTGCGTGAAACCGTGACCGACCGCATCCGTCGCCCCTTCCAATGGGGCCGCGCCAATCCGTTCGGCGCGATCCGCGCGGTGTCGAAGCTGGGTGGGGTAGGATCGCTGATCTGGGTCTATTTTCTCTATCATTTCGCCACGGTCGTCTATCCGGCGATCTGGGCCTATTTCACAGCGGCACGGTTTGGCTGGTCCCCGGGTCTGATCGGAGTGTCGCTGGCGGTCTATGGCCTGTCTCTGGCGGTGGCACAGGGCACACTGGTCGGCCCCGCAATCCGTCTCTTTGGCGATGCACGGACCGTTCTTCTGGGGCTGCTGATCCAGATCATCTCGCTGGTGATCCTTGGGTTCATCGCCTCGGGCAACCTGCTGTTGATGCTGATCCCGGTCACAGCCATCGGTGCGATCGGCCTGCCTGCCCTGCAAGGTATCCTGTCCCGCGCTGTCGCGGATAATGCACAGGGCGAGTTGCAGGGCGTGCTGACCAGCCTGACCTCGGTGGCGATGGTGGTGGCCCCTCTGGTCATGACGCAGACCTTCGCGCAATTCACCCGCGCGGATGCCGGCCTTTACCTGCCCGGAGCACCTTTCCTGTTGTCGGCGGTGATCATGACCTTGGCTGCGGTGATCTATCAGATGCGCGGGCGCCAGATCACAGGCTGACCCCGATGGTTTCCGACACGGGAGCGGTTGTTTTGCGCTTGCACGGCTGTTCCGGCGCGGGCAGGTTCGGGCACAACGCAAGGACCAGACCGGAAAGGACAAGCCCCATGCAGATGATCAAGGCCGCCGTGTGCCACGCCTTCGGCACCCCCCTGACCATCGAGGAGGTGCGCCTGCGCGCCCCCGACATGGGTGAGGTCGAGGTGAAGTTGGACGCCGTGGCGATTTGCCATTCCGACATCTCCTTTGCCGAAGGCGCGTGGGGCGGCACCCTGCCTGCGGTCTACGGTCATGAGGCGGCAGGGCGAGTGACCGCTGTCGGCGCAGGCGTGGCGGGTCTGGCCGTGGGTGACAGCGTCGCGGTGACGCTGATCCGCGCCTGCGGCGGCTGCTCCAATTGCGGATCGGGCAAGCCGACGCTTTGCGAAACACCTTACAACGGTGACAAGGGCCCGCTGTCCACGGCAGACGGGGGTGTGCTGCATCAGGCCATGGCCTGCGGCGCCTTTGCCGAAGCGGTCGTGGTGGATCACAGCCAGGTCGTGAAAATCCCCGACGACATGGCCAAGGACGTGGCGTCCTTGCTGTCCTGCGGTGTGATCACTGGTGTGGGCGCGGTGGTGAATGCCGCCGGTCTGCGCGCGGGTCAGGATGTGGTCGTGATCGGCGCGGGCGGCGTCGGGCTGAACGCCATTCAGGGCGCGCGCATCGCTGGTGCCCGCCGCATCATCGCCGTCGACATGAGCGAGGAGAAACTGGCCATCGCCCGCGAGTTCGGCGCGACCGACGGCATCCTGGCCACGGATGCCAAGCCATGGTCGCGCGCCAAGCGCATCCTTGGCCGTGGTGCAGATGCGGTGATCGTCACCGTGGGTGCCATCCCGGCCTATGACACGGCTCCGCGCTATCTGGGCTATGGCGGCCGTGTCGTCATGGTGGGCATGCCGCATTCCGGCCAGACCTCAACCTATGAACCCGTCGTCATGGCGGCTGTGGGGCAAGGCATGATCGGCTCAAAGATGGGCGATGTGGTGATCAAGCGCGACATCCCGTGGATGGTGGACCTGTATCAACAGGGGCGGCTGAAGCTGGACGAACTGATCTCGGGCCGCTGGCGGCTGGACCAGATCAACGAGGCGATTGCCGACACCAAGACCGGTGCCGCGCGCCGCAACGTGATCATCCTGAACAACTGAACGCACCCTTTCCCCTGTTCCCTCAATACTCAAAGGAGCGACTGACGATGAAACTGGCTGACCTTGACATCATCGTCACCTCGCCCCCGGCACCGGGCTGGGGCGGGCGCTACTGGATTTTCGTGAAGGTGACGACCGACACGGGGATCGTGGGCTGGGGTGAATGTTACGCCGCGACCGTCGGCCCGGACGCCATGCGCGCGGTCATCAC
Source organism: Seohaeicola sp. 4SK31 (assembly GCF_028802875.1). Taxonomy (NCBI): domain Bacteria; kingdom Pseudomonadati; phylum Pseudomonadota; class Alphaproteobacteria; order Rhodobacterales; family Roseobacteraceae; genus Seohaeicola; species Seohaeicola sp. 4SK31. Next base: position 231,907 of record NZ_JARAMP010000003.1, on the reverse strand, counting down.
CGATGTGTTCGAACGCCACATGCAGGGCGAAAACCCGGAAAACATCGAAAAGATGTTCCGTCGGGTCTATTCCTCGGGCTTCACGCAGAGGCCCGATCTGACGGTCATGGGCGCGTTTTCGGGGCTTGAGATCGCCTGCTGGGACATTCTGGGCAAAGCCCGGAACCGCCCGGTCTGGGCGCTGCTGGGCGGCAAGATCAACGATCGGCTGCGGGCCTATACCTATCTCTATCCGCTGCCGCATCACGAGCATGCGCCCTTCTGGGTCTCGCCCGAGATGGCGGCTGAATCGGCACTGGACGCGGTGGATCGGGGCTATACGGCGGTCAAGTTCGACCCCGCTGGCCCTTACACGATGCGGGGCGGGCATATGCCTGCGATGCGGGACATCAGCCGCTCGGTCGCCTTCTGCCGCGCCATCCGCGAGGCTGTCGGGGACCGTGCTGACCTGTTGTTCGGCACCCATGGACAGTTCACGACGGCGGGGGCGATCCGGCTGGGTCAGGCGTTGGAACCCTATAGCCCGCTCTGGTATGAAGAGCCGATCCCGCCAGACAATCTGCTGGAATTCCAGAAGGTCGCGCAGGCCGTGCGCATTCCGCTTGCCACGGGTGAGCGGATGACGACCAAGACCGAATTCGCCACGCTGCTGCGCACAGGTGGCGCGGAAATCCTGCAACCCGCCTTGGGACGCGCGGGCGGGATCTGGGAGATGAAGAAGGTGGCCGCCATGGCCGAAGCCTTCAACGCGCAGATCGCACCGCACCTTTACGCAGGTCCCATCGAATGGGCCGCGAACATCCATCTGGCGGCCTCGATCCCGAACCTGCTGATGATCGAAACCATCGAGACACCTTTCCATGACGGGCTGATCAAGGGGATGATCCGGGTCGAGAATGGCTATGTCATTCCGCCTGATCGCCCCGGTCTGGGGATCGAGATTGACGAGGATCTGGCCCGTGCCCATCCCTTCACCGGGACGGGGCTGCATCTGCAAATGCAGGAAGACCCTTGCGATTATCAGAACGAGAACCATTTTGAAGGCGGTGCCCCGGCTTATGAGCAGTGATCTCGCTCTTTCCCGAGGGGTATGCTAGGAGAGACAGAGGGATCGACCGGATGCAGGAACTTGCCGAATTGACCACGCAAAGCCCCCCCGCCCCGCCATCCGAGATGGCGCGCAGCGCCGAGGCGGCGGCAGCCTATCTCAAGACGCTGGCCCATGAAGGCCGGCTGATGATCCTGTGCCATCTGGGATCGGGCGAGAAATCCGTGGGTGAGTTGGAGGACCTTCTGGAAATCCGGCAAGCCGCCGTCAGCCAGATGCTTGCGCGCCTGCGCGAGGAAGGTCTGGTCACGACCCGCCGCGACGGCAAGACGATCTATTACAGCCTCGCCGACAACAACACCTATGAGGTGATCGGCCTGCTTTATCGTCTGTTCTGCGCCCCTGAAGGCAAGGACACCACCAAAACCTCCTGCTGAGCCGCGCGCTCCGCTTCGGATCTCAGCGCACAACCCCCGCCTCAAGCTCGGTCGCGACATGCCCGATCACGCCGCGTAGCCAGCGGTGCATCGGGGAGTGATGCGTGCGGGCGGTCCAGTAGAGGTCGATCTCGAAAGGCGCGGGAAAGGGGCAATCCACGATCCTGAGGCCCGGCCCGAAGGACAGCGCTGTCCGCAATGGAACCGTGGCGATCAGATCGGTGCCGGGCAGGATGTCGCGCAAGGTTGCGGGGCTGGGCAGTTCCAGCACCATGTTGGGGGCAAGGCCAGCATCCTCCATCTCGATCAGATAGCGGGATTTCCAGTTGCCGCCATAGGTCACCACCGCCTGCGGTGCGGCGGCGAAACCCTCTATATCCAGCGGTGTCTGGCCCAGCGGATTGTCCGGCGCCATGACGCAGACATAATGATCGCTGAGGACGCGACGGCCAAAGAACCCGGCATCCCCGATCTGGACCGGCCCCACCAGAATGTCGCATTCCCCCCGGCTCAGCTGCTCGCGCCCGCGCACGGTCGAGGTGATCACCCGCAGCTTCACCCCCGGTGCCACAGCCCGCAGACGGCGCACCAGCGCAGGCACCAGCGTCGCCCGTTCATAGTAGTTGCAGGACAGGATCATCGTCGCCTCGGCGCGGGCGGGATCAAAGACGCGCGGCGCTGACAGGGCCACGAATTCGTCCACCAGCCGCGCCGCCTCGCGGACAATCTCGTCACAGCGGTCTGTGGGCACGATCCCGGCCCCCTGCCGCACGAAAAGCGGATCGCCAAAGGCGCGGCGCAGGCGGTCGATCGTATAGCTGACCGAGGATTGGTTGACGCCCAGCACCTCGGCCGTGCGCGAGAACGATGCATAGTCATGCACAAGCCGCAGCACCCGCAGCGCCGCGAAATCCACGGCCAGCGGATCGCTATCCTTGGGGGTGACCATGTGACTTCCTCCGGTTTCGCCCGCTGTCATCAGATTATTCGATAGTCTCTATCAATTCCATCGGATTGTCCCATGCGCCCCGATCCTCTAGTGTTGGTCCACGCGATCAGGCAGGGGAGGGCAGGACCGTGACACTCGATACACCCATCGCACCCGAGGCACCGCTGGATGATCAGATCACCATCCAGCAACTGACCCTTGATCCCTATACCGTTTACAAACGCCTGCGGGCCGAGGCACCTGTGCTGCGGGTCAAGGCCGTAGGGCGGACGCTGCTGACCAAGGCGGCGGATACGAAATACGTCAAGGACAACCCTGAGCTATTCAGTTCGAACGACCCCAACACGCCGATGCAGCGCGCCTTTCGCGCCCATACGCTGATGCGCAAGGATGGGGCCGAACACGCAGCCGAACGTGGCGCGATGGCCCCGGCCTTTACCGCACGCAACATCAAGCAATGCTGGGAGCCGATCTATACAAGGATCGCCGAGGATTATGTCAGCCGCCTGCCAAGAGGCGAGACGGTGGACCTGTTCACGCAGCTGGCCGGACCATTCTCAGCGCGCTGCCTGACGCATCTGCTGGGCATTCCCGAAGCCTCGGACGCTGACATGCAGCGCTGGTCACAGATCCTGATCGACGGCGCGGGGAATTTCGGCTGGACGGACAAGCTGTTCGCGCAATGCGACGCCGCCAACGATGAAATGGACGCGCTTTTCGACGCGGCCTCCGCCCGTTTGCGCGCGGACCCGGATCAAAGCGCGCTGTCCGTGATGGTCAATGCGGAAGATCCGATCCCGACCAGTCAGATCTATTCCAACATCAAGATCGCGATCGGCGGCGGTATCAACGAGCCGCGCGACGCGCTGCTGACGATCCTTTACGGCCTGATGATCAACCCTGACCAGTTCGAGGCGGTCAAGCGGGACGGTCTGTGGGCCGACGCCTTCGAAGAAGGTGTGCGCTGGGTCGCCCCGATTCAGGTCTCGTCCCGGTTGGTGACCGAGGATACGGTGATCCGCGGCTTCCACATCCCCAAAGGCGATACGGTGATGACGATCCAGGCTTCGGCCAATCATGACGAGGATGTTTACGAGGACGGGCACCTTTACAACGTGTTCCGCCCCAAGCTGCCGCATCAAGCCTTTGGCAACGGCCCGCATTTCTGTCAGGGAACGCATGTGGCGCGGCGGATGCTGGCCAATATCATGCTGCCGTTGCTGTGCGACCGTTTCCCGAACATGACCCTGCCAGACCCGGACGCCGTGCAATTCTACGGGTTCGGATTCCGGGGGCCGCGCAGCCTGCCTGTGACGCTGAACTGAGATCGCCATCGCCCCGGCGCAAAAGACTTAGCTATGACGCATAATCATTTGCGATTCGGGCGAGAGTGACACTAAATACACGCAAGGGTCGGAAGAACCGGCCCGTTTCTGGGAGGAAACCAATGAAACGACGTAACCTGATGAAGACGGTCGCCGCCGCCGCGTTTGCGCTGGGTCTGGCCCCCGCCACCCTGTCCGCGCAAGAAGTGACGCTGCGACTGCACCAGTTCCTGCCGCCGCCCGCGCCGGTGCCGGCACATATCCTCAAGCCATGGGCCGCAAAGGTTGAAGAGCGGGCCGGCGGTGCGCTGAAGATCGAGCACTATGACGCCATGTCGCTGGGCGGTCGCCCGAATGATCTGATCGACCAGGCCATCGACGGCACGGCTGACATCATCATGACCGTCGTGGGCTACACGCCCGGTCGCTTCCCCAAGACGGAAGTGTTCGAACTGCCGTTCATGATGACCAACCCGGTCGCCACCGCCAAGGCCTTCTGGCAATTGACCGAGGCCGAATTGCAGAACGAGGAATACAAGGACGTCAAGATCCTGGGCGCCTGGGTCCATGGCCCCGGCATGATCCACTCGAAAGAGCCGATCGCCAGCCTTGAGGACATGGCCGGCAAGAAACTGCGCGGCCCGACCCGCGTGATTACCGACATGCTGAACGAACTGGGCGCGACCCCGGTCGGCATGCCCCTGCCCGCGATCCCGGAATCCCTGTCCAAGGGCGTGATCGACGCGACCGTGATCCCGTGGGAGGTCACCACCGCCGTCCGCGTGTCGGAACTGGTGGGCAACCACACCGAATTCGGCGGGCCGGAATCGCTCTATACCGCGACGATCATCCTTGCCATGAACAAGGAGCGTTACGAGTCCCTGCCAGAGAACATCCGCGCCGCCATCGACGCGGAATCCGGCGAGGTTCTGTCGGCCTTTGCCGCGCAGGTGATGTGGGATTATGACGCCCCCGCCCGTCAGATCGCGGTGGATCGCGGCAACAACATCGTGACTCTGGACGAGGCCGAAGTGGCCCGCTGGAAGGAAAAGGCGCAGCCCGTGATCGACCGCTGGGTCGCCGACATGGAGACCAAGGGCATCGACGGCCGTGCCCTGATCCAGCAGGCCAAGGACCTGATCGTGAAGAACGGCGGCTGATCGCGTCTCAAGGTGAATGGGGAAAGGCCGTCGGAGTGATCCGGCGGCCTTTCTTCTTGTCCAGATGTCGGAATGAGTATTTCTGGCAAGATGAAGGAATGTCGCTCTTTATTCGCGGGCGATCCCCGCAGGGGCGTCATAAACGCGGGAGACGGCGCCCGGGCGATGGCGGATCACAGCGCGGGCATTGATCGAGCCCTTGTCCGTAACCTCGCCCCGGTCAAGGCTGGGCGGGTCGCGCAGGATCAACATATGGGCGATGCGGGTCGAACTGCCGGTGGAACCGGCCACAAAGCTTGCGTGCAGACGGGTCAGATCGTCCATGATTCCGGGGCGATCCATCACGCCATCGGCCGGGAACAGCAGCGCCGCCAGCGCGGGACGATCCTCGCCCAGAATGACGGCGTCGCGGATGAGCCCACCGAAGTGATCCACCAGACGCGCGCGCAGCGCTCCCACGGCGACCCAGGTGCCGGTCGCCAGCTTGAAATTCTCGGCTATGCGGCCATCGAAGAAAAAACCCTTGGTCAGATCGTCAGGATCAGCCGGGCGCAGCGCATCACCCAGACAGTAGAAGCCTTCGTCATCCAGCATCTTCGCACTGGTGGCCGGATCGCCAAGGTAGCCGGGCGTGATGGACGGGCTTTTCAGACGCGCCTCAAGCTTGCCCTCATTCGGGACCAGTTTGAGCGTGATGCCCCGTGCGGGCAGACCGACATTGCCGGGGGCCTCCTGCTGCGCGGTGCACATGAGGGCGAAGGGACCGGTTTCGGTCGCACCAAGGCCGGTCGTCAGCAGCACGTCGCGTCCGGTGACCTGACGGGCCGTGGCACGCAAGCCTTCCCAGATGTGCTGGGCCATGCCAGCCCCGGCATACATCATCATATCCAGCTGACCGAAGAACTGCGCCGCCAGATCAGGGTCGGCGCGGAACGCCTCAAGCAGCATCTCATAGCCCGCGGGAACGTTGAAATACCAGGTCGGCGCCACTTCGCGCAGGTTGTCCAGCGTGCGGCCGATCAGGGCAGGAGTCGGCTTGCCATCGTCGATATGATAGGTGCCGCCGTTGCACAGAACCATGTGAAACACCTTGTTGCCGCTGGCCGTGTGGCTCCAGGGTGCCCAATCCACCACCACCGGCGGATGATCGGCCAGAAAGCGGAAGCAATCGGCGATGATGTCCTGATTGCGGGCGATCATGTCATGGGTGTTGATCACCGCCTTGGGGCTGCCTGTCGATCCGCTGGTGAAAAGATACTTGGCCACCATGTCACCACGCAGCGCGGCAAAGGCTGTATCGGCAGAGGCCGTATCGGTTGCAGGCAGGTCGGCGAAGGACAGCGCATCTGCGGGCGGATTGGCCGAACAGACCTTCAGAATGTCATCCCCTACCGCCGCAAGAGCACGGCCATAGCGCGCGCCATCCGAAGCATAGACCAATCCGGGGCGCAGCAGGGCCACCGCATCGCGCAGCTTGTCGAAACTGTCGGACACCAGCGAAAAGGCCGTGGACAGCGCCGCCGTGGGCACGCCCGCATATTGCCCGGCAAGCGCCAGCATCGCGTGATCCAGCGCGTTCTCGGACAGGATCAGCACCGGGCGGTCCTGTCCCAACCCGCGCGACAGCAGACCGGCCCCCAGATGGCGCATCGCCTGCCACAGCGCGGCATAGCTGATGCGGTGCCAGGCACCATCCGCGCCACGTTGCGCAAGTGCGGTCCGGTCGGGCGCCACCTGTGCCCAATGGCCGATACGCGCGGCAATCGTATCGGCCAGACGCGGTGCCTCGCCGGCCTGAAACATCAGGATCGTGCCGTCGGTGCGCTGTTCGATGGCGAATTCGGGTGTCCAGAAGCGCGGCTGCGCCATATCATTCCCCTCCCAAGGACGGGGGCGCATCACAGGCTGGACGCGGCCCCTCAGATTTAGTTATGACTTATAGCAATGTCGCCCGCCACTCAATCATTATCATAGCCCGGAGCAAGCCATGTCATCGACCCTCGCCACACCCGAACTGCGCCATGTCTGCGATCTTTTCGTCTCGCTCGATCCGATCCGCGAGATGGGCGCGGGCCGGGCCGGGCAGCGGCGCATTATCCCGATCGTGGGCGGCACGGTCAAAGGCCCTGCGCTGAACGGGCGCATCCTCAACCTTGGCGCGGATTGGCAGACGATCTGGGGCAATGGCGTAGCGGAACTGGACACGCGCTATGCGATCGAGACAGCGGATGGCGCAACCATCGAGATCAGGAACTATGGCTATCGCCATGGTCCGGCCGAGGTGCTGGCAGCCATCGCCCGCGGCGAGGACGTGGCCCCCGACAGCTATTACATGCGCACCCATGCGCGGCTGGAAACCGGCGATCCGCGCTATGACTGGGTCAACCGCACGCTCTTTGTGGGAACCGGTGCCCGGCAGGCGGGACAGGTCGTCATTTCCCTGTTCGCCCTGGAATAACCGGGGGACAGGCTGGACCTTGGCGGCGCGCTGACAGACAGTCGCGCCATGAGCGTGATTCTTGTCCTGATTGCCTTTGCCTTGGGTGGCGTCCTGAAGGGGGCCACCGGCGCGGGCGCCCCGATCATCGCGGTGCCGGTGATGACGATCTTTTTCGGCGCGCCCTTTGCGGTGGCTGTGTTTTCCATTCCCAATCTGGTGACGAATATCTGGCAGGGCTGGCATTATCGCCGCCACAAACTGACCGGACCGCTGACGCTGCATTTCGCCCTGGCAGGGGCATTGGGCGCAGGGCTGGGCAGTTTCATGCTGGCATGGCTGCCCACCGAGGCCTTGAACCTGACCGTTGCCCTGTCCGTGCTGGCCTATGTCGTTTTTCGCGGTCTGCGCCCCGGCTGGAGCCTGAGCCTTGCCCGGGCCGAGACTCTGGCCGCGCCCATGGGTGTGCTGGGCGGCATCCTGCAGGGCGCGGCGGGTCTGTCCGCACCTGTGTCACTGAGCTTTCTGAACGCGATCAAGCTGGAACGACCACAGTTCATCGTCACGATCTCGGTCTTCTTCTTCGCCATGGCGCTGGTGCAGATCCCGCTGCTGGCCGGGCTTGGCATCCTGACGGGCGAGCGGTTCCTGTTGAGTTGCCTTTCGCTGATTCCGCTGATGGCCGCCATGCCGCTGGGGGCGTGGCTGGCCCGCCGAATCTCGGCCAAGGCCTTTGACAGGGTGATCCTTGCCCTGCTGACGATCTTGTCGATCCGCCTGATCTGGCAGGCGGTGACCGGCTGATCCGGCCGCGGCAGGCTTGAAAATCGGCGCGTTTCATACCATTCTTGAGGGCGGAAGAAAGGGACGGGGATCAACCCCGCCCGACAGGCGCGTTCAGCAGTAACCATCAGACAGGAGCAGGCGTCATGCGGCACCTTGCCATGTTATCCGCCTTGGCATGGGCGACAGCAGTCTTTCTTGCATGGCCCGACGCCGCCGAGGCCGCCCCGGCCCAGTGCACCACCAAGATAGAAGGCGAGGACGTCACGATCTTCTATGATGACGAGGAGCCCACCTATTCCTCGTTCCGCGAGCGCTATTTCAGTCGGCGCCACACCTGCCCCGGTGCCGTGGTGATCACCTATCTGATGCCAGATCTGACCGCCGAAGAGCGGCAGGTGTTTTGTGCCAATTACGACCCCAAGACCCGCAGCCATTCCCTGCCCGCCCAAGGCACGCGTGATGCCTTTGGCCGTTGCGAGCAGCCCTCGAACACCTGCAAGCTGGTCAATACGACCAAGGAGAATGCCCTTGGCCTGATGGGGATCGGGGAACAGGCCGAAGAAGGCACGCTGACAGGGCGTCTGTCCTCGACCATTTCGGCGGTCACGCACAGCTCGGGTGCCATGGTCCTGTCGGGCAACGCTGGCAGTATCTCGAGCCTGCTGACATCGGCTGGCACGACCATAGGCACGGCGCTTGGCACACCCGCCATTCTCGCCGGAGCTGCCGCCAGCGTCGTGGTGATCGGCGGCGCGGTTTATCTGTGCAGCGACGAGGGGTGATCCGACAACGGTCTAATTGGCGATCCCAGAAGGACTCGAACCCTCAACCTGCTGATTAGAAGTCAGCTGCTCTATCCAGTTGAGCTATGGGATCGCATGGCCCCTATGTGCCGTCGCGCGGCAGCAAAGGCAAGCTGTCAATGCGGGCAAGCCGGATCGCCCTTGCCCGCTGGAAATGTCAGTGGGTCCATGCACCGCGGCGGTTGGTGGCGAAATTCTCGCCATAGCCGCCGGGGCGGATATTGGGTTTGCGGGGTTTGGGTTCCACCACCTGCGCATCGATGCCATGTGCCTCGGCATAATCGAGGGCAGCCTCCTTGGTTTCGAATCGCAGCTTGACCTGCGACTGGGTATCGCCCGATGAGGTCCATCCCATCAAAGGGTCGATATCCCGCGCCTCGGCGGGGGCGAATTCCAGCACCCAGTCATGGGTCTTGCCCATGCCCGAGGACATGGCGGTCTTGGCTGGCTTGTAGATACGCGCACGCATGGCATCCCTCCGGTTATGGGTGTCTATATCGGGGAAATGCGCGCGCGGGGCAAGCCCGACAGACCTCGGATCGCGCGATTTTCGACAGGTCAAGCGCAAGTCCTGATTGCCGGTGCGCGCGCGGGGAGCGAGGGGTGGGTCGTGCGCCCGGACCGGCAACCAGGGTCTTCTGCTTGCCCCTAAGATGTTAGGAAAATACACCTTATCCAGCAAGAAATTTCGCACAAACTGTCACTTTATTTTGACACCCTACTGTCCATCTTTTCGGCATCCCATTGATAAACCTTTTCTTTCGCCAAGCAGCGTCATTCCGACGCAAGGCTCGCCAAAGGCGGTCGGGCAACAGGGCTTGAAACAGACTGCAAAGGCGTCAATCTCTGACCTCTGAAAAGGAATCTCCCGCCATGAACCAGCCGGTCCTGCACGCCCCTGCCCCCGATGTGAAATCCCGCCCGAAACTGGAAGGTGGCAAGCGCTTTGTGCTCAAGACCGAGTTCACGGCAGCAGGCGATCAGCCGACGGCCATTGCCGAACTGACAGCCGGGATTCTGGCCGGTGAACACAATCAGGTCCTGCTGGGAGCGACCGGCACCGGCAAGACCTTCACCATGGCCCGCATCATCGAGGAAACGCAGCGCCCCGCCATCATCCTTGCGCCCAACAAGACACTGGCCGCGCAGCTGTATGGGGAATTCAAGGGCTTTTTCCCCGACAACGCGGTGGAGTATTTCGTCAGCTATTACGACTACTATCAGCCCGAAGCCTATGTCGCGCGGTCCGACACCTATATCGAGAAGGAATCCCAGATCAACGAGCAGATCGACCGGATGCGCCACTCGGCCACCCGGGCGTTGCTGGAGCGCGACGATGTGATCATCGTGGCCTCGGTTTCGTGCATCTACGGCATCGGTTCGGTCGAAACCTATGGGGCCATGACGCAGGATCTGAAGGTCGGCGCGCGCTATGACCTGCGCGCGGTCATGGCCGATCTTGTCGCCCAGCAGTACAAGCGCAACGATCAGGCCTTCCAGCGCGGGTCCTTCCGCGTGCGCGGCGACAGTCTGGAGATCTTCCCCGCCCACCTTGAGGACCGCGCGTGGCGGCTGTCCTTTTTCGGCGAAGATCTGGAAAGCATCACCGAATTCGACCCATTGACGGGGCAGAAAACCGGCAGTTTCGATCAGATCCGCGTCTATGCAAATTCGCACTATGTGACGCCCAAGCCGACCATGCAGCAGGCCATCATCGGCATCAAGAAAGAGCTGCGCCAGCGGCTGGACCAGTTGGTAAACGAGGGCAAACTGCTCGAGGCGCAGCGGCTGGAACAGCGCACTAATTTTGACCTTGAGATGTTGGAGGCGACCGGCGTCTGCAACGGGATCGAGAACTATTCCCGCTATCTGACCGGCCGCGCCCCCGGCGAGCCGCCCCCCACCCTGTTCGAATTCATCCCCGACAATGCGATTGTTTTCGCTGATGAATCCCACGTCTCGGTCCCCCAGATCGGCGGGATGTACAAAGGCGACTACCGGCGCAAATTCACGCTGGCCGAACACGGGTTCCGCCTGCCCTCCTGCATGGACAACCGTCCGCTGAAATTCGAGGAATGGGACGCGATGCGCCCGCAATCGGTTTTCGTCAGCGCCACCCCCGCGAAGTGGGAGATCGAACAGACAGGCGGCGTTTTCACCGAACAGGTGATCCGCCCCACCGGCCTTCTGGACCCGATGGTAGAAATCCGCCCCGTCGGCATGCAGGTCGATGACCTGCTGGATGAGGTGCGCAAAGTCTCGGCCGCAGGCTATCGCACGCTCTGCACCACGCTGACCAAGCGCATGGCCGAAGACCTGACCGAATACATGCATGAACAGGGCATCCGTGTGCGCTACATGCACTCCGACATCGACACGATCGAACGGATCGAGATTCTGCGCGACCTGCGCCTTGGCGCCTTCGACGTGCTGATCGGGATCAACCTGCTGCGCGAGGGGTTGGACATCCCCGAATGTGGGCTGGTGGCCATTCTGGACGCCGACAAGGAAGGCTTCCTGCGCTCGGAAACCTCGCTGATCCAGACCATCGGCCGCGCCGCGCGCAACGCCGAAGGCCGGGTCATCATGTATGCCGACCGCATCACCGGCAGCATGGAACGCGCGCTGGCCGAAACCAACCGCCGCCGTGAAAAGCAGATCGCCTACAATATCGAACACGGGATCACCCCCACGACGGTCAAGAAGAACGTCGAGGATATATTGGCGGGTCTCTACAAGGGCGATGTGGACATGAACCGCGTCACCGCCAAGATCGACAAGCCGCTGGCCGGGGCCAATCTCAAGGCCGTGCTGGACGGCCTGCGCGCAGACATGCGCAAGGCCGCCGAGAACCTCGAATTCGAGGAAGCCGCCCGCCTGCGGGACGAGGTCAAGCGTCTGGAGGCCGTTGATCTGGCCATTGCCGACGATCCGCTCGCCCGCCAATCCGCCATCGAAGCGGCGGTCGAGGCTTCATCCGCAAGTGCCGGTCGCTCAACCGCCGGCCGCGGCGGCATGCGGGGCGGCAAGGCTCGGCCACGGCGGCGTTAAGGGCGGGTCAGTCGCCCGTGACGCTCAGACCCAGAACGCGCCAGCTTTGCATGCCACCGCGATAATAGCTGATCCGCTCTGCCGGATAGCCCGCCGCGATGATCGCGCGGATGGCAGACGGCGATTGCCCGCACCACAGCCCGTTGCAGAACAGCGCGACACGGCGCGCACCCTCGCAATCCCAGCCGTCGAAATCCGGCTCGCAGCCCAATTCACCCAGACGATCCACCATCCGGTCATAGGGGATGTTCACGGCACCGGGGATACTGCCACCCGCGAACCAGTCCGGCGTGCGGCTGTCGATCACCATCACTTCGGGATCGGCCAGCATCTCCAGCAACTCCAGCTCTCCAATGGTTGTCACCCCTTCGGCAGGGCTCATCGGCTGGATGCAGAAGGGCGGGCAGGCGCGTGAGGTGCGCGCCCATTCCCCCGTCACCTCATGGTCATTGTCCTGAATGCGCCCGATCTCGACCGGGCCTTTCTCGGTCTGCACTGTGACAGTCGCGATATCGGGCCGGATATTCACCGGCCCCGCCTCTTCGGCCAGCACGGGGCCAAAGCCAAAGGCAGCCATGGCCGCGCAGAGCGGCAGAATGGTCCTGAACATGATCTCTCCTCCTTCGTATCGTCCGGGGACCGGACGTCCGCCCCAGACTGGCGCAAGGGGCCGGGTCATGCAAACCGGCCCCTGCTTCTTCTTGCTTCAAATATCCTGTCGCGCCGCCTCCGGGCGCGGAACGTCTCTAGCGCAGGACATGCACCGCGCAGGTGGCGTGCCGCACGACCGTTGTCGCGGTCGAGCCCAGCAGCAGATCCTGCATCCCCGGACGGTGCGAGGCGATGACGATGCAATCGACCCCGTGCTTGTCCGCCCATTCAAGGATCGTGCGCCCCGAATGGCCCTCGATCAGAACGGCCTGCCCGCCCGGCACGCCCTCGGCCATGGCAGTCAACTCGGTCTGGATGGCCGCGCGGCTTTCGGTGATGTAATCGGTCGGCATATACGAGATGGCATAGCCGGGGATCTGTTCCATCACATGCAGCAGGGTGATCTTTCCGCCGGCATTGGACAGGGCACGGGCCACGGCAAGCGACCCTTCCGCGTCACGATCCTCGTCGAAAGAAATCGGCACAAGAATATTGTCATACATCGCTTTGTCCTCCTGTAAGCGGTCCATGCATCAGACACCGCACAACCTTGACGGTCCTTGATCCATGTCAGATTGGCCGGGCTGATGGCCAAACCACGGTCTCATTCCTCAACGCGCCAGACGTCAAAAGGTTGCAACCACGTCGTAAAGGACCGGCTCGAAGGTCTTGCACAGCGCCGCCAACTGACGGTTGCGCTCGCGCATCTCGGGGGTGCGCAGCATGGCCTGAAAATCCTCGCGGCTGCGCCATTGCGAATAATTGGCGATCCGGGTCTGGGCATCGTTCACATGCAGCCCAGCCGCGATGAAACCGGGCTGCTTCGAGATGAATTCGGCATAGGCCGCGTTCAGCGCGTCCAGCAGGTCCTGACAGGTGCCGGGTGTCATGTCGAAGGTGGTGATGACGGTCTGACCGAGGGCCGGGGTCCGGATGGTCGGCATGGTGATCCTCCCTGTTGCGCGGCGCGCACGTGGCGCGCCGGTCCCCCATCATATCAGTTTTCGCCCGCCGATGCAGGCATCGTTAACCGCGCATTTACCACGACGGCCCACAATGGCGGGGTGGAGGGCACATGGGATGATCCGCCGACTGGCGCTTTTGCTGGGGTTTCTGTCCGGTCTTGTGACCGGGTTTCTGCCCCCGGCAGTGACGGCGGGCGCGTGGCCGCGCGAGGCCGGAACCGGCTTTGCCAGCCTCAGCCAGTGGCAAGGGCTGGATGGCGCCGACAGCTACTCGGCGCTCTTTCTCGAATATGGCCTGACACCGCGCCTGACGGCAGGGCTCGATCTGGGGCGCAGCGTCTCGGGCGAGGGCAAGGCCGTGATGTTCATCCGCACCCCCGTCATGCGGATCCTGGGCGGCCCGGTATCGGTGGAACTGGGCTATGGCGAGATCGCGGGACAACCGGTCCTGCGACCCGGCCTGTCATGGGGGCGCAGCGTGGTGCGCCCCCGCTGGACAGGCTGGATGGCGATCGACAGCCGCGTTGAGGTGGATCTGGTCAGTCGGGAACTGGACGAAAAGACCGATGTCACGCTGGGCCTGACCCTGCTGAACCCGGATGGCCGCCCGGCAGACTGGACCATGATGCTGCAATTGCAAACCGGCGTGGTCGATATCCGGCAAAAGCTTTTCCTTCTACAGACCGAAGGAATCCAGCCGGGGGCCAGTTTCCTGCGGCTCGTGCCTTCGGTCACCTACCGACTGCGCGACGGGCTGCATCTGGAGATGGGATATGTCCATGCGCTGGACGGATCGGGGTCAAGGGCGCTCAAGCTGGGTCTGTGGTCGACATTCTGACCGCGGCCCGGCTTGCGCCGGTCCGGGCCGCATCCTAGTTTCGCGTGCATGAATACAGATGCCCCCAGCCCGATCCGCCCCACCGATGACGAGGCCCGGAGCCTTGCCCGTGACCTGATGAACAAGGCGCGTTTCGCAGCGCTTGGCGTGGTCGACCCGGAGAACGATGCCCCGATGGTGACCCGCGTGGCCTTTGGCACAACGCCGCAGGGCGGACCGGCCACCTTGGTGTCGGACCTCTCGCATCACACACGCGCGCTGAAGGCGAATCCTGCGGCATCACTTCTGGTGGGCGAACCGGGATCACGGGGCGATCCTCTGACCCATCCGCGCCTCACTCTTCAGGCAAAGGCGCGGTTCCTGCGTCATGGCGCGGCGGGATATACAGAAATGGCCGCGCATTGGCTGCGCGACCATCCCAAGTCCAGGCTCTACATCGGATTTGCAGATTTTTCCTTTGTGCTGTTCGACGTGCACGCGGCCTATCTGAACGGCGGGTTCGGCCGCGCCTTCGTCATGACACCCGCTGATCTGGGCCTGTGATCCGTCAGGCGTTGTCGATCCGCATCGTCACCGCGACCGTGCCCGTCACAGCCTGCGGCCAGCCCAGATGCACACGGTCGCGCGCGGCCCCCTGCTCGGCGACGGCATGGGGCATCTCGTAGCGGATCACGTTGCTGGCGTTACGGATTGGACCGCGCGCCACCACCGCCTCGACCTGCCGGGCGCGACCACCGAAAGGCAAGGGTCCGGCACCATTGACGACCCAAGTCTCGGCCGCGGTGTTCTGCGTGTGCTGGATCGCCACCGGGTTCTGAATTCCCTGCACGACCGAGTTGTACAGGTTCCCCGCCACAAGGATGTTGCGCATCCGGCCAAAGTCCAGATCAGCAAAGGACGTGTCCACATGCTCGACCCGGTCGATATCCCCCCGGATCGCACGAAACACATTGCCCGTCATCGTCAGCCCGCTGATGAAATGCCCCGCGCCATGCGGCTTGATCACAAAGAAGCGGAACCACGGCGCCACGTCGATGGCCTGAAAGACATTGCCCGTGATGCTCAGCGCGCTGAATGAGAATTCACTGCTGAAGGCAGGTTCGTGATCATGTTCATTCGTCCATTCGATGAAGCAATTGTCGATGTAATTGCCCGTGATCGTCGCCCGGTTGTGGCTGGAAGTCAGGATCAGCCCCCCGGTCCTGACGCCCCCCGGCTCGTCATCGCCCTGAAACCAGTGATTGCCCGAGATGATGCTGGCCGTGCCGCCCAGAATGGCGAAGTGCCGGAACTGTGTGATCCGGTTGTCGCGCAGCTTGACGTCATTGGCATTGGCATTCAGCGCGATCGACACACGGTCCTGCGCGCGTATCGGTGTTTCATTCGACAGGAACTGGCAGCGGTCGATCAGCATCCCCTGACATCCGATCCCGATCGAGGTGATGCCCCTGTCGCGTGGTCCGGTGAAAAAGCAGTCCCGCACATGAAAGGTCAGACCTGTCGGCGCCAGCATCACGCCGCTGGCCCGGCCCCCACAGAGAAACTCGATATCCGACATGGAAAAGCGTGACAGTTGCGAGAAGCCGCTGAAATCCAGCACATATTTGAACCGCCTGAAGGTATAGGTCTGCGTGCCCGCCGCATCGAAAAGGGGCATGGACAGCGTCATCTCGCCCGCGCCCACATTCTTGGCGCGGACATAGACCTCGCGGCCCACGCCATTGCCCTCGATCAACGCGCCGACGGGGATATTGGCCACATTGGCCACATTCGTCAGGCGCAAAGGATCATTCAGCGCATAGGTGGCCTGCGAGGTGAAGATATCCGTGGTCCATGCGGCGTTCTCCTCGACGAAGAACTGCCCGTTGCGGATATGGCGCCGCTGCGCGAATTGGGTTCGATTGGGCACGGCGGCGGCCATGTCGATGGGGCCGCGCACCTGAATCCGCCGCCCACCCAGATCCAGCGACTCGTGATCCACATTGTTCAGAAGCGCCTGAAACGCCTTGCGAAACGCCAAAACCTCGTCCCCGAAAGCGTCGATATAGGCGGGCAGGTCGAAATCGCGGGTCAGCGACAGGATCGCGTCAGCGGGCATGGCCAGCGTGCCCTCGAACTGGATGCGGTTGTTGATCGTCAGACTTTGCCCGATCCGGTAGCTGCCCTTCGACACCAGCACCCGCCGCCCCGCCGCCGCCTGATCCGCTGCGACGAAGGCGGCATAGTCATCGGCCACGCCGTCGCCCACGGCACCGTGATCGCGGACATCGACCCAGTTCATCATGTCGCGATGGAAAACGCTGGTGATATCCTCGATCACCAGATCGTCGATCCGCACGATCCCGCCATTCGGCCCGGTCAGGTCCAGTCCGAAATGGCCGTAAAGCGCCTGTCCGCCCCAGACCATGTCCACGCCATTGCGCGCCCCCGCCCCGACGATGGCGCTGACCTCGGTCACGCGACCATAGGCGGTCAGTTGCACGACCGGCCCCGTCTGCGGAACCGTGGCCACGTTGACCCCACCGGCACCCCCCGCCCATCCGGCGATCCGGACCTGCGGCAGCGCGCCGCTGATGGCCTTGATGCGCGCCGTGATCCGCAGATAGCAACCGGGAAGCAGCGGTGTTTCCCCCATATAGCGCAGGCGTTGCACCGTCTGGGTCTTCTGCATCTCCAGACAGCCACTGAAATCCTGATCCGCAGGCACGAAGCCTGCGTTCACGGCCGCCAGATATGTATCCGATCCCGGCGTTCCGTTCTGACTGGACCAGACATCCAGACCCGCCTCGAAGGGTGGCGGCATCAAGACCACGCCATCGGTAATCGCTTTGTTCATGGGCTTCCCTTTCCACCACGGCCCGGCATCGCGCCCGGGTGGTCAGGGGTCTATCAATGAGCGGTTAACAGGAAGCGACAGCACCGTGACGGTGCCCGGCCGTGCGGGTCACGCGGCGACGTCGGGCTGCTTGAGAAGCTGGACGCCGTTGATCTGCCAACCCTCGGGCATCTGGATCATCTGATAGTCAAGAATATGCACGCGCCCCGCGCCGTCCACGATCTGCACCTTCTGCCAGATCTCACCCGCAATCTCGCGCTGCTCCAGATAAGTCACCGCGCCGGGGCGCCAGACCATCGGATAGCCTTGCCTGACCATCGCACCAAAGTTTTCGGGCGTGCGGAAGATGTTCTTGATCGTCGGGCTGGCGAATTCAAACGCTGCGCCGAAGTCATCGGCCTTGAAGGCGTCCAGTTGCCGGGTGATCGTGTCTTCGATCCCCCGGTCCTGCGCGATGACCGGATTGCCGGCCAGCATCGTCGCCAGAACCAGCACCGCCATCATACGTCCCCATGCCTGCATGTCTGATCCTCCGCCGCATAGCAGAGTATCAGCTAGTCCGGTGTGACGCGACGTCAATGTCTCAGGTCAGATCGCCTGCCAGCGCGCGGTCGATCAGGGCCACGGTTTCATCCACGCCATAAAGCGCGATGAACCCGCCGAAACGCGGGCCTTGGCTCGCCCCCAGAAGCACCTCGTAAAGCGCCGTGAACCAGTCGCGCAACGGATCGAACCGGTCGCGCCCCACGGCAAAGACCAGCCCCTGCAACGCCTCGGCATCCAGTCCGCCATCCCATGTCTTGAGTTGATCGCGCAGGTCAACCAACGCCTCACGCTCCAGATCGCTGGGTGCGCGGTAGACCTTATGCGGCTTCACGAAGTCATTGTAATAGCGCACGGCGAAACCCGCAGCCTGATCCAGATCGGGATGCGTCTCGGGGGCAGCCTCGGGCGCGTAACGCTGGATGAATCCCCAAAGCTTCGATTTCTCCTCGGCCGCCGATACCGACGCAAGGTTGAGCAGCATCGAGAAGGGCACCACCATCCGGCTTTCCGGCGGGTTGCCGCCGTGAATATGCCAGACAGGGTTGTTCACCTTGCCGGACGCATCCTGATCGGGATAGGCGCGCAGCTGCTGGTGATATTCATCCACCGCGCGCGGGATGACGTCGAAATGCATCCGCTTGGCGGTCTTGGGCTTCTGATACATGAAATAGGACAGCGATTCCGTGCTGGCATAGGTCAGCCATTCGTCGATGGTCAGACCGTTCCCCTTGGATTTGCTGATCTTTTCACCGTTCTCATCCAGAAACAGCTCATAGGTGAAATGCTCGGGCTTGCGCCCGCCAAGGATCTCGCAGATGCGGTCATAGATCGGCGTATTGGTGCTGTGGTCCTTGCCATACATCTCGAAATCCACATCCAGAGCAGCCCAGCGCGCGCCGAAATCAGGTTTCCATTGCAGTTTCACATTGCCGCCCGTGACCGGCAGCGTCCATTCGCGGCCCGTTTCATCGTCAAAGGTGATGGTGCCGTCCTTGGCGTTCACCTCTTTCATCGGCACATAGAGCACGCGCCCGGTTTCGGGATGGATCGGCAGGAAGATGGAATAGGTCTGCTGGCGTTCTTCACGCAGGGATTTCAGCATAACCTCCATCAGCGCGTCATAGCGTTCCGCCGCGCGCAGCAGCACCGTGTCGAACTGCCCGGTCTTGTAGAATTCGGTCGCGCTGATGAACTCGTATTCAAACCCGAACGTGTCCAGAAACCGCCGCAACATGGCGTTGTTGTGATGACCAAAACTTTCATACTGTCCGAAAGGATCGGGCACGGATGTCAGCGGGCGTTGCAGATGCTCGCGCAGCATCTCGGGGTTGGGGACGTTGTCGGGCACCTTGCGCATTCCGTCCACGTCATCGGAAAAACAGATCAGCCGCGTCGGGATGTCCGAAATCAGCTCGAACGCGCGACGGATCATCGTGGTGCGCGCCACCTCGCCGAAGGTGCCGATATGCGGCAAGCCGGACGGGCCATAACCCGTCTCGAACAGAACATGCCCCTTGGCGGGCGGGGCTTTTTCATAACGTTTGACCAGTTTGCGCGCTTCCTCAAACGGCCAGGCTTTCGAGGCAAGGGCGGCGTCGCGCAAATCGGTCATGTCAGTCTCCATCCGTGGCGGGACATGTGGCGGGGAACCGCGCAGATCGCGCGGCGTCAAATGAGGCTTCCTATTGCTCCGCCCCCTGACAGTCAATATTCTGCACTGCAACATGACCTTTCAGGACGAATGAAATGACGGACGCAGTGCCACACCCGCTCAGCCCACAGGATTGCCTCGTGGCCGTCATGATCGCAGTCTCGCTGTCGGACGAGGATATCCGCACCTCGGAACTGGTCCGGATACAGGCGACGGTGAACCATCTACCGATCTTCGCGGAATATGACACCGACCGGATGCGCCGGATGGCGCAGACAGTGTTCGATCTTTTCTCGGAAGAGGACGGGCTGGACGCACTGTTCGGACTGGTGCGCGACAACCTGCCCGAGCATCTGTTCGAGACAGCCTATGCGCTGGCCTGCGATGTGGCCGCTGCCGACGGCAGGATCCTTGAAACGGAATTGCGCCTGCTGGAAGAGATCCGGTACGAGTTGAACATCGACCGGCTCCATGCGGCGGCAATCGAACGTGGTGCACGCGCGCGACACATGCGCGCCTGATCACCCGGCGGTCACCTGCGCGCTTGAACGCCGCCCTGAAACTGGCAGACTGGAATCATTGATCCAATGCCATTTTCCAAGGGAGGCCGCCATGTCGCGCCCCGTACTTCTTGTAACCGGACTTTTGATTCTTTGTGCAGTGTCGATCATCGGCGCAGCGGGATAGGGCAGAAAGCAGGCCATCATGGCCGATGCGCAGAGCGCCTTGCCTGATATCTTGTTGCCCTTGGGTCACAACTCAGGCTGAAGCGCCGCCTTGACCAATCCACGGTTGAAGAATCGTCTCCGGCAAGACTACCTCGTCTGTCGTGAGGGGCAGCGATGCCTGCCTTCACTTGTGTTCATGTGTTAAATAGTGACGGAGTTATAAGTCGTGAAACACCCCCTCTTTCTTGCCACACTGATGATGTCAGGCATCGCGACCTCTGTCGCGGCGCAAAGCCTTGAGGACCTCTCGGTCGAGGCCGGGCTGTCTACCCTTGGCGTGTATATCGCGCCGAAATTCGACGTCGCCCCCAAGTGGCAGGCGCGCGTGCCGCTGTATCTGGGATCTGTCTCGGATACGTTCGATGTGGACGGCAACGATGTCGCAGGCAAGTTCACCTCGAATTCCATCGCACTGATGGCCGATTATGCCATCGGTAATGCCGGCTTCCGTCTGTCCGGCGGTGTATCCTTCGGCGGCTACAAGCTGGAAGGCAGCGCCTCAAACCTGACGATCGAGGGGAATACCTATAGCGGAAGCTTCTCGGCCGAGTTGAAGCAGAAGAACGAGATCGCCCCCGTTCTCGCTGTCGGATATACACTTCCTTTGGGGGAAAACTGGGGCATCGTTGCCGAGATTGGCGCGCGGATCACCAGTCTTGAAATCAGCACGACAGGTCAGGATTTGATAGCCGACGCGGCAGAACGCGCGCAGTTCAACGCGGACCTTGCACAGGCCAATCGCGACCTGAGCGACGTCAAGTTTCTGCCCTTCGTGACGTTGGGCGTATCCTACAACTTCTGAAGACCATATTCAGGGACAGTCCGATACCGCGCTTGCCGCGGTATCGGACGCCATGCTGTCAGACGCTGTAAAGCGTCCCCCAACGCTCCAGCAGGTCCTGCTGCAAAGCCTTGGCGCGCCGGTTCCAGCCTTGCGCGCCATTCGGCCTTTCACGTTCCGCACGCGGAATACTGTCGCGACGCTGCGCATCTGCGGAAAAAATGGCAAAAGCCAACGGCTTGCCCTTGTCGCGCGTCATGTAGCCGGCCAGTCCGCTGACGAAATTCAACGTCCCCGTCTTGGCGTTGACCTTGACCGGATGCCCGGCTGCGGTGCGCCCTTTGTCATCGCGCATCGGAAACTCGCGCAGCAGGCCCGGCAGCATCCCTTGACGCCGCGCCCGCACAAGCGCCGCCACCATATCCGCCGCGGCCAATCGTGACCTGTCACCAAGCCCCGAATGATCCACCAGCGCCGGGGCCGACAAGCCCAGCGCAGAACTGGCCCAGCTGTTCATCGCACCGGCCGAGGCCGCCAGAGATGTCGGCCGCCCACCGCGCGCCTGCGTTGCGGCAAGGCCCACCATCTCGGCCGTCAGATTGGTGGAATAGCGCAGCATGTCGCGCAGGATCTCGGGCAGGGGCACGCTTTGATGGCGCACGATCACGCTTCCGCCCGGCAGGCTGCGTGCCACATCCTCGGCTGGCAGGCGGATACCCTGGGACCCGGCAAAGGTGCGGAACACCTCGCCGGCATAGACGTCGGGCCGCCGGACGGGCAACCAGCGGGCACCGCCCTTGCCCAGTGCCGATTGCGCCACCGTCCATTGATCGACGCCCTGCGCGTCCGCATAGGTATAGACCGGCAGGTCGCGCGCCACGACCTGCATCCGCGCCACCCGCACATCCGGGCGATAACGGTCTGACCGCGCGTCCATGGTGACGCCATATCCTTGTCCGTTGCGGACCCATTCGAAATGCACCCGATTGTGATTCAGCGACAGGCCGGACACGG
Organism: Seohaeicola sp. 4SK31; assembly: GCF_028802875.1. Lineage (NCBI taxonomy): Bacteria > Pseudomonadati > Pseudomonadota > Alphaproteobacteria > Rhodobacterales > Roseobacteraceae > Seohaeicola > Seohaeicola sp. 4SK31. The sequence continues at coordinate 209,901 of NZ_JARAMP010000003.1, read as the reverse complement.
CAGGGTTATATCCGACATGATCCGGCTGGCCCTCGTCGATCACGCGGGTATAGGGCAGCGCGCCGCCCCAGACGAGGAAGCGTCCACGCACTTCGCGCACACCCGCCGCCTTGAGCCCGGCCGCCAGTTCGGCCAGCGCGTTGGTATCCAGCAAAGGATCCCCACCCCCCGCCAGCACCAGATCCCCGCTCAGGATGCCGTTCTGCACCGGCCCGGTGGCAATGAGCCGCGTCTCGAACCGATGCGCCGGACCCAGCGTGTCCAGCGCATAGATCGCCGTCAGCGCCTTGACGACGCTCGCCGGCGGCAAGCCGCGCTGCGGCTGTCGCACTTCCAGCAATTCACCTGTTTCGGCATCGGCACAGGCAAAGACAACCTCTCCGCCCAGATTGGCCTTGGACACAAGCGCATCAATGGCAGGAACCGATGCGACGCGCCCCCCGGCCGGGCGCAGCGCGGGGCGCAACGACCGCGAAGGGGCGTTGGCACAGGCCGGAACAGCCAGAAGCGTCACGGCAGCGGCCGAACCGACCAGAAATCCACGTCTTGAAATCATGTCACTCATTCCTGAAACTTAGCCGCCCTGCCCCGTGACGGGCAAGCCCACATCCGCGTGACGAGCCTACGCCGCACCCCAGCCGCCCCGCGCCCGGATCGCGGATGACGAGATATCCATCAGCGGCGCGTTCACAAAACACCATGCAGGCGCCTCGGCCATGGCAAGGGTCCTGCTGGCAGACCCTTTGATCCGTGCCGCGCGAAAGATCCGCGCCGCACGCGAGGCCCGCGCAGGCAGGTTCTGCCCCGGTCGGGCCAGAACCCCGACCGGCACGCGCGCCATGATCTGTTGCCAGTCCTGCCAGCGATCGAACTGCACCAGATTGTCCGCCCCCATCAGCCAGACGAAACGCACCCCGGGATAGGCGGTTTGCAAGGCGGTGATGGTCTGGGCGGTATAGCGCGTGCCGGCCTGCGCTTCGAAATCCGTGACGATGATGCGCGGATCATGGATCATCGCACGTGCCAGCGCGATCCGGTCCGCCATCGGAGCAGGCCCGCGCGCCTTGAGAGGGTTGCCGGGGCTGACCAGCCACCAGACGCGGTCCAGTCCGAACCGGCGCAGCGCGACCTTGGTGATATGCACATGTCCCGCATGGGCCGGATCGAAGGACCCGCCCAAAAGCCCGATCACCTGACCGGGCCGTGCATGGGGTATATCGTGACGCATCACCTCTCCTGCCCGGAGCTTCTCTGGCGGCGCAGTTGTCAATGCCACGCCCGCTTTGTCAATCAGGTGCCGCAAGGCCCCGCAGCGCATTGCCCCCGCGCCCCATGATCGTTATCTACAGGGCCAAATCCACGCATTCCCCTCAAGGAGCAATCCGAATGGCAGCCTATCAATACGTCTATCATATGCAGGGCGTCTCCAAGACCTATCCCGGCGGCAAGAAATGCTTCGAGAACATTCACCTGAACTTCCTGCCGGGGGTCAAGATCGGTGTCGTCGGCGTCAATGGCTCGGGCAAGTCGACACTGCTCAAGATCATGGCCGGGATGGACAAGGATTTTCAGGGCGAGGCCTGGCATGCCGAAGGGGCCACCGTCGGCTATCTGCCGCAGGAACCGGAACTGGACCCGTCACTTGACGTGCGCGGCAACGTGATGCTGGGCGTGGCAGCCAAGAAAGCGATCCTCGACCGCTACAACGAACTCGCGATGAACTATTCCGACGAAACGGCTGACGAGATGGCCGCCTTGCAGGACAAGATCGACGCCGAGAACCTGTGGGATCTGGACAGCCAGATCGACATCTCGCTGGAAGCGCTGCGCTGCCCGCCGGACGACGCCGATGTGACCCTGCTGTCGGGCGGTGAAAAGCGCCGTGTCGCCCTGTGCAAACTGCTCCTGCAAGCCCCCGACATGCTGCTCTTGGACGAACCGACCAACCACCTTGACGCGGAAACCATCGCCTGGTTGCAGAACCACCTGATCGCCTATCCGGGCACGATCCTGATCGTCACCCATGACCGTTACTTCCTGGACGACATCACCGGCTGGATCCTCGAACTCGACCGTGGCCGTGGCATCCCCTATGAAGGGAACTATTCCAGCTGGCTGGAACAGAAGGCCAAGCGCCTGTCGCAGGAAGCGCGCGAAGACAAGTCCAAGCAGAAGACGCTGGAACGCGAACTGGAATGGATGCGGCAGGGCGCCAAGGCGCGGCAGGCCAAATCCAAGGCCCGCATCAACGCCTATAACGAAATGGCCAGCCAGTCCGAACGCGAAAAGCTCGCCAATGCCCAGATCGTCATCCCGAACGGCCCCCGCCTTGGCAACAAGGTGATCGAGGTGAACGGCCTGAAGAAACACATGGGCGACAAGCTTCTGGTCGAAGACCTCAGCTTCTCGCTGCCGCCGGGCGGCATTGTCGGCGTGATCGGTCCCAACGGTGCGGGTAAAACCACACTGTTCCGCATCCTGACCGGGCAGGAACAGGCCGATGAAGGCACGGTGGAATATGGCGACACGGTCAAACTGTCCTATGTCGATCAGAACCGCGACGACCTGAACCCGAATGAGAACGTCTGGGAAGCCATCGCAGACGGGCAGGACATCATCAAACTGGGCGACGCCGAGGTGAACGCGCGGGCCTATTGCTCTGCCTTCAACTTCAAGGGTGGCGACCAGCAGAAGAAAGTCTCGCTGCTGTCAGGCGGCGAACGCAACCGCGTGCATATGGCGCGGCTTCTGCGCTCGGGCGGGAACGTGCTGCTGCTTGACGAACCGACCAACGATCTGGACGTGGAAACCCTGCGCGCGCTGGAAGATGCATTGGTGGATTTCGCTGGCTGCGCCGTGGTCATCTCGCACGATCGCTTCTTCCTTGACCGGATCTGCACGCATATCCTCGCCTTCGAGGGCAACGCCCATGTCGAATGGTTCGAGGGCAACTTCGAGCAGTACGAGGAAGACAAGAAACGCCGCCTTGGTGCCGACGCGCTGGAACCCAAGCGGATCAAATTCAAGAAGTTCACCCGGTGATCCGGATGCGGGCGGGCATGCCTGAAAGGCACGGCCCGCCCGCAAACGCCCGGTCAGGGCTTGCCATCTCTTGAACGAATCCCCCTGCGATGGCACATCTTTCGTATAGCCATCAAGGATTTGCCCCCGCCATGATCTCTCGTCGCAATCTCATTGCCTCCACACTCGCCGCCGCCGCCCTGCCGCAGACGGTGTTCGCGCAGGCCAAGACCTTTACCCTGAACCCGCGTTTCGCGCCGCAGGAAGTGAACATCGACTCCAAATACGGTGTCGGTCAGCTTCTGGTGCTGCCACGCGCGCATTTTCTGTATTTCGTGACCGACAGCGGCCGCGCCCGCCGCTATGGCGTGGGCGTGGGCAAGGCCGGGCTGGAATTCACCGGCACCGCGACCATCGACGTCAAGAAACAATGGCCCACATGGCGCCCCACGAACGAGATGATCGAACGTGATCCCCGCGCCTATGCCAAGTTCGTGGACAACGATTATGTTCAGCCAGGCGGTCCGGGCAACCCGCTGGGCGCGCGGGCGCTCTATCTGTTCCAGAACGGGCGCGACACCTTCTTCCGCATCCACGGCACGACGGAACCGCAGAGCATCGGGCGCTCCGTCTCGAACGGATGTATCCGCATGATCAACGACCATGTGATCGACCTGTACGAGCGTGTGCCGGTGGGCACGGTCGTCACCGTCCTCTGATCCGTGCAGATTGCAGAAACACAAAAGGGGGCGCCATTGGCACCCCCTTTTTTCATGTCCTGACGCGACCTTACTTGAAGGCGCAGCCGCTTTTCACACCCAGCCTGCGGAACACGCTGGCTGCGGGGCAGAATCCGGTGATCGAGGATTGGATCAGGTTCACCCCGATGAAAACGGTGAACCACATGAACAGCGGCGAAACCAGCGCCGTCAGCACCACGCTGAGCAGCACCATGAATCCTGCGAACATCATCACGCTACGGTCGAGTGTCATTCCTGTCATCCTTCTGAGGGGCAGACACGACATGTATCTGCGTTGCCCTCAATCTAGCGAAAACAGAAATAACATTCAAGTATTGGAATACGAAAATCAGCGCGCCTTAGAGCAGGATCGACCAGACAAGATAGTTGGGCACCAGAAAGGCAAATGCGATGCAGAACAGTTTCGCGCCATGGACGATCTTCGGGAAAAGGCCGCGCCCTTCAGCCGCTTCGCCAAATCCCATCAGGCCAGCCATGACCGCATGACCACCGGCCATCTGCGACAGTTCCTTGCGCCGGATCGAGGCCATCGCGGCTTCCCGTACTGCCGCCTGCCGCTGCGCTTCCTGTTCGCGTGCCATGAAGATCCCTCCGTCCATTCCATTTCTCCTTGAAACTCCGTGCGGGGCAAGATGTGACGCGGTCTTGGATTGTCGAGTGCAGATCGCAAAAACGTCATGGAAATTCTGGCCAAGGGGCAGGATTTCGCAACGGTCGCGAATATGCTTGCTTGCCGGGGGTCAACCTGTCATACACCTGCGTGCTACGTTATTCTTTTTCGACCACTGTCTTCCGTCTTACGGCGCTCAGTCCTTCGATCCAGACCGACCAACGCCAGGCCATCGCACTTCGCGGATGGCGACCAAGACAGGAGACCACGGATATGGCCACAGGCACCGTGAAATGGTTCAACACCACTAAAGGCTTCGGCTTCATTGCACCCGATGGCGGCAGCAAAGATGTGTTCGTGCACATCTCGGCAGTCGAGCGTTCGGGTCTGACCGGCCTCGCCGACAACCAGAAAGTGACCTTCGACATCGAGTCGGGTCGTGATGGCCGCGAATCCGCGACCAACCTTTCACTGGCATAAGCCTCTGCCCCTCGGGGCATGAACGGACACGGGCGCGCAGGCAACTGCGCGCCCGTTTTCATTGTGCAGCAGAGGCTTGCGGGTCAGGCGGCCCCTTTGATCCAATCCACGATTGCAGCCGCAGGCATCGCACCGGATTGCCGCTGCCGCTCCCGCCCGCCCAGAAAAGCCGCCATCGTGGGAATACCCCGAATGTTGTAAGCCGCGCCGGCCTGAGGATGCGCCTCGGTGTTCAGTTTCACCAGTCGCGCCTGACCTGCCAGCACCTCCGCCGCCTTGGCGAACTCCGGGGCCATCATGCGGCAGGGTCCGCACCACGGTGCCCAGAAATCCACGATCAGCGGCATCTCGTCGGTCCGGGCCGCCTTCTGCAAGATCGCCAGATCCACCTCGACCGCCTTTCCCGAAACAAGTTTCGCGCCGCATGTCCCGCATTTGGCCGCAGGACCCAGACGGTCCTCGGGCACGCGGTTCACCTGACCGCAATGCAGACAGGTCAGTTTTCTGGATGCCATCACGGCTCCTCCTCTGAAATATTCAGACAATTATATATGAATGGCAAACTGTCTGAAAAAGCCCCCTTTCGGCAGAAAACCGCCTGAAAACAGCAAAAAATAGGCCATTTCACCGCCAGATTCCCTCTTGAAACGACTCTGGACCACTCACATACTTCTTATCGCGACGTTACCACTATCGAATAGCCTGCTCCTTCACAGGTCAGTACCTCGATTATGCACTGACTAGCCGGGCTGCCGCACAGTGCGGGCAGCAGATCTGTAAAGGAGATGCGGTATGGCCACTGGCACCGTGAAATGGTTCAACACCACAAAAGGCTACGGCTTCATTGCCCCCGATGGCGGCAGCAAGGACGTTTTCGTTCACATTTCCGCGGTCGAGCGGTCGGGCCTGACCGGGCTGGCCGACAACCAGAAGGTCAAGTTCGACATCGAACCGGGCCGCGACGGTCGTGAATCTGCCGTGAACATCTCGCTGGCCTGATCGCCGGACGGGATTGATGAAAAACGGGCCCTGTCGCGGGGCCCGTTTTGCATTGGCTCAGCCCTTTTCGGCGCGCCGCGCCTCGGCGGCGGCGATCAACTCCAGAACCGCAGGACCCATCGCATCGACGATCAATGCGACACCTTCGGCATTGGGATGGATGCCATCCGGCTGAAAATAGCCCTGCGCTGACGCCAGATCGCCCTCGCCCAGCCCCTTGAAGAAGCTGTCGAAGTAAAGCGCGCCATAAGCCTCGGCCAATTCGGGCCAGATCGCCTCGAATTCCGCCTGATACTCAGGACCGTAATTGCCCGGGGCCTGCATCCCCACCAGCAGGACCGGGATATCCGCCGCCGCCGCCGCCTTCAGAATCCCCTCGATATTCGCCCGCGTCACCGCAGGATCCAGCCCGCGCAACACATCATTGCCCCCCAGCGCAAGGATCATGCCGTGAATATCCGGCGTCAGCGTCCATTCGATCCGTGCCAGACCGCCCGCGGTGGTATCGCCCGACACGCCCGCATTGACCACGCGCAGCGACTCGCCCTGCGCCTCCAGCCAGGCCCGCAGTTGCGGCACGAAGCCTTCTTCGTCGATCAACCCATAGCCCTGCGTCAGGCTGTCGCCAAAAGCCACGATGGACAAAGGCAACTCCCGCGTCTGCTGGGCGCCGGCGACCGTCGCAAAAGCAAGCCCCAGACACAGGACAAGCGCCGCCCACACCTTGCCCCCAGCAGCCAAGGCACCATATGACAAAAAACGAATAGAAAGCAGGCGCATTCCCATGACCTCTCCGGTTCTTTCCCTCACAGATACAGCTTTGTCCCTTGATGGCAATGCAGGCCGCGTGGACATCCTGCACGGCATCACGCTGGATGTCCGCCGGGGCGAGACGTTGGGGCTGGTGGGACCGTCTGGTTCTGGCAAATCGTCTCTCCTTATGCTGATGGGCGGGCTGGAGCGCGCCACGGGTGGCCGGATCACAGCCTTGGGCCAGGACCTGACCACCATGTCCGAGGATCAGCTGGCCCGCTTCCGCAGGGATCATATGGGGGTCGTGTTCCAATCCTTCCACCTCATCCCCACGATGACGGCGCTGGAAAACGTGGCAACGCCGCTGGAACTGGCGGGCCACAAGGACGCCTTCGCCCGTGCCCGCGCCGAGTTGGAGGCCGTCGGTCTGGCCAGCCGCGCCGATCACTACCCCTCGCAGATGTCGGGCGGTGAACAGCAGCGCGTCGCATTGGCCCGCGCCTCTGCCCCGCGCCCCGACATCCTGCTGGCGGATGAACCGACCGGCAATCTGGACGGCACCAATGGGGCAGCCATCATCGAACTGCTCTTCGGCTTGCGCGACAAACATGGCGCGACGCTGGTGCTGGTAACCCATTCCGACGAATTGGCCGCGCGCTGCGACCGCGTGATTCGCCTGCGCGACGGGCGGATCGACACCGAAGCCACGCACAAGGCCGAGGCTGCGGAATGACACTGCGCGTCGCTGCCCGTTTCGCTGCGCGGGAATTGCGCGGCGGGCTCAAAGGGTTCCGCATCTTCCTCGCCTGTCTCGCGCTCGGTGTGGCCGCCATCGCCGCCGTCGGCTCCGTCCGCTCCAGCATCGAGGCGGGTCTGGCCCGCGAAGGGGCAGCCATCCTTGGCGGCGATGCCGAAATCGACCTGACCTACCGCTTCGCAACGCCCGAGGAACGGGCCTGGATCGACAGCATCGCCACCGAAGTGTCCGAGGTCACGGATTTCCGCTCCATGGTCGTCAAGGGTCAGGGCGAGACGGCCGAACGTGGCCTGACGCAGGTGAAATCCGTCGACGCCGCCTATCCCCTGATCGGGCAGGTTCTGCTGGAACCTGCGATGCCACTGGCGCAAGCCTTGGCCGGGGCGGATGGTCTGCCCGGTGCCGTCGTCCATCCCCTGCTGATCGACCGGATGGGGATGCAGATCGGCGACACCTTCCGCCTTGGCACGCAGGACTTCCGCCTCATGGCCGCGATCACGCGCGAACCGGATGCCGGGGCGGATGGTTTCGGTCTTGGCCCGCGCACGATCGTGGCGACCGACGCACTGGCGAATGCGGGCTTGCTGACACCCGGCACGCTCTATTCCACCGAATACCGGATGCTCCTGCCCGAGGACAGCGATCTGGACGCGCTGCAAGCGCAGGTCAGTCAACGGTTCGAGGGCGCGGGTGCCCGCTGGCGCGACAGCCGCAATGGCGCACCCAGCGTGGCGCGTTTCGTGGAACGTCTGGGGGCGTTTCTGATTCTTGTCGGCCTCTCCGGGCTGGCTGTCGGCGGGGTCGGTGTATCCGCCGCCGTGCGCGCTTATCTGGCGGGCAAGACCAGCGTGATTGCCACGCTGCGCACGCTTGGCGCGGACCGGGCCACGATTTTCCAGACATATTTTCTGCAAATCGGTGCCCTCAGCCTTTTAGGGATCACGCTGGGCCTGATCCTTGGCGCAGCAATCCCTTTGGCTGTCGGGCCGTTTCTGGAATCGCGCCTGCCGGTGCCTGCGGTGTTCACCATACACCCCGCCCCGCTTCTGGAAGCCGCGATCTATGGCGCGCTGACTGCGTTGATCTTCACCCTCTGGCCCCTCTCGCGGACCGAGGAGGTGCGCGCCGCCACCCTCTTCCGCGATGCGCTCTCTACCACCCGCACCCTGCCCCGCGCACCGATGCTTGCGGTGATCTTGGCTCTGCTGGCCGCACTGATCGGCACCGCCATGGTCTTCTCCGGCGCGGCATGGCTGACGCTCTGGACTGCGGGCGGCATCCTTGGCGCTTTGGTCCTGCTGGTGCTGACGGCTTGGGGCGTGCGCGCGCTGACCAAGCGGATGCGCGGCAGGGCGCGGGGACGTCCCGTGCTGCGATGGGCCTTGGCCGCCATAGGCGGGCAGCGGGACGAGGCGACCTCGGTGATCCTGTCGCTGGGTTTGGGCCTGTCTGTGCTGGCCGCCGTGGGCCAGATCGACGGCAACCTGCGCGGGGCCATCGCCAACGATCTGCCCGAGGTGGCCCCCTCCTATTTCTTCGTCGATATCCAGCGCGACCAGATGCCCGCTTTCATGGAGCGGCTCGAGAATGACCCCGCTGTCTCGCGCATCGACGCGGCCCCGATGCTGCGCGGGGTGATCACGCAGATCAATGACCGCCCCGCGCGCGAAGTGGCGGGCGATCACTGGGTCGTCACCGGTGACCGCGCCGTGACCTATGCAGGCGCCATGCCCGACGGCACGCGGATCATGGCAGGCGAATGGTGGCCCGATGATTACGACGGTCCGCCCCAGATCAGCTTTGCCGAGGAAGAGGCCCGCGAGATGGGGATCGGCCTTGGCGACACGATCACGATGAACGTGCTGGGGCGCGACATCACCGGGACGATCACCAGCCTGCGCGAAGTGGACTTCTCGACCGGCGCGATGGGTTTCGTGCTGACCATGAACGAACGCGCCTTGGCGGGCGCGCCGCACACCTTCATCTCAACCGTCTATGCCGAGGAACAGGCCGAGGCCCAGATCCTGCGCGATGTGGCGGGGGCCGCGCCCAATATCACCGCGATCCGGGTGCGCGATGCGATTGATCAGGTCTCGGACGTGCTGGCGGGGCTGGCGGCGGCGACCTCCTATGGCGCGGCGGCAACCTTGCTCACGGGCTTTCTGGTGCTGATCGGCGCGGCCGCGGCGGGAGAGCGGGCGCGGACCTATGAGGCGGCAGTGTTGAAAACGCTGGGGGCCAGCCGGGGCCGCATCCTGCGCAGCTTTGCCCTGCGCGCGGCCCTTCTGGGGGCAGCGGCGGGCGTTGTGGCCATCGCCGCCGGGATCGGCGGCGGCTGGGCGGTCACGCATTTCATCATGCAGACCGGCTATACCGTCATCTGGCCCTCGGCCATCGCCATCGTTCTGGGCGGTGTGCTGGCCACGCTGCTGTCGGGGCTGGCCTTTGCATGGCGACCGCTGGCGGCGCGCCCCGCGCAGGTTCTGCGGGCGCGGGAATAAGCCCTGCCCCGCAGAAAACGAAACCGCCGCCAAGGCTTCCCCCGGCGGCGCTGCGTGGTGTGTCCCACCGTGGGACATTTTTCAAGCCCCGTGATATCAACGGGTTACGAGCCCGCGTTTACCACTTTTTAACGCAATCCCCCGGTTATTCCGCCGCTTCAGCGTAATCGCTCATCGGCGGGCAGGTGCAGACCAGATTGCGGTCGCCCCATGCGTTGTCCACCCGGTTCACAGGGGGCCAATATTTGTCCACGCGGAAGGCACCCGGCGGGAAGCAGCCCTGTTCGCGGGTGTAGGGGCGGTCCCAGTCGCCCACCAGATCCTCGACCGTGTGAGGCGCGTGTTTCAGCGGGTTGTTGAGCGGGTCGCTGCGGCCTGCCTCGATATCGGCGATTTCGGCACGGATCGCCAGCATCGCATCGCAGAAACGGTCCAGCTCGGCCTTGGTCTCGGACTCGGTGGGTTCCACCATCAGCGTGCCCGCCACAGGCCAGCTCATCGTCGGCGCGTGGAAACCGCAGTCGATCAGGCGCTTGGCGATATCCTCGACCGTCACACCGGCGCTATCGGCAAAGGGGCGCACGTCGATGATGCATTCATGCGCGACGCGCCCTGTCGGACCTTTGTAGAGGATGGGATAGGCCCCTTCCAACCGCTTGGCGATATAGTTTGCGTTCAGGATCGCGACGCGGGTGGCCTGTGTCAGACCTTCGCCGCCCATCATCAGGCAATAGGCCCAGCTGATCGTGAGGATCGAGGCGGAGCCGTAGGGAGAGCCAGACACCGGCCCTTCGGTCCCGCCGGTCATCAGGTGACCCGGCAGATAGGGCACCAGATGCGCCTTGACGCCGATGGGTCCCATGCCGGGGCCGCCGCCGCCATGCGGGATGGCAAAGGTCTTGTGCAGGTTCAGGTGGCTGACATCGCCGCCCAGATCGCCGGGGCGCGACAGGCCCACCATGGCATTCATATTGGCCCCGTCGATATAGACCTGACCGCCGTGATCATGAGTGATCTTGCAGACCTCGATCACCGTTTCCTCGAACACGCCATGGGTCGAGGGATAGGTGATCATGCAGCCCGCCAGATTGGCAGAGTGCTTTTCCGCCTTGGCGCGGAAATCATCCAGATCGATGTCGCCATTGGCCGAGGATTCCACAGGCACCACCGTCCAGCCCACCATCTGCGCCGAGGCGGGGTTGGTGCCATGGGCGTTCATCGGAATGAGGCAGATGTTGCGATGGCCTTGGCCATTGGCGCGCTGATAGGCGGCAATGGTCAGAAGCCCGGCATATTCGCCCTGCGCGCCGGAATTTGGCTGCATGGACATGCCGTCATAGCCTGTGACCTGACACAGCTTTTCGCTGAGATCCTTGACGATATGGGCATAGCCTGCGGCCTGATCCAGCGGCACGAATGGGTGCATATCCGAGAATTCGGGCCAGCTGAGCGGCATCATTTCCGCCGCAGAGTTCAGCTTCATGGTGCAGCTGCCCAGCGGGATCATCGCGCGGTCCAGCGCCAGATCGCGGTCGGCCAAGCGGCGCATGTAGCGCATCATTTCCGTCTCGGCGCGGTTCATGTGGAAGACGCCATGGGTCAGGTAGGGGGTCTGCCGCACCAGCGCGTCGGGCAGGGCATAGCCAGGGGCGATGCCTTCGTCCTTGCGGGTGATGCCGAAGGCGCGCCACACCGCCTCGATCGTGGCGGGGCGTGTGACTTCGTCCAGCGTGATGCCGATGCGGGTCTTGCCCACGGCCCGCAAATTGATGCCTTCATCCACCGCCGATTTCATGACGGCGGCTTGCAGCGGTCCGACATCGACAGTGATCGTGTCGAAGAAATGGGTCTGTTCGACGGTGAAGCCCGCCTCTTGCAGCCCGCGCGCCAGACGCACGGTCTTGCGGTGGATGCGCTGCGCGATGGCCTTGAGGCCCTCGGGCCCGTGGAACACGGCATAGAAGGAGGCCATGACGGCGAGCAGCGCCTGTGCGGTGCAGACGTTGGAGGTGGCCTTTTCCCGGCGGATATGCTGTTCGCGGGTTTGCAGCGAGAGGCGGTAGGCGCGGTTGCCGTTCGCGTCGATGGAGACACCGACCAGACGCCCCGGCATGGCGCGTTTGAACGCATCGCGGCAGGCCATATAGGCGGCGTGCGGGCCGCCATAGCCCAAGGGCACGCCGAAGCGTTGGGTGCTGCCCACGGCGATGTCGGCCCCCATCGCGCCCGGTTCCTTGAGCAGGCAGAGCGCCATGGGATCGGCGATGACGATGCCGATGGCTTTCGCATCATGCAGCGCGTCCATCTGCGCGGTGAAATCGGTGAGCGTGCCGTAGGTGCCGGGATACTGGAAGATCGCGCCGAAGACGCGGGATGCGTCGAGGGTGTCGGGCGCGCCCACGATCACCTCGATCCCCAAGGGGGCGGCGCGGGTCTGGATCACGCCGATATTCTGCGGGTGGCAGTTCTCATCGACGAAAAAGGCGGTGGCTTTGGATTTGGCGACGCGCTGCGCCATGGTCATGGCCTCGGCTGCCGCTGTCGCCTCGTCCAGAAGCGAGGCATTGGCGATTTCCAGCCCTGTCAGATCGCTGATCATGGTCTGGTAGTTCAGCAGCGCCTCAAGCCGGCCTTGGCTGATTTCGGGCTGATAGGGAGTGTAGGCGGTATACCACGCGGGGTTTTCAAGGATGTTGCGCTGGATCGCGGGAGGCGTGACCGTGCCGTGGAAGCCCTGCCCGATGAGGCTGGTGAGCACGGTGTTGCGCTTGCCGACCTGACGCATGTGATAGAGGAGTTCGCGTTCGGACCGGGGGTCTTCGAAGACGAGCGGGGCCTTCTGCCGGATCGCGGCGGGCACGGTGTCGTCGATCAGCGCGCTCAGATCGGCGGCGTCCACGACCTTGAGCATCTCGGTCATCTCGGCCGGAGAGGGGCCGATATGGCGGCGGTTGGCAAAATCATACGGCTGATAATCGGTCGGCTTGTAGCTCATCGCCCGGGTCCCTTATGTGTCACTTTTACAGGTCAGTCGCGCTGGTGCAGGCAGCCCCGCGCATGGCAGGGCCGCCCGGCTGATCCTGTGGGTCAGTCCACCAGATCCTTGTATTCGTCTTCGTCCATGAACTGATCCAGCAGGGACAGGTCATCGACCTTCATCTTGAAGAACCACGCCTCGCCCAGCGGATCGGCATTGACCTTGCTGGGTTCGTCCACGATGGCCTCGTTGATCTCGACGATCTCGCCGTCCAAGGGGGCGGCGATGTCCGAGGCGGCCTTGACGCTTTCGATCACCACGATTTCATCGCCGGCGGCGACCATCGTGCCCACTTCGGGCAGTTCGACGAACACCACATCGCCCAGTTGCGTGCTGGCATGTTCGGTGATGCCGACCACGACCAGATCGCCTTCGATGCGCAGCCATTCATGATCTTCGGTAAATTTCATCGCTCTGGTCCCTTTTGGTTGGCGCTGATGTCAACGTTTGAAATTCGCGGGCGTGAAGGGCAGGGTCACCACCGTGACCGGCAGCCGCTTGCCCCGCACCTCGCCGTAGAGCTGGGTGCCCACGGTCGCATGATCGCGCGCGACGAGGCCCATGGCAACAGGGGCGCCGACGGTGGGGCCGAAGCCGCCCGAGGTGACGCGGCCGATGGGGTGGCCACCCTCGGCGGTGGTGAAAAGCTCGACCCCCTCGCGCATGGGGGCGCGGCCTTCGGGCAACAGGCCGACGCGGGCGCGGGGGGCTTTGCCGTCCAGTTCCGACAGGATGCGCGCGGCGCCGGGGAAGCCGCCTGCGCGCGCGCCGCCTGTGCGGCGGACTTTCTGGATGGCCCAGCCCAGACCCGCCTCGATGGGGGAGGTGTGGGCGTCGATGTCATGGCCGTAAAGGCACAGGCCCGCCTCCAGCCGCAGGGAATCCCGCGCACCCAGACCGATCGCCTCGACCCGTTCATCGGACAAGAGCGCCCGCGCCAGATCCTCGGCGGCATCCGCGGGCACCGAAATCTCATACCCGTCCTCGCCGGTATAGCCCGAGCGGGACACCCAGCAGGTGGCCCCCGCAAGGTCCAGATCGGCCACATCCATGAAGCGCATGGCGCGCACCGAAGGGTTCAGACCCGCCAGAACATCCTCGGCCAAGGGACCTTGCAGGGCCAGCAGCGCGCGGTCCTCGATCACCTCAAGCGTGACGCCCGCAGGCAGACCGGCGCGCATCAGGGCGATGTCGGCGTCCTTGCAGGCAGCGTTGATGACCACGAAGAGATGATCGCCGCGATTGGCCAGCATCAGATCATCCTCGATCCCGCCTGCCTGATTGGTGAAATAGCCATAGCGCTGCCGGTTCAGGCCCAGACCTGCCACATCGACGGGCACCAAAGCCTCGAACGCCTGCGCCACCGCCTGATAATCCGCGCCGCGCAGGATCACCTGACCCATGTGGCTGACATCGAACAGCCCCGCCGCGGCGCGCGTGTGCAGATGTTCCTTCATCACGCCCAGCCCATACTGGACCGGCATGGAGTAGCCTGCAAAGGGCACCATCTTGGCGCCCAGTTCGACATGCAGCGCCTCGAGTGGCAGGTGCAACAGCTCGCTCATCGTATCCCCTCCGATACGCCGCGCTGACCATGGAACATAATCATCCGGCATCCTTCCCCCGCGCAATCCGCAGGTCACGATGCCCCCTCTGTCCTGTTGCCTGAGATCGTTATCCCGTCGGCGGGTGCGCAGGGCACCACTCTCCAGAGTCCGTCATGTCATACCGGTCCTTGGGCCTGAGAGTTTCCGGGGCGGTTGCTCCTTCGGCACCGGTTTCCCGGTTCTCCCGATCTGACGTTGTCAGCCTTAAACGAGTCGCTTCATCACGACAAGTGGTCGTTTTCGCGCGCGGCACCAAATGGCGCGGTTCAGATGCGGCAGACCACAGGATGCATGATTTCCAGCAGTCTTTCATTGCCGCAGACAAGCGCATCCAGCGTGATCTCGTCCAGATGGGCATAGAACGCCTCGGCGGCATCCGCGACCGCGATCTTCAGGCGGCACGCCTCGACCAGCGGGCAGGTGTTGTCCACATCGGCGAAACACTCGGCGATCGGCACCTGACTTTCCAGCGCGCGGAAGACATCGCCGATCCGAATATCGGCCATCGGCCGCCCCAGCATCAAGCCGCCATTGCGCCCGCGCTGGGTGTGCAGATAGCCAAGCTGTCCCAACTGGTTGATCACCTGTGCCAGATGGTTTTCAGAGGTGTTGCAACAGCGGGCGATCTCGGATTTCGTGACCAGACGTTCCTCGTTGGCGGCGCAATACATCAGCACGCGAATGGCAAGGTTGGTTCGTTTGGTGATACGCATGGCGTCAGATCTCTGCTCCCTTGGATCGTTCTGACAATGCCTGCCTTTGCGGCAAGGGGGATTGATATGGATCAACAGCGGGAAAAATAGCGACATGCAGGATGTGTTTTTTTTCGGCTACGGCTCGCTTGTGAACCGTGCCACCCATGACTACGGCACCGCCCATCACGCCACCTTGCCAGGCTGGCGGCGCGCATGGCGGCACACGGCGTTGCGCCCCGTGGCCTTTCTGACGGCAGAGCGCGATCCGGCCAGTCGTATCGCGGGGTTGATCGCCGCCGTTCCGGGGGCCGACTGGGCCGCGCTTGACAGGCGTGAGGCGGCCTATCTCAGGCATCCGGTCTGCGACAGTGTGGAACATCCGCTGTCCCCGCGCCCCGCCGTGTCGGTCTACGCCATCCCCGAGAACCGCCATGCCGCCCCCAGCGATGCCTTTCCGGTCCTTCTCAGCTATCTGGACGTGGTGGTGCAGGGCTATGCCCGCGAATATGGGGCGGCGGGCGTTGCGGATTTCTTTGCCACCACATCCGGGTGGGAGGCCCCGATCCTTGATGATCGCGCCGATCCGATCTATCCGCGTCACCAGAGGTTGACCCCCGCAGAGCGCGCCCTGACCGACGATCACCTTGCCCGGATCGGCGCGCGGATCATCACCACACGGCCCGAGGGGCTTTAGGCTTCTTCTTGCGAGAAATATCCTTGGGGGGAGTCCCGCAGGGACGGGGGGCAAACAGCCCCCCTGCCCCGTCCGCCAAGCGTTACCCCTTGGCGCGGATCACCTGCAACAGCGGCATCAGCGCGGCCATGTCGGGGCCATGCGCCTGTCCGGTCAGCGCCAGACGCAGCGGCATGAAGAGGCCCTTGCCCTTGCGGCCTGTCGCTTCTTTCACCGCCGTGGTCCACTGACTCCATGTCTGGTCGTCGAAGGGACCTTCGGGCAGCAGGGTCAGGGCCTGGGCCACGAAATCGCGGTCTTCATCGGCGATCACGGGGTCTGCCCCGTCGCGGCAGAGCGCCCACCACGCGGCCAGATCGGCGCGGGTGGTGATGTTGTCGCGCGCCACGGCCCAGAAGCGGGGGGCGAGGGCCGCGGGCACGCCGAGGGCTGCGACGTCATCCGCCACGGCCTCAAGCGGCTGGGCTTGCAGGTGATGCGCCGTCAGCGGGAACAGATCCTGTTCGTCGAATTTCGTGGGAGCGGCGCCGAAGCGGGTGATGTCGAAGCCTTCGATCAGCTCGTCCATGCTGCTGCGCAGTTCGACCGGGTCCGACGATCCCAGCCGCGCCATCAGCGACAGAAGCGCCATCGGTTCGATCCCTTGGGCGCGCAGGTCCTTGATCGACAGCGCGCCCAAGCGTTTCGACAGCGCCTCGCCCTGCGGGCCGGTCAGCAGCGAGTGATGCGCGAAGCTGGGCACGGTGCCGCCCAGCGCCTGAATGATCTGGATCTGGGTGGCGGTGTTGGTGACATGGTCCGAGCCGCGCACGATATGGGTGACGCCCATTTCCGTGTCATCGACGACCGAGGCCAGCGTATAGAGCACCTGTCCGTCCGCACGGATCAGCACGGGATCGGAGACTGAGGCCGCGTCGATGGAGATATCCCCCAGGATGCCGTCCGTCCATTCGATGCGTTCCTGATCCAGCTTGAAACGCCAGTAGCCCTCGCGCCCTTCGGCGCGGAAGGCGGCTTTCTGATCTTCGGTCAGGTCCAGATGCGCGCGGTCATAGACCGGGGGGCGGCCCATGTTCAGTTGTTTCTTGCGCTTGAGGTCCAGTTCGGTGGGAGTCTCGAACACTTCGTAGAAGCGGCCCATGGCGCGCAGCTTGTCCGCCGCCGCGGCATAGCGGTCAAGGCGGAGGGATTGCCGTTCGATCCGGTCCCATTCCAGCCCCAGCCATTCCAGGTCGCGCTTGAGCTGATCGACATATTCCTCTTTCGAGCGTTCCTGATCGGTGTCGTCGATCCGCAGGATGAAGGTGCCGCCCGATTTGCGGGCGATCAGGTAGTTCATCAGCGCGGTGCGCAGGTTGCCCACATGGATATAGCCGGTGGGCGAAGGGGCGAAGCGGGTGGTGGTCATGGGGGATCTCCTGTTGGCCGTTGCTGTGTCACAGGTGCGAGGATTTGTCCAGAAATCGCGGCGCGCGGGCCGCCCCCTGCATTCAGGCACATCACTTGATCGCGAGCGCACAACCCATGGCAGATTGTCGTGCTATGTTCCGGTCAAGACAAAACCACAAGAGGAGGCCCCGATGACCCCGTTCAAGATGTCCCGCCGCTCCGTGCTGACCAGTGCCGCCGCCCTGCCGTTGGCGGGCATGGCTGCCACACCGGCCAGCGCCAGCGCCCCGCTGCTGGGCCCGGCCCGCGCGCCCTATAACCGCATCAAGCTGGGCGGCTATGACGTCACCTCGCTGTTGGCCGGAACCC
The DNA here is from genome assembly GCF_028802875.1 of Seohaeicola sp. 4SK31. Taxonomy (NCBI): domain Bacteria; kingdom Pseudomonadati; phylum Pseudomonadota; class Alphaproteobacteria; order Rhodobacterales; family Roseobacteraceae; genus Seohaeicola; species Seohaeicola sp. 4SK31. The sequence goes on along the minus strand of NZ_JARAMP010000003.1, from coordinate 192,228 downwards.
GGACCGTGCCCGACCCCAACACGATCTTCGGCCTGAACGCCACGCCCGAGGAATTCGCCGCCGCTTCGGAAGCGGCGATGATCCCGACGGACAAGTCGCAGTTCTTCTTCACGCCGACGGTCGTGAACACCGGCTCCGAGCTGGTGCTGTTCGACACCGGGTTGAACGGTGAGGGCATCACGGCCGCGCTGGCTGCCGCAGGCTATACCCCCGACCAGATCGACGTTGTGGTCCTGACCCATATGCATGGCGATCACATCGGCGGCATGATGACGGATGGCGCGGCGACCTTCCCCAATGCGCGCTATGTGACCGGTTCGGCCGAGTTCGATCACTGGAACGGCACCGACAACGAAGGCTTTGCCAACAATGTCCGCCCCATGGCCGACAAGTTCGAGATGATCGGCGATGGCGGCACCGTGGCGTCGGGCATCACCGGCATGGCGGCCTTTGGCCATACGCCGGGCCATATGACCTATATGATCGAAAGCGAAGGGCAGCAGCTGGTGCTGGGTGCCGATTTCGCGAACCATTATGTCTGGTCGCTGGCGCATCCCGATTGGGAAGTGCGCTTCGACATGGACAAGGAAGCCGCCGCCGCGACGCGCCGGTCGATCCTTGGCATGTTGGCCGCAGACCGCATCCCCTTCATCGGTTACCACATGCCCTTCCCGGCATTGGGGTTTGTCGAAACCCGTGGCGAGGGCTTCCACTATGTTCCCGCCAGTTACCAGTTCGTGATGGACAGCTGATCCAGACTACCCAAGACGTTACCGGCTGTCCGGAACGGCGCGCCATCCTCCCTCGGGGGTGGCGCGTATTTATTGTGCGGATCTCCCCTCTGCGCCGCCCTGATCGTGGCCGAGAGAGCGTGTCAGACCGAGGCGACGAAGCGCGCCGCGACAGAGCCGCTCATATGCGTGATCCGCCCCCCCGCGATGGTCGCGCCCACATGGCCGCTGTCGTCCATCACCACCAGATCGGCGCGCAGTCCCGGCAGCAACCTGCCGCGATCCGTCAGCCCCAACAGATGCGCCGGTCCGGCCGTGACCAGATCCCATGCCGCCGTCAGTCCCATCGTCTCGGCCAGCATCAGCGCCGCCTGCCTTGGCGCGGGGTAGTGATAATCGGACGCCAGCGCGTCGCACAGACCCTTGGCGACCAGATCAGCCGCGGCGACATTGCCGGAATGCGATCCGCCGCGCACGACATTGGGCGCGCCCAGAACGATCCTGTCGCCCCCGGACCGCGCCTCGGCGGCGGCCTCAAGCGTTTCGGGAAATTCCGACACGGCGACCCCGCGCCCGCGCCAGAGCGCACGCCCGGAGGCTGTCGCATCATCATGGCTGCCAAGGATCACGCCTGCCGCTGCCAACCGCGCGGCCAGACCCTCCAACGCCGCGGGCACACGGTCGGACTGACCATGCAACCGTTGCAGCAGCGCCAGATGATCTTCGGGGCTGCGCCCGCTTTTCAGCGCCTGCCCGGTCAGACGCGGCGGACGCTTGCCTGCCGCCAGCGCGGCATGGGGCAGATGATCGTTGAACACGACATAGCCGATCCCGAAACGCGCAACCGCATCCGCGATGGCGGGATAATCCTGCACGAGACAGGTTTCCATCCGCAGTTGCGCCCGCATATCGGTGCCCAGTCCGCGATGCCCGGCCAGCGCCTCAAGGAACCGCAGGGCGAATTCCGGCCCGCGCATCCCGCCTTCCCAGCTCCAGAATTGCGCAAGCACCGCCGTAGTGATCCCGTTGGCGGCCAGTTCCGCCTCGGTCGCGGCGACACCCTGCCCCAGATCCCGCATGGCCCCGCGCCGGGGGGCCAGATGCCGCTCGAACCCGTCACCATGCACATCGACGATTCCCGGCAGCACACGCAAGCCTGTCAGATCGACGTGGCGCGCCTGTCGATCCTCGACGATCCGTCCCCCGGCCAGTGACAAGGGTCCATTGTCCAGCCCACCGGGGCGCAGGACCTCGGCCCCGGTCAGGGTCAGGGCCAGCGTCCCGCTCATTCCAGCACCGGCAAGTCCATGACCGCCTGACCCCATGTGATCGAACGATCAAAGGCCCCGGTCTTGAGGAATTGCCGCACCTGCGCGATCACCTGCGGATTGTTCATCAAGAAGGTATGGGTCACATGCAGCACCATGTGATCGGCCATCCCTTCGACCTTGGTTTCCTCGACCGAGACCTTGCCGTCATCCGGTCCCTCGATCATCGACGAGAACACAGGGTTGAGCGAACGGTCGCCAGCGATGACGCCCAGTTCGAAGTCCACCGGCGGCAGATGCGAGGGCATGCCCTTTTCGCCGGTACGCAGTTGCTTGCCCGCAGGGCCGTTCAGCCAGCCGAACGCCTCGATATCGACAAGTTCGTCCACCAGTTCGGACCCTTCATTGGGCGGGGCGAGCATCACCACGCGTCCCAGATTGGCGGGCCGGTTCCCCACCAGCCAGAACCGGGTCAGGATGCCGCCCATCGAATGGGTCACGAAATGGGTGGTCCGGTCACCGCATTGTGCCACCGCGCGCGGCAACACGGTCGAGGCGAGGTTGCCGATCGTCTCTTCGGTCGAGGGGTAGCCGGGATTGATGACCATATAGCCATCCGCCCGCAGCACCTGCTCCATGAGCAGAAAAGACACTTCTGTCCGCGCCAGCCCGTGCAGCAGCACCACGCATTCGCCCTCGGCGGAGCGGGCCGGATCGCCTGTCACCCCGCAGGCGGCACTGAGAATGGCCAGAACCGGCAGCGTGACATATTTCGAAGTCATGTATTTCATGCCAGACAGATAGTCTCGTTTGTTCCCCCGCAAAAGCCCCATAAGACCAGAGGTCACATGCTACAGCCCAGACTTGCCACCCGCGCGGTGATCCTGCACGACAACCGTCTGCTTCTGGTCAATGCCTATCGCGACCCGGCTGCGACACTGTGGTGCGCGCCCGGTGGCGGGGTCGAGGCGGGCGCGTCCCTGCCCGACAATCTGGCCCGCGAGGTGCATGAGGAAACCGGCCTGACCATCCGCGTGGGTCCGCCCTGTCTGGTGAACGAGTTTCACGACCCGGATCGCGGCTTTCATCAGGTGGAGGTCTTTTTTCGCTGCACCATCACGGCGGGCATGTTGGCCGAAGGCTGGGCCGATCCCGAAGGCATCGTGACGCGCCGCCGTTTCTTCACGCAGGACGAGGTGCGCGATCTCAGGCTGAAGCCGGACAGCTTGCCCCGCGTCGCATGGGCGCGCGGCTTCGGCTATGACCCGCTGGAATTGATACAACCGGCCTGAGGGCGTCTGTCACCCCGGAAAAAGCTTGGCCGGATAGGTCAGGTCAGCGGTGACGCCTGCCAGCCCGTCGGGGATTCGTGGCGCACGGATGCGATGTCGCCCCGCAGATGCCGCCCCTCCATCCAGACCAGTTCAAGCCGGATATCCCCCGCATCGCGCAGCTAATCCAGAAGATGGGCCTCTTTCGGGCTGCCGAAACAGGTGGTCAGAAGGTCGATCACCTCGACGCGGTCTTCGGGCAGAAGACATCTGACGGTCATGGGCGGCCCTCCCCGGCATGGACCTCTGTGCCGTTCCCATGTCGAAGGGATGAACGGTGGGCGCAAGGGTCGCGTCGGCGGATGGCTGGGCGCGGGCCGCGGTGCGGCGCGTTTGCCGAAAGATCAGGCGTCCTTGCCCAAGACATGCGCCTTTCGTGCGGGCGGGAGCGCGGCCAGCAAGACGCCGCCCAGCACCAGTGCCGAGGCCATGGCGAATCGCAGGCTGACCCCCTCGCCCAGCAGGAGGAGCCCGCCTGCCGCCGCGATCACCGGCACGCAGAGCTGTGCCACCGCCGCGCGGGTCGATCCCAGACGGGGCAGCACCGCATACCACAAGGCATAGCCGCAGCCCGAGGTCACAGCGCCCGAGAGCACCGCCAGCACGGCGCCCTGCGCTGTGGCCGTATCGGGCAGGACGGCCAGAACGATCAGCCCCAGCGGCGCGGCAAAGACGAAATTCCCGGCCGTGGCCCCCATCGGATCGGTCGCCCCGCGCCCCAGCAGCGAGTAGATGCCCCAGCCCAGCGCCGCCGCGGCCATCAGCGCGGCCCCCCACGGATCTGGGGCCGCGCCCCCTGCGGGCCAGAGCAGCCAGACCAGCCCGCCGAAGGCCAGCGCCGCGCCCGCCCAGCGCCGCGCGGGCACCGTCTCGCGCAGGATCAGGGCGCCTGCGAACATCGTGATCTGCACGCCGCCGAACAGGATCAGCGCGCCCACGCCGGCGGGCAGGCTGACATAGGCGAAGGAAAAGCCCAGCACATAGAGGGCAAGGCTGGCTGCACCGCCGGGTTGCCACAGCGGCCGCATCCCGCCCCCTCGCCACGCCACCAGCGCCCAGAGGCAGAGCGCCCCTGCGACCAGACGGATTGCGGCAAAGGCGGCAGGTCCCGTCGTGCCATCCTCCAGAGCCATCCGGTTCAGGATGGAGTTGGCAGCAAAGGCCAGCATGGTGAGGGCGGTCAGCAGAAAAAGGCGCATGTCGCATCGCTAGCGCAGTTGATCACCGGACAGAAGGCGTAAAGGGCACAACCACGATACATCGCCGCGCAACTCCTGCGGTGCTTGATCCGCAGGCCAAGGCGAGTTTAGGCTGATCCTGTGGGGAAATTATCCAGCAAGGACAGACAGTCATGCCGATGGTTCGCGTCAGACGCCATTCACGGGCCCGCCGCTATGGCGTGCCGATTGCGCTTGGCCTGCTGGTCGTGGGATCGCTCTATCTGGCCAGCGCGACATTGGGATTGCACCGTGTCGCGAGCCAGGTCCTGACCGTCGGCGGACTGGCGCAGATGCAAGCGGCCGCGACGCCGCCGGATGAACCGACGGCGCTTGGCTATCGCGGTGATCCGCAAGCCGCATTCGGCTTGCCCTTCGAGACATTGGCCGTGCAGACCACGCTTGGCCCGGCCGAGGCGTGGTTCGTCCCGGAACCCCTTGTGCCGGGCGCGCCGCAGCCGCACATGGCCGCGATCTATGTGCATGGGATCGCAGGGGCGCGGGAGGATGGATATCGCTATCTGCCGATGCTGCATGAGGCTGGCTTTCCCACGCTGCTGATCAGCTATCGCAATGACATGAACGCGCCGGTGACCGAGGATGGGTTCTATGGCTTTGGCCTGACCGAATGGCCTGATCTGGAGGCCGCCGTGCTGACGCTGCGGGATCGTGGGTATGGCGAGGTGATGATTCTGGCCGATTCCATGGGGGGCGGCATTCTGGGACAGTTCATGGCCCGCAGCCCCGAGGCCAGCCGCATCAGCGCCATCGCGCTGGATTCGCCCGCGCTGGAGTTCAAGGCCGTGCTTGAGCATCTGGCCCGCAACATGGGGCTGCCCTTCCCCGGCACGGTCGCCGCCACGACCCTGACCGCGCTGGGCTTGACGCACCCGTCCGATCTGCGCGCGGCCAGTGTCACCGGGCGCTATGCGGGGTTTTACGGTCCGCTGTTTCTGGCCCATGGCAGCGCGGATCAGGTCGTCCCGCTGGACACGAGCCAGAGACTGATCGCGCTGCGCGCCGCATCGGATGCCGGGGCCGTGACGGTCGCGCATCCGACCGAGGCGGATCATCTGCAATCCCATGCCGCCGACCCCGGCAGCTATGAGGCCGCGTTCCAGGAGTTTCTGGCCCTGACGCGGGTGCCTTGAGGGGGGGTGTGGTGGGTGCGTGCGAGCACGCACCCTACGCTTGCTGGTGAAGGGTGTGTTTTGTTGGTCGCGGGGTTGATCGAGCCGCCCGTAGGGTGCGTGCTTGCACGCACCGTTTGCAAATGCGGGTGGGGGCGTGCGAGCACGCACCCACCGCCATCAACCACCCATTAACCAAATCCATGCACATTGGGGGCATGTCAAATTATCGCCGTCCCTTTGTCCTTGGAGCCCAGATCTTTTTCACCGTCGCGCTGGCCAATCGTGGCAGCCGAATGTTGGTGGATCACATCGATCTGCTACGCGGCGCGGTGAGGCAGACGCGGCGCGAGCGCCCCTTTGCCATCAACGCTTGGGTGGTCCTGCCTGATCATCTGCATTGCGTCTTGACCCTGCCCTCAGGCGATGCCGATTATCCGACGCGCTGGCGGCTGATCAAAACACGTTTTTCGCGGCAAATGCCTGCGGGCCCCTTACGGCCATCGCATATTCTGCGTGGCGAGCGGGGCATTTGGCAGCGCAGGTATTGGGAACATCATATCCGCGATAATGCGGATTTCGCGGCGCATGTTCGGTATTGTTGGCTCAACCCCGTCAAACATGGTTTTGTGCGGTCGCCCGAAGAATGGCCCTACTCAACCATTCACAGGGACATTGCGAACGGAGAATATGATCCAAAAAAGGCGGCCATTTCATAATTCCGTAGGGTGCGTGCTTGCACGCACCGTTTGTTGATGTGGGGGGTAGGGTGTGTGCTTGCACGCACCGTTTGTTGATGTGGGGGGGAGAGTGGTGCGTGCTAGCACGCACCCTACGTCCCAACGACGGAAAAGGGCCCGCCTTGCGGCGAGCCCTTCCTTGTCGAACGTCAGGTGACGGTCGGGATTACATCATCCCGTCCATGCCGCCCATGCCGCCCATGCCGCCGCCCATGCCGCCGCCGGCCGATTCCTTGGACGGACGATCCGCAACCATGGCTTCGGTGGTGATCAGCAGGCCGGCCACCGAGGCTGCGTCCTGAAGAGCGGTGCGGACAACCTTGGCCGGGTCAATCACGCCGAACTTGAACATGTCGCCATATTCTTCGGTCTGCGCGTTGAAGCCAAAGGTCTTGTCGTTGCTTTCGCGGATCTTGCCCGCGACGACCGAACCGTCCACACCCGAGTTCTCGGCGATCTGGCGCAGCGGCGCTTCGATGGCCTTGCGGATGATCGAGATCCCGACGTCCTGGTCGCTGTTGGCCCCCTTGAGACCGTCCAGAGCCTTACCGGCCTGGATCAGGGCAACACCGCCGCCGACGACGATACCTTCCTGCACGGCTGCGCGGGTGGCGTTCAGCGCGTCATCGACGCGGTCCTTGCGCTCTTTCACTTCGGTTTCGGTCATGCCGCCGACGCGGATGACGGCAACGCCGCCTGCCAGCTTGGCCACACGTTCCTGCAGCTTCTCGCGGTCATAGTCCGACGTGGTCTCTTCGATCTGCTGACGGATCTGGGACACGCGTGCCTCGATCTCGGCCTTGACGCCGTGACCGTCCACGATCGTGGTCTCGTCCTTGTTGATCGCGACTTTCTTGGCCGAACCCAGCATGTCGATCGTGACCGACTCCAGCTTCATGCCCAGATCTTCGCTGATCACCTGACCGCCGGTCAGAATGGCCAGATCCTGCAGCATCGCCTTGCGACGATCACCAAAGCCCGGCGCCTTGACGGCAGCGATCTTCAGGCCGCCACGCAGCTTGTTGACGACCAGCGTGGCCAGAGCCTCGCCTTCCACGTCCTCGGCGATGATCAGCAGCGGCTTTTGCGACTGGATCACGGACTCGAGCAGCGGGACCATCGGCTGGAGCGAGGAGAGCTTCTTCTCGTGCAGCAGGATGAGGCAGTCTTCCAGCTCGGCGACCATCTTGTCGGGGTTGGTCACGAAATAGGGGCTGAGGTAGCCACGGTCGAACTGCATGCCTTCGACCACGGTGGTCTCGGTCTCGAGGCCCTTGTTCTCTTCGACGGTGATGACACCCTCGTTGCCGACCTTCTGCATCGCGTCGGCGATCTGACGACCGATTTCCGCTTCGCCATTGGCCGAAATCGTGCCGACCTGTGCCACTTCGGCGCTGTCGCTCACGTCGCGGGCGGCCGCCTTGATGGCTTCCACGACTTTGGTGGTGGCCAGATCGATGCCGCGCTTGAGGTCCATCGGGTTCATGCCAGCGGCAACCGCTTTCATGCCTTCCTTGATGATGGCTTGCGCCAGCACGGTCGCGGTGGTGGTGCCGTCGCCGGCCTCATCATTGGTGCGGGAAGCGACTTCCTTCACCATTTGCGCGCCCATGTTCTCGAACTTGTCTTCCAGTTCGATTTCCTTGGCAACCGACACACCGTCCTTGGTGATGCGCGGTGCGCCGAAGGATTTGTCCAGCACCACGTTGCGGCCTTTGGGGCCGAGCGTGACCTTGACCGCATCTGCCAGCGTGTTCACGCCTTTCAGCATGCGATTGCGGGCGTCGGTCGAAAACTTGACGTCTTTAGCAGCCATTTTGCTTGCTCCTAGATATCAGAATGTCAGGGATGACGATCAGGCAATGATGCCCATGATGTCGGATTCTTTCATGATCAGCAGCTCTTCACCATCGAGGGTGACTTCGGTGCCGGACCATTTGCCAAACAGGACCTTGTCCCCTGCCTTGACGTCCATGGCGATGCGGTCGCCATCCTCGTCCTTCGCACCTGCGCCGACGGCGACGATGATGCCCTCGGCGGGTTTTTCTTTTGCGCTGTCGGGGATGATAAGACCGCCCTTGGTCTTTTCGTCGCTTTCCACGCGGCGGACCAGCACGCGGTCATGAAGCGGTGTAAATGCCATCTCTGAGGCTCCTTGGCTCAAAGTTTCTCACTGAACCCCGTTCGGGGTATTAGCACTCACTCCCTGCGAGTGCTAACGGCGCATAGCTAGGGATCAGGCCAAGGGCTGTCAACATCTGAATCGGCAAAATTCGACAGCTTGTCGCGGCTTCAGTCCAGCGCCGCGCGGCCGGCCTCGGTCAGGGTATAGACCCCGGTCGCGACACGCGCGAACCAGCCGTAATGATTGTCCGCCATGATCCGCGTCGCCTGCGTCACACCGCAGGCCGCCGCCACATCGCGCCCCCGCGCCTGCCCCGCCTGTGCCAGCGCGGCGGCGCAGCGCAGGGCATCCTGCCGGTAGCCCGTCATCAGCCCCTGTTTCACCGAACCGCCCCGGTTGGGATCGCCCTGCAACCGATGGAATTCGCGCAAAAGCGCCGTTTTGCGGCGGGGCTGCTTGCGCGGCGCATAGGGGCCGGGGTCGGCATGGGCGATGACCAGCCCGTCGGTCAGGCGCACACTCAGCACCCCCAGACCCAGACGGCGGCACAGACCCACATTGTCGCGCAAGGCCCGCGCCGCGACCTTGCCGGTCCGATGGGGCACGGCCACGTAGACCAGATCCGTCACCGCCTGCCGCGCCACCGCCTGATGCAGCAGGGTCAGGGAAAAGCCGGTCTTCAACTCCACCACCACGGGCGGCTCGTCTCCCCGGCAGGCCAGCACATCCACCGCGCCCACCTCGCCTTTCACGAGATAGCCCTGCGCCTCGAGATAGGCTTTCACCGGACCGTAGAGATCGCTTTCCCGCAAAAATCACCCATTCCCCTGCCTGCACCGCCGGACTATCCCGCAGGCGCGTCCCATTGTCCAACCCTCGCGATGCTGCCTTGCAGCATAGGCAGGTGACAATCCCGCGGCCCCGCCCTATAAGGCGCGCAAACCCAACATCCCTACAGGACCATTGCAATGACCATTCAGGTTTTCGGCCACAAATCCCCCGACACCGACTCCACCGGCTCGCCCCTCATCTGGGCCTGGTATCTGACCGAGGTGAAAGGCACCCCGGCCGAGGCGAAGCTGCTGGGCGAGCCCAATACCGAGGCCGCCTTCATGCTGAAGCACTGGGACCTGCCCAAGCCGCAGATCATCGCGGGTGTGGAGGCCGGCGCGCCGGTCGTGATCGTGGACACCAACAACCCCGCCGAACTGCCCGCGGGCATCAATGACGCCGATATCATCGGCATCATCGACCATCACAAGCTGGTGGGCGGGCTGGAGACCAAAGGCCCGATCGAGATCCGCATCGAGCCGCTGGCCTGCACCGCCACGATCATGTTCAAGATGATCGGCAAGGACATGGCCCGCGCGCCGAAATCCATCAAGGGCGCGATGCTGTCCTGCATCCTGTCGGACACGCTGGAATTCCGCAGCCCGACCACCACGCAGGAAGACAAGGCCATCGCCCATGATCTGGCCAAGGAACTGGGTGTGTCGATCCCCGATTATGCCGCCCAGATGTTCGCCGCGAAATCCGATGTGTCGGCCTTCTCGGATGCGGAACTGCTGCGGATGGACAGCAAGGAATATACGGTCGCGGGCAAGGAATTCCGCGTCTCGGTGCTGGAAACCACCTCGCCCAAGATGATCCTTGATCGCAAGGACAGCCTGATGGCATCCATGGTGGACGTGGCCAAGGAAGACGGCGCCGATCAGGTGATCCTCTTCGTCGTGGACATCCTGAACGAGGAAGCCACGCTTCTGGTGCCCAACGATCTGGTCAAGACACTCGCCGAGAAATCCTTCGGCGTCACCGTCACCGGGGACACCGTTGTCCTGCCCGGCGTGATGAGCCGCAAGAAGCAGATCATCCCGGTCCTGACTCTCTGACGCGACGCAGGGGCGGTCACACCTCACCGGCCGCCCTTCTCCTTGCCCGAAATATCCCGGGGGGAGTCCGCAAGGACGGGGGGCAGAGCCCCCCTCCCCCCTTCGCCTGAAAGGCCGCCCATGACCCGCATCATCACCGCCCTGTCCGAGATTTCCGCCGATTACCGCGCGCTTTTCGTCGATCTGTGGGGCTGCGTGCATGACGGTGTGCGCGCCCTGCCCGAGGCCGTGGCCGCGCTGCAAGCCTATCGCCAGACCGGCGGGATCGTGGTGCTGCTGACCAATTCGCCCAAGCCGCGAAAGGGTGTGGAAACCCAGCTGGACCATTTCGGCGTGCCGCGTGACGCCTGGGACACCATCGCCACTTCGGGCGATTCGGCGCGCGCGGCGATGTTTCGCGGCGCGGTGGGGGAACGGGTGTTCTTCATCGGCGAAGACCGCGACATGCCGTTCTTCGACCCGATCAAGGTGGTCGAGAACCCGGTTGAGATCACCCTGACCAAGCTGGATCAGGCGACGGGCATCGTCTGCACCGGGCCGTTCGATCCTGCCGCCGATCCCGCCGATCTGCGCCCCCAGCTGCTTTATGCCAAGCAGAAGGGGCTGAAACTGCTCTGCGCGAACCCCGATATCGTGGTGGACCGGGGCGAGCGGCGCGAATGGTGCGCGGGGGCCGTGGCACAGCTTTACACCGAGATGGGGGGCGAGAGCCTTTATTTCGGCAAGCCGCATCCGCCGATCTATGATCTGGCGCGCCGCCGCTTGCAGGTGTTGGACCAGAACATCACCGATCGGGCGATTCTGGCCATCGGGGATGGTATCCAGACCGACATCCCTGGCGCCATGGGCGAGGAGATCGATTCCCTTTTCATCTCCGGCGGACTGGCCCGCGCGGAAACCCGCACCGATGGCCAACCCGATCCCGATGCGCTAACCGCCTATCTGGACACGGAAAAAGCAGCCCCCACCTTCGCGATTGGCCATCTGCGCTGACCCGGCCGACCTGTTGCAGCCCTGCGTCGAAAGCCCCGGCCGGGATTTTCGGGGCCTGCATTAGCACTTGATTTTCTGCAATTGCAAAGTAATAAAGTTGCAACTTCGGTCGCGTATGCATCCGAATATTACCTTGCCGCTTGATCACGGTGCACAGACTGGAGGGTCGGATGTTGGACAATATGCCTCGCGGCACGATCTGTATCGAAGATATCGAGATGGGCATGACCCGCCATCTGCGCAAAGTGGTGACGGATCGCGACATCGAACTGTTTGCCGAAGTCTCGACCGACCGGAACCCGGTTCATCTGGACGATGACTATGCCCGCGACACGATCTTCGAGGGGCGCATCGCGCATGGCATGCTGACCGCAGGTCTGATTTCGGCGGTGATCGGCGAGCAGCTTCCGGGGCATGGCACGGTCTATATGGGACAAAGCCTCAAGTTTCTGGCCCCTGTGCGCCCCGGCGACATGGTGCATGCCGAGGTCGAGGTGATCGGCATTGACCACGCGAAACGCCGCGTGCAACTGGATTGCCGCTGCATGGTCAACGGCAAGAAGGTCCTGATCGGCGAGGCCACGGTTCTGGCCCCCAGCCGCAAGTTCGACTGACCTCTCGCCGCCGTCAAACAGGCTTGCACCGCCCCGCGCCGGGCGCTAACCCTGCGCCATGCGGATCATCCGGGATTACACATATGTGGACCTTGCAGATCGTGGCGCGTCCGCCGCGATCGGCAATTTCGACGGGGTCCATCTGGGGCACCGGTCGGTCATCGACATGGCCCGCGCGGCAGGGGACCGGATCGGCGCGCCTTTGGGCGTCATGACGTTCGAGCCGCATCCGCGCCAGTATTTCGCCCCTGACGCCCCGCCCTTCCGCCTGATGAGCCGCGAGGCGCGCGCCCATCGGCTGGAGAAGCTGGGGGTGGAGCGGCTCTATGAGCTGAATTTCAACGCCGCCATGTCATCGCTGACACCGCGCGACTTTGCGCAGCGGGTGATCGCGGATGGGCTGGGCCTGAAACATATCGTCATCGGCGCCGATTTCTGCTTTGGCAAGGGCCGCGCGGGCACGGCGCAGCATCTGGTGGCGTTCGGGGCCGAGATGGGCTTTGGCGTGACCATCGCGGACCTTCTGGAAGGCAATGGCGGGGCCGTGTCGTCGACCGCGATCCGCAACGCCCTGACCGAAGGCCAGCCGCGCGCGGCGGCCGCCATGCTGGGCCATTGGCACCGGATCGAAGGCCGCGTGATCACCGGCGATCAGCGTGGCCGCGAATTGGGCTATCCGACCGCGAACATGTCGATCGACGGGCTGCATCCGCCGCGTTTCGGAGTTTATGCCGTGCTGGTCGATGTGCTGGAAGGCCCGCACAAAGGCAGCTATCACGGGGCGGCCTCGATGGGCGTGCGGCCTATGTTCGGGGTGAACAAGCCGAACCTTGAGAGCTTTCTGTTCGATTTCAAAGGCGATCTTTACGGTGTGCCGCTGTCCGTGGGGCTGGTGGAATTCCTGCGTCCCGAGGAAAAGTTCGACAGCCTTGATGCGCTGATTGCGCAGATGGATGCCGATTGCGCCCGCGCGCGTGCCATTCTGGCCGCGCTATGACCGACCCGATCAACCGCGACGGGCTGCGCCCCCGCTTCTGGGAAAAATACCCCGTCGACCGGCTGACCCAAGCCGAGTGGGAGGCGCTGTGCGACGGGTGCGGCAAATGCTGCCTGAACAAGCTGGAGGATGAGGAGACGGGCGAGGTCGTGCTGACCCGCGTCGCCTGCCGCCTGCTGGATGACAGCAGCTGCCGTTGCGGGCAATACGCGACGCGGCATCAGTTCGTGCCGGAATGTATCGTGCTCAGCCCCAAGAACATGGACAAGAACCTGTATTGGATGCCCGAAACATGCGCCTACAAGCTGCTGTGGCAGGGCAAGCCGCTTTATGACTGGCACCCGCTGATTTCCGGCGATCCGCAAACGGTCCATGATGCGGGCGTGTCCGTTCAGGGCATCACGATCCCCGAATTCGAAGTCCCTGAAGAGGACTGGGAAGACTATATCATAGAGGAGCCGACCTGATGTTCTTTGCCTCCGACAATGCGGGCCCCGCCCATCCCCAGGTGATGCAGGCGCTGGTCGATGCCAATCAGGGCTATGCCATGCCCTATGGCAATGATCCGATCATGGGCGAGGTTCGCGCCCGCCTGCGCGAGATTTTCGAGGCCCCCGAGGCGGCGATCTATCTTGTCTCCACGGGCACGGCGGCCAACTCTCTGGCCTTGGCGACGCTGGGGCAGCCCTGGCAGACGGTGTTTTGTTCGCCCGTCGCGCATATCCACGAGGATGAGTGCAACGCGCCCGAGTTCTATTCGGGCGGGGCCAAGCTGACGCTGGTGGGTGACAGCGACAAAATGACGGCCGAAACCCTGCGCGCAGCCATCCTGGCCGAAGAGACGCGCGGCGTGCATGGCCCGCAGCGTGGGCCGGTGTCGATCACCAATGTGACCGAGCGGGGCCGCGTCTATACCTGCGCCGAGATCAAGGCCCTGTCCGATGTGGCCCGCGAATTCGGCCTGCCCGTGCATCTGGACGGCGCGCGTTTTGCCAATGCGCTGGTGGCCCTTGGCTGCACCGCCGCCGAGATGACGTGGAAAGCGGGCGTCGATGCGGTCAGTTTCGGCGGCACCAAGAACGGTCTGCCGGGGGTCGAGGCGGTGATCTTCTTTGATCCCGCGAAAGCCTGGGAATTCGAGCTGCGCCGCAAGCGGGGCGCGCATCTGTTTTCCAAGCACCGCTATCTGTCGGCGCAGATGCTGGCATTCCTGACCGATGATCTGTGGCTGAGTTCGGCAAAACGCGCCAATGCCAATGCCGCGCGCCTGATCGACGGGCTGAAGGCGATCCCGGAGGCCGGTTTCCTGCATGAACCACAGGCCAACATGGTCTTTGCCACCCTGCCCCGCGCCACGCATAAGCGGCTGCACGATGCGGGGGCGGTCTATTACATCTGGTCGGGCTCGTTGGAGGGCAACGACCCTGACGAGCTTCTGGCGGCGCGTCTGGTCTGCGACTGGTCCATCGGCCATGATCAGATCGACCAGTTCCTGAAGATTGCGGCGGGCTGACCGGCCCCCGCTTCTTTTTGCCCCAAATATCCATCCCCGGCCTGCATCGCGCGGGTCAGGCGGTGGGAAGATCCTGCAAAAAGGCCCGCACGCTCTGCGCCACCTCGGTGGGGTGCGTGATCGGGGCCATGTGACCGGCCCCTGCGATGGCGACCTGCTTGGCCTGCGGGATGCGCCGGGCCAGACCGTCATTGATCGCGGCAATCGCGGCAGGGCTGTCGCCGCCCCGGATCAGCAGCACCGGGCAGGTGATCCCGGACAGTTTGCCTCCGGACAAGATCCCCGCGCAATCGCCATAGATCGCCGGGGCCCCCGCTTCGATCAGATGGATGCGCGCGGCCAAAGCGTTCTGTTGCGCCGCAGGCATGCTGTCCCAGCCGCGACCATCGCCCCAGATGGAGGTGAAGGCCTTGGCCGCCGCTATCCGGTCACCCGCCTGCAATGCCTTGCGATAGGCGCGCATATGGGCGTCGTCCTGCACCTGCAATGCGGGCTGGTCCTGCACGGCCACGGCAAAGAAAACAGGCTCGATCAGCACGAGCGAGCGCACCAGATCGGGGCGTTCCACCGCCAACCGGATCGCCACGGTGCCGCCGAAGGAATGACCAATGATGTCGGCGGGCCCCTGCCCCTCATGCTCCAGCAGGTCCACGGCCATAGCCGTGCTGACCGCCTGAATGTCGCTGATGCCGTCCCAATCGGCGCTGCGCCCATGCCCCGGCAGGTCATAGGCGATGGCCGAAATCACATCGTCAAGCCATGCCACCATTCGCGCCCAGCCGCCCGCATGCCCCAGCGAGCAGTGGATCAGAAGGGCCTGACGCGGACCGGCACCGGCGCGTATCCAATGGGTCGGGATCCCGCCCCAGATGTCCTGCGGCATGTCAGAGCTTGCCGGACAGATGCGCGTCCAGATCCTCCAACCGGTCCTGACCCCAGAACCGCTGCCCGCTGTCGACCAGATAGAAGGGGGCGCCGAAGACGCCGCGCGACACGGCCTCTTCCAGATTGGCGGCATAGGTTTCGGCCCCGGCCAGCAGGCCCTTGTCGGCGAGCGAGGGATCGAACCCCGCGCCGGTCAGGCAGCCGCGGATCACCTCGTCGCGGGAGATGTCCTGTTCTTCGGCCCAGCAGGCGCGCGTCAGGCTATGCACCAGCTTGCCGACATCGCCGTCGCCCGCCGCTTGGGCGGCAATCACGGCATAAGAGGCAGGGGCCGGGTTCGTGGGCCAATGCGCGGGTTGGAAATTGAGCGGCATGCCCAGTTTCTTGGCCTGACGTGGCAATTCCTGCGCGCGGTATTCCTTGCGCGAGGGATGACGGTCCGGCAGCGCCACACCGCCCGTGCGGGCAAAGACAGCCCCGGCATCGACGGGTTTATAGGTGATGCTGGCCCCGTGTCTGGCCGCGATCTGCTCCAGCCGTGTTCCGGCCAGATAGACATAGGGCGACAAAACCGTGAAAAAATAATCGATATGGGCCATTTGCGCGTTTCCTTTGCCTGCATCGCTTTGCCCGACGGTAACGAGATGATAGGCAGTGTCAACGTCACGAATCTGTCATCCTGCCCCGGCGCGGATGACCTCGCAGGGGAACCGCTGCCATGCCATCCATCACAGAGCCGAAACTGATTTCGGGCAATGCCAACCTGCCGCTGGCCAAGGCCATCGCGCGGCGCATGTCGATTCATCGCGGGGTGTCCGTCGGTCTGGTCGATGCCCGGATCGAACGGTTCAACGATGGCGAGATCTTCGTCGAAGTGTTCGAGAACGTGCGCGGCGAGGATATGTTCATCGTGCAATCCACGTCGAACCCCGCCAATGACAACCTGATGGAACTGCTGATCATGTCCGACGCGCTGCGCCGGTCGTCGGCGGCGCGGATCACGGCCGTGATCCCCTATTTCGGCTATGCCCGTCAGGATCGCCGGACCAAGGCGCGCACGCCGATCACCGCCAAGCTGGTGGCCAACATGCTGGTCGAAGCCGGGATCGAGCGGGTGCTGACCCTTGACCTGCATGCGGCGCAGATTCAGGGCTTTTTCGACATTCCGGTGGACAACCTCTATGCCTCGCCGATCTTCGCGCTGGATATCAAGGCGCATTTCGCGGGCCGGATGGACGATCTGATGGTCGTCTCTCCCGATGTGGGGGGTGTGGCGCGGGCGCGGGAACTGGCCAAGCGGATCAACGCGCCGCTGGCCATCGTGGACAAACGGCGCGAGAAGCCGGGCGAGATCGCCGAAATGACCGTGATCGGCGATGTGACGGGCAAGACCTGCCTGATCGTGGATGACATCTGCGACACGGCGGGCACGCTGTGCAAAGCGGCGGAAGTGCTGATCGAGAACGGCGCGAAAGAGGTCCATTCCTATATCACCCACGGCGTGTTGTCCGGGCCGGCGGTCGAGCGGATCACCAAATCCGTGATGAAATCGCTGGTCATTACCGATTCCATCGAAGCCTCGGACGCGGTGCGCAACGCGCCCAATATCCGCATCGTGCCGACGGCCCCGATGTTCGCGCAGGCGATCCTGAACATCTGGAACGGCACCTCGGTCTCGTCCCTGTTCGAGACGGAAACGCTGGACCCGATCTATGAGGGCACGTTCAAGCTGTAAGATCAGGGCGGCGGATCACTCGATCCGCCAATCGTCCGGCTCGTAAAGCTCGCCGATCGCCATCCAGCTGACGCGCACGCGGGCGACCTTGCTGTCGCCCCATGTGCGGAAGATGATGGCGAAGCCTTCATTCTTGATCTCGGTCGCCTGCACATCGGCGCGCGAATTGGCCTTGTTGGACATGTCCCACATGCTCAGGCCGACATGGACGACGGGCGAGGTCAGAAACGTTTCGCGGAAATGGACGAAACTGCGGATGTGGCGCGGCCCGCTGCCCGTCCACATCTCTCCGTCATGTTCGAAATCCGAGAACAGGACCATCTCGCCCTGATCTATACCGATGGAGTTGTTTCTGAACCGCCGCATGGCACCTCTTTTGTCTGACACGCTCTTACTGCCAGATTGGGGCGGGATGAGGCCAGAAAAATGAAACCACTGGTCGAAACCGAACGCAGTTTGCACCAAAGTGGGCAAACCGGACCATCAGCCCCAATGAAAAAGGCCCCGCCATCCGGCGGAGCCCTTTCCGTCAATCATCCGCGGACGGTCAGACGCCCACTTCGACCCGCAGCGCCTGAAGGTCGGCGACCAGCTTGTCGGCGGCGTCACGGCCGTCAATGGGGGCTTTCGCCACCGCCTCGACCGCCAGACCGATCAGCGCGTCGAAATCGGCGGCCGTTGCTTCCGCAACCGGCATGGCCTTTTCCGCCAGAACCGAGGTCCCTTCGGGCGAGATCTCGGCGAAGCCGCCGGTCACCACATAGGCCGCGTCACCCTGCGGGCCGCTCACGCGCAGCACGCCGGGGCGCAGGGTCGTGATCAGCGGTGCATGGTCGGGCATCGCTGTCAGGTCACCATCGGCACCCGGAATCTGCACCTGCGCCACCTGCATCGAGGCCAGGCGGCGCTCGGGGCTGACGAGGTCGAATTGCATGGTCTCAGCCATTTCGGCCCTCCCTTAGGCCGCGTCTGCGGCCATGCGTTCAGCTTTGGCGATCACGTCCTTGATCCCGCCGACCATGTAGAAGGCACCTTCGGGCAGGTGATCGTATTCACCGGCCACAACCGCCTTGAACGAGGCGATGGTGTCTTCCAGCGGCACCTGGATGCCGTCCGAGCCGGTAAAGACCTTGGCCACGTCGAAGGGCTGCGACAGGAAGCGCTGGATCTTGCGGGCGCGCGACACGGTCAGCTTGTCCTCTTCGGACAGTTCGTCCATGCCAAGGATCGCGATGATATCCTGCAGCGACTTGTAGCGCTGAAGCACCTTCTGCACGTCGGTGGCCACCTTGTAATGCTCGTCCCCGATGACGGCGGGGTCCAGCAGGCGCGAGGTCGAGTCGAGCGGGTCCACGGCGGGATAGATGCCGAGTTCCGAAATCGCACGCGACAACACGGTGGTGGCGTCGAGGTGGGCGAAGGAGGTCGCAGGCGCAGGGTCGGTCAAGTCATCCGCAGGCACGTAGATCGCCTGCACCGAGGTGATCGAGCCAGCCTTGGTCGAGGTGATGCGTTCCTGCAGGGCGCCCATGTCGGTGGCCAGTGTCGGCTGATACCCCACGGCAGAGGGGATACGGCCCAGAAGTGCGGACACCTCGGAACCTGCCTGCGTGAAGCGGAAGATATTGTCCACGAAGAACAGAACGTCCGTGCCGGACTGGTCGCGGAACTGTTCGGCCAGCGTCAGGCCCGACAGCGCCACACGCATACGCGCACCCGGCGGCTCGTTCATCTGACCGTAGACCAGCGCCACTTTCGACTCCGACAGGTTGTCGGGGACGATCACGCCGGATTCGATCATCTCGTGGTAAAGGTCGTTGCCTTCACGGGTCCGTTCACCCACACCGGCGAACACCGAGAAACCCGAGTGCACCTTGGCGATGTTGTTGATCAGTTCCATGATCAGAACGGTCTTGCCCACGCCTGCACCGCCGAAGAGGCCGATCTTGCCGCCCTTGGCATAGGGGGCCAGCAGGTCGATCACCTTGATGCCGGTGACCAGCACCACGGATTCGGTGGACTGTTCCGAGAATTCGGGCGCGGGTGCGTGGATCGAGCGATGCTCGTCCGCGTTCACGGGGCCTTTTTCGTCGATGGGATCGCCGGTCACGTTCAGAATACGGCCCAGGGTCGCGTTGCCGACGGGCACCATGATCGGGCCGCCGGTGTCGGACACTTCCTGACCGCGCACCAGACCTTCGGTGGCGTCCATGGCGATGGCGCGCACGGTGCCTTCCCCAAGGTGCTGGGCCACTTCCAGAACCAGTTTCTTGCCGTTGTTGTCAGTTGTGAGCGCGTTGAGGATCTCGGGCAGTTGATCCCCGAACTGCACGTCCACAACGGCGCCGATCACCTGGGTGATTTTGCCTTTTGCGTTTGCCATGTTTCGTCTCCGGTTCCTTAGAGCGCTTCAGCGCCCGAGATGATTTCAATAAGCTCGTTCGTGATGACGGCCTGACGCGAGCGGTTATACTCGATCGTCAGCTTCTCGATCATCTCGCCGGCGTTGCGGGTCGCGTTGTCCATTGCGGACATCCGCGCGCCCTGTTCGGACGCCCCGTTTTCCAGCAGCGCGGAAAAGATCTGCGTTGCCACACCGCGCGGCAGAAGATCAGCCAGAATGGCCTCTTCGCTCGGCTCGTAATCGTAAAGCAGGCTGGCGGAATCCGCCTCGGCCTGCTCGAAGCTGGCAGGGATGATCTGCTGCGCGGTCGGGATCTGGCTGACCACGTTCACGAACTTCGAATAGAAGATCGTGGCCACGTCGAACTCGCCCGCGTCGAAACGGTCCAGCACGTCGCGTGCGATGCCCTGCGCATCGGCATAGCCCACGCGCTTGACCTCGGTCAGATCGACATGACCCACGAAATACTTGGCGTATTCGCGTTTCAGCTGATCGCGACCTTTTTTGCCGACGGTCAGGATCTTGACGGTCTTGCCCTGCGCCAGAAGTTTGGCGGCATGGACCTTTGCCAGCTTGGCGATGTTCGAGTTGAACCCGCCGCAAAGGCCCCGCTCGGCGGTCATGACCACCAGCAGATGCACCTTGTCGTCACCCGTCCCCGCCAGAAGGCGCGGTGCGGTATCGCTACCGCCGACCGACGCCGCCAGCCCCGCCATCACGGCATTGAACCGCTCGGCATAGGGGCGAGATGCCTCGGCCGCGTCCTGTGCCCGCCGCAGTTTCGCGGCGGCCACCATCTGCATGGCCTTGGTGATCTTGCGGGTCGACTTGACGCTCGCGATCCTGTTTTTCAGGTCCTTGAGGTTTGGCATAGCCTCTTCCCCTTATGCGAAGTCAGCGGCGAAGGCGTCCAGCGCAGCTTTGATCTTGTCCTCGGCCTCGCCCTTGATCTTGGGGTCCTGCTTGGTGATGTAGTCCAGCAGGTCCGCATTCTTGGTGCGCAGGTGCTTGAGCAGACCGGCCTCGAAGCGACCGACATCCTTGACGGCGATCTTGTCGAGGTAGCCCTTGGTGCCCGCATAGATCACGCAGACGATCTCGGCGTTGGTCAGCGGCGAATACTGCGGCTGCTTCATCAGCTCGGTCAGGCGCGCACCACGGTTCAGCAACTGCTGCGTGGCGGCGTCAAGGTCGGAACCGAACTGGGCGAAGGCCGCCATTTCGCGATACTGCGCCAGTTCCAGCTTGACCGGACCTGCGACGGATTTCATCGCGTTGGTCTGCGCCGAAGAGCCCACGCGGGACACCGACAGACCGGTGTTCACGGCGGGACGGATGCCCTGATAGAAGAGTTCCGTTTCCAGAAAGATCTGACCGTCGGTGATCGAGATCACGTTGGTCGGAATGAAGGCGGACACGTCGCCACCCTGCGTTTCGATGATCGGCAGTGCGGTCAGGGACCCTGCGCCAAAATCCTCGTTCAGCTTGGCGGAGCGTTCCAGCAGGCGGGAGTGGAGATAGAACACGTCGCCGGGATAGGCTTCACGGCCCGGCGGGCGGCGCAGCAGCAGCGACATCTGACGGTAGGACACGGCCTGCTTGGACAGGTCATCATAGATGATCAGCGCGTGGCGGCCGTTGTCGCGGAAATGCTCGGCCATTGCGGTGGCCGAATAGGGGGCCAGAAACTGCATCGGCGCGGGGTCGGATGCGGTGGCGGCCACGACGATCGTGTATTTGATGGCGCCAGACTCTTCGAGTTTCTTCACCAGCTGCGCCACGGTCGAGCGCTTCTGCCCGATGGCGACATAGACGCAATAGAGCTTCTTGCTCTCGTCGTCGCCAGCAGCCTCGTTATAGGATTTCTGGTTCAGGATCGTGTCCAGAGCAATGGCGGTCTTGCCGGTCTGACGGTCACCGATGATCAGCTCGCGCTGGCCACGGCCAACGGGGATCATGGCGTCCACGGATTTCAGGCCGGTCGCCATCGGCTCATGCACCGATTTGCGCGGGATGATGCCGGGGGCCTTCACGTCGGCGATGCCGCGCTTGGTGGTCTTGATCGGACCCTTGCCGTCCAGCGGGTTGCCCAGACCATCAACGACACGGCCCAGCAGTTCGTCGCCCACGGGCACGTCCACGATGGATTTGGTGCGCTTGACGGTGTCGCCTTCCTTGATGTCGCGGTCCGAACCGAAGATCACGACGCCGACGTTGTCGGATTCAAGGTTGAGCGCCATCCCGCGGATACCGCCGGGGAATTCGACCATCTCGCCGGCCTGGACGTTGTCCAGACCGTAGACGCGGGCGATACCGTCACCGACGGACAGCACGCGACCCACCTCGGCCACCTCGGCCTCCTGGCCGAAGTTCTTGATCTGGTCCTTCAGGATCGCAGAAATTTCCGCTGCTTGGATACCCATTTATCCGACCTCTTTCATTGCATTCTGGAGGGAGTTGAGGCGCGATGCGATCGAGGTGTCGATCATCTTCGAGCCAACCTTGACGACTAGACCACCGATGAGGCTTTCATCGACGGCCGCTTTGATCTTGACAGTCTTGCCAGTACGACCCGCCAGCAGCTTGGCCAGCTTGTCGGATTGTGCCTTGGTCAGTGCCGTGGCGCTGGTTACTTCGGCGGTCACTTCGCCCTTGTCCTCGGCGATGATCGCGCGCAGCGATGCGGCCAGTTGCGGCAGCACGAACAGCCGCCGCTTGGCGGCCATCAGCCCCAGCACATTGGTCATGGTGGGCGTCAGGCCCATTTTCTTGGCCAGTGCCGCCATGGCCGCGGCCTGCTCGTCGCGGCCATAGATCGGGCTCATGATCAGCGCGTTGAAATCGGCGCTGTCGGCCAGCGCGGATTCGAGTGCATCCAGATCGGCTTCGATCTTGGCGACGCTCTTGCTTTCTTTGGCCAGTTCAAACACGGCCGTGGCATAGCGTGCTGCAATGCCCGTGGAAATCGAAGCTGGTTCGGACACGTCCACCCTTCCGATAGTTTGCCCCCGGCCTGTTCGAGGCGTGAAACGCCGCCGGAGAGGTTACCCTGCCTTGACGCGCGTCAAAGCATCAAAATCGGCGTGGGTGTAGCAGAGCCTTCCGGACCTAGCAACCTGCTATAGACTCCAGAGGCTATGCATAATTATGTTACTTTTCATAAGCTTACCACAGGTGCGGCGGTTTGCTCATGAATCAGGCGAAAAAAATTCCCGCTTTTGGGCGTTCAAATCGGAATCCTTGCCCCGAAACAGGGCGGCGCATCGCGCCATGGGGGGCGAATACGTTAACGCTATCACCGCGCGGCGGGGCCTGATCGGACCGAAACCGGGTCTCATGCGGGTTTGGCCTCGGGGGTGGGGCTGCCCAGACCGTCCAGCACATTGAGAGGGCGGCGCACCGCCTCGCGCAGGCCCGGACCCGGCGCGGCATGCACGCGTTTGGTCGCCTCGACCATCAGCACGCCGCCGGCCAGCACCATCGACAGGCGCAGGCCCATGCCTTCCCAGACATTGGCGGTCTTGCGCCAGAAGCGCTTGTCCGAGGGCGGCTGATAGAGCGTGGTGACATGCCGTTCGGGCAGAAAGGCATGGCGGCGCAACTGCGCCTCCAACTGGCGCAGCGTATAGGGGCGACCATAGCCGAAGGGCGTGGCGTCCGACCGCGACCACAGCCCGGCGCGGTTGGGCACGATGAAAAGGGCACTTCCCCCCGGCCCCAGCACGCGGAAACATTCCTCCAGCAGCGCCGAGGGCTGTTCGGATGTCTCAAGCCCGTGCATCAGCACCAGCTTGTCCACATGGCCGGTGTCGATGGGCCATGCCGTTTCCTCGCACAGGACCGACACGTTCGGCATGCCCGCAGGCCATGGCATCACTCCCTGCGGCCCCGGCATCAGCCCGATCACCCGGCGCGCATCCGCCAGATAGGGGCGCAGCAAGGGCACGGCAAAACCGAAGCCGACGACGGTCTGCCCCTTGGCCTCGGGCCACATGCGCAGCACCTGATCGCGCACGGCCTTCTGCGCGGCACGGCCCAGCGTGCTGCGGTAATAGAAGTTGCGCAAATCCTGCACATCAAGATGCATTGCGGTCCGCCTCCGGTTCCGCCACTCTAGAGGGCCACCTTACCAAGCAAAAGATGAAACGCCATGCCCCTTGAGATCGTGACCATTCCCTGCCTCAAGGACAATTACGCCTTTCTGGCCCATGACCGGGCCACAGGCCAGACCGCCGTGGTCGATGTCCCCGAGGCCGCCCCCATCGCCGCCGCCCTGGCACAGCGCGGCTGGCGCCTGACCCATGTTCTGCTGACACATCACCACTGGGATCATGTGGACGGTCTGGCCGCCCTGCTGGCCGACCACCCCGCAACGGTGATCGGGGCCGCCGCCGATGCCCACCGCCTGCCGCCGCTGGACGTGGCCGTGGCCGAGGGCGATACGATCACCATCGGGTCGGATAAGGGCCATGTGATCGACGTGTCGGGCCATACGCTGGGCCATGTCGCCTTTCATTTCCCGGCCTCATCCGTCGTCTTTACCGCAGACAGCCTGATGGCGATGGGCTGCGGGCGGCTGTTCGAGGGCACGCCTGCACAGATGTATGCGAGCCTTGCCAAACTGGCGGCCTTGCCCGACGAAACGCTGGTCTGTTCGGGGCATGAATACACCGCATCGAACGCGAAATTCGCACTGACCATTGAACCGGGAAATGCCGCGCTTATCTCTCGCATAGAAAAGATCGAAACCGCGCGCGCGCAGGGTCGCCCGACCGTGCCATCCCTTTTGTCGACAGAGCGCGCCACCAACCCGTTCCTGCGTTCCGATAGCCCTGAAATACAGGCAAAACTCGGCCTGACAGGGGCAGACCCGGTTGCCGTTTTCACCGAGGTCCGCCGCCGCAAGGACAGCTTCTGATGCTGAAACCTCACGCATCCGGAACACGACGAACAAAATGTGACCGTCGGGCCAAAGAAAAAACTTGAAGACCGCCCGATATAGACCACACTTTAACAGTATGAGGCCACGTTTGACGCGGGACACCCCGCGACAGACCCAGATACAAGAGGAGCACAGCCGTGCCTTCATTCTCGACCACGCTCGAACAGGCAATCCACGCGGCACTGGCACTGGCCAATGCGCGCAAACATGAATTCGCAACGCTCGAGCACCTTCTTCTCGCGTTGATCGACGAACCCGATGCGAACCGCGTGATGAAGGCCTGTTCGGTCGATACCGACGACTTGCGCAACACGCTGGTGGAATTCATCGACGATGATCTGTCCAACCTCGTGACGGATATCGACGGCTCGGAAGCGGTGCCCACGGCGGCGTTTCAGCGGGTGATCCAGCGCGCGGCGATCCATGTGCAATCCTCGGGCCGGACTGAGGTGACGGGGGCCAATGTCCTTGTCGCGATCTTTGCCGAGCGCGAAAGCAACGCCGCCTATTTCCTGCAGGAGCAGGAGATGACGCGCTATGACGCGGTGAATTTCATCGCCCATGGTGTGGCCAAGGACCCCGCTTACGGCGAGGCGCGCCCCGTGACGGGCGCCACCGAGGCGGAGGAGACGAGTTCGACCAGCACGTCGTCCGAAGCGACCGACCAGAAGGAATCCGCGCTGGGCAAATATTGCGTGGACCTGAATGCCAAAGCGTTCAAGGGCGATGTCGATCCGCTGATCGGCCGCGCGTCCGAGGTGGAGCGGTGCATTCAGGTGCTGTGCCGCCGCCGCAAGAACAACCCGCTTCTGGTGGGTGATCCCGGCGTGGGCAAGACCGCCATCGCCGAAGGTCTGGCGCGCAAGATCGTGAAGGGCGAAACGCCCGAGGTTCTGTCGAAAACCACGATTTTCAGCCTTGATATGGGCGCGCTGCTGGCGGGCACCCGCTATCGCGGCGATTTCGAGGAGCGTCTGAAAGCCGTGGTCAACGAGCTTGAGGCGCATCCCGATGCGGTTCTGTTCATCGACGAGATTCATACCGTGATCGGAGCTGGGGCCACGTCTGGCGGGGCAATGGATGCGTCCAACCTGCTGAAACCCGCGTTGCAGGGCGGCAAGCTGCGCTGCATGGGATCGACCACCTACAAGGAGTTCCGTCAGCATTTCGAGAAGGACCGCGCCCTGTCGCGCCGGTTCCAGAAGATCGACGTGAACGAGCCCACCGTGGATGACACCGTGAAGATCCTTCAGGGGTTGAAGCCCTATTTCGAGGAGCATCACTCGGTCCGTTACACGGCCGATGCGATCAAATCGGCGGTGGAGCTGAGCGCGCGTTACATCAACGACCGCAAGCTGCCCGACAAGGCGATCGACGTGATCGACGAAGCCGGGGCCGCGCAGCATCTGGTGGCGGAATCGAAGCGTCGCAAGACGATTGGTGCCAAGGAGATCGAGGCTGTGGTGGCCAAGATCGCCCGCATTCCGCCGAAGAACGTCTCCAAGGACGATGCCGAGGTGTTGAAGGATCTGGAAAAGACCCTCAAGCGGGTGGTGTTCGGGCAGGACGCGGCCATCGTGGCCCTGTCGAGCGCCATCAAACTGGCCCGCGCGGGTCTGCGCGAGCCGGAAAAGCCCATCGGCAACTACCTGTTCGCGGGTCCAACGGGTGTGGGCAAGACCGAGGTGGCCAAGCAGCTGGCGGACACGCTGGGTGTGGAACTGCTGCGCTTCGACATGTCCGAATACATGGAGAAACACGCGGTATCGCGCCTGATCGGTGCCCCTCCGGGCTATGTCGGGTTCGATCAGGGCGGGCTTCTGACCGATGGCGTCGATCAGCATCCGCATTGCGTGCTGCTGCTGGACGAGATCGAGAAGGCGCATCCGGACGTGTTCAACATCCTGTTGCAGGTGATGGATCACGGCACGCTGACCGACCATAACGGGCGCAAGGTGGATTTCCGCAATGTGATCCTGATCATGACCTCGAACGCAGGCGCATCCGACATGGCCAAGGCCGCCATCGGCTTCGGGCGCGACCGCCGCACGGGCGAGGATACGGCGGCGATCGAACGGACGTTCACGCCCGAGTTCCGCAACCGTCTGGACGCGGTCATCAGTTTCGGCGCGCTGCCGAAAGAGGTGATCATGCAGGTCGTCGAGAAGTTCGTGCTGCAACTGGAAGCGCAGCTGATGGACCGTAACGTTCACATCGAACTGACCAAGCCCGCCGCCGAATGGCTGGCCGACAAGGGCTATGACGAGAAGATGGGCGCGCGTCCGCTGGGTCGCGTGATACAGGAGCACATCAAGAAGCCGCTGGCCGAGGAACTGCTGTTCGGCAAGCTGACCAAGGGCGGTCTGGTGCGCGTCGGCCTGAAAAACGGCGAGATCGACCTGCATGTGGTCGGACCGGAACAGGCCCGTCTGTCGGGCAACAAACCGCCGCTGCTGACCGCCGACTGATGCGGGCAGCCTGGCTGCTGACACTGATGACCTCTGCGCTGCCTGCCAGCGCAGAGGTTTTTCTTTTGGGCCAGCCCATCGACTGCGTCTTGGGGCAGGACTGTTTCATCCAGCAATACATGGATCATGATCCCGGCCCGGATGCGACGGATTTCACCTGCAACGGGCTGAGCTACGACACCCATACGGGCACCGATTTCGGCCTGCCATCGTTGGTGGCGATGCAGGCCGGTGTCGCGGTTCTGGCTGCGGCCGCCGGGACGGTCACGGCCCTGCGCGACGGGATGCCCGACACAGGACTGTCCCCCGAGACCGCCGCCCGGATCGACGGGCGCGAATGCGGGAATGGCGTTGTGATCCAGCATGAGGATGGCTGGCAGACGCAATATTGCCATCTGAAACAGGGGTCCGTCGCGGTGCGTCAGGGCCAGCAGGTTGCGGTGGGGGACAGGCTGGGACTGGTGGGACTGTCCGGCAATACCGCGTTTCCCCATCTCCATCTGTCGCTGCGCCGCAACGGGCGGGCGGTCGATCCCTTTGATCCTGACGGGCAGATCACCTGCGGCGCGCCTGATCCGCAGACGCTGTGGTCGCCGCCCATCGCCTATGCCCCCGGCGGGCTGCTGGGGGCGGGTTTCGCGACAGCCGTTCCTGATTTCGACGCGATCAAGGCGGGCACCGCGTCCGAGGTCGTCACCCCGGTTTCCCCGGCGATGGTGGTTTGGGGACATGCCTTTGGCGGGCGTATGGGTGACGTTTTGCGCATCACCCTGTCAGGGCCAGAGGGTTTGATCACAGACCATAGCGACCGGCTGGACAAGGAGCAGGCGCAGTTCTTCCGCGCCGCCGGGCGACGGATGCGCGCGGGCGGCTGGCCGCCGGGCACCTATCGCGCGCTGATCAGCCTGTGGCGTGACGGGCAGATGATCGACACGCAACTGATCACGATGGAGATCGAGTGATCCATTCGCTGATCATTTCTCGGTGAATTTCAGTTCGATCCGGCGGTTCTGCGCGCGGGCTTCTTCGGTATCGGCGGTGTTGACGGGGTTGTATTCGCCAAAGCCGTTGGCGCTGAGCCGGTTGGGCGGGATACCGAGCGAGCCGGACATATAGCGCACCACCGACAGGGCGCGGGCCTGTGACAATTCCCAGTTGTCGGCGAATTCGCCCAGCCCTGACAGTGGCACGTTGTCGGTATGCCCATTCACCTGGATCACCCAGTCGATCCCTTCGGGGATCTCATCGGCCACGGTCTGAAGGATCGAGGCCACCTTCGACACCTCGCCCTGTCCTGCCGCTGAGAGGGTGGCGCTGCCCGGCGGGAAGAGCACCTCGGAGGCAAAGACGAAGCGGTCGCCCACGACCTGCACACCGGGTTGATTGCCCAGAAGATCGCGCAGGCGACCAAAGAATTCAGAGCGGTATTTCTGCAAATCCTGCGCCTCGGCCTCAAGACGCAGGCGTTCCGCCTCCTCAAGCTGACGCCGCCGCCGTTCCTCGGCCGCCGCACGAGCCAGCGCCGCGTTCAGATCAGAACCTAGGGACTGCACCTGAATCGAGGCGGCGGATTCGCGTTCCTTGCTGTCATCCAGAAGCGCCTGCAACTGCCCCAACTGGTTGCGCAGTGCGGCCACCTGTTGGTTCAGCAGGGCCTGCGCCCGCTGCGCTTCGGTGGATTTGTCCTTCTCTTCGGCCAGCAAGCGCTGCGCCTGCGCCAGAAGGGCGGCTTCGCGTTCGGCCTCGCTCATCTGCGCGCCAAGCTGCGCTTGCAGATCGTCCCGCGCGGCTTCGGCGGCGGCCAGCAGGGTCAATGTCTCTTCTGCGCGGGCGCGCTGTTCTTCCAGCGCCAGCGTCATCGCGGTCAACTCACTGTCCGCATTCTGCAACCTGTCGCGCAACGCGGCGGCGGCGGCAGCCTCGGCCAGTCGCGCGGCCTCTTCCTCGGACAGTTGATCTTCGAGCGTGGTGACCTGTCCAGTCAATGCCTGCACCTGTTCTTGCGCCTCGGCCTGTTCGGCGCGCAGATCGGCGATCAGCGCCTCAAGCGCCTCGCGCCGGGCCGCGGCCAATCGGGCGGCCTCGACGCCAGCGTCGATTTCGGAGCGTGCCTGTGCCAGCGCAAGGTTGAGCGCCTCCTGCTCGGACAGAAGGCGACCTTGCTCGGCCTCCAGTTCCGCCACCGTGCCCAGCGCCGTGTCCCGCTCGGACAGAAGGGCCGCAACCTGCGCCTCGAAGGCGGTGATCCGGGTCTCGGCTGCCTCGAGCGCGGCCAGCCCCGCGTCACGTTCACCGCGCAAGGACAGGATCAAGGCTTCCTGCTGTGCGATCTGGTCGCGGGCGTCCCCCAGTGTCGCGTCCAACTCGCCCAGGCGTGTGGTCAGATCGGCGCTGCGGCGCTGTTCCAGACCCAGCGCCTGCGCCAATGCGGCCACTTCGGCCCCCAGGGCATCCAGTTCCGTCGCCTGCCCGCTGATCGTCTCGCGCAACACGAATTGCACCACCATGAAGATGGTCAGCACGAACATCAGCACCAGCAAAAGCCCGGTCATCGCATCCACGAAACCCGGCCAGATCGAGGCCTGAAACCGTTGCCCGGTGCGCCGCGACAGGGCCATGGATCAGCCCTCCTCGCCCTTGTTGCCCAGGACCGCGCCCAGCGGACGCGGTGTGACGGGGCGCGCGCGCCCCTGTTCGACGGCGCGGGTCAGGGCCGCAAGATCGGTGCGCAACTCGGCCATTGTGTCCTGACGGCCTGCGCTGATCTCTTCCAGGATCCGCAGCAATTGCACATCCATCGAGCGCAGGCGCATCCTGCTTTCGGCGTCCAGCCCTTCGCCACGCTCCTGCGTCGACAGGGCCTGTGCCAAGCGTTCCTGCCCTTCGGCCAGACGCAACAGGGCGGCCGTCAACTCTCCCTGCTGGCCGCTTCCGGCACCCAGCGTGTCGTTCAGGCCAGCCACGGCATGGCCCAACTGTTCCAGCCGCGCCTCGGTCGCGATCCGTCCGACCTCGGCCTGATCCAGCAGGCGTTGCACGGCGTCCATCTGATCGGCCATGCCCGTGGCGACCTGCGCCAGCATCGCCTGATCCGGCGCCCCCTCGCCATCACCGGAGGAGAAGCCAAGCCGCGTGATCGTGCTCAGCCATTCCTCAAGCTCGCGGTAAAACCGGTTCTGGCCATGGCCTGCAAAGAGTTCCAGCAGGCCCACAACCAGCGACCCGGCCAGACCCAGCAGGGACGAGCCGAAGGCCACGCCCATGCCCGACAACTGCGCATCCAGCCCGTCCATCAGGCGACCGAAGACGGCAACGCCCTCTTCGCCCTCCTGCGGGGCAAGACTGCGGATCGTGTCGACCAGCGCGGGCACGGTTGTCGCAAGCCCATAGAACGTGCCCAGAAGGCCAAGGAAAATCAGCAGGTTGACGATGTAGCGCGTGATCTCGCGCGCCTCGTCGATCCGGGTCGCCACGGAATCGAGGATCGAGCGGGTCGAACTGGCCCCGAGATGCATCCGTGCGCCCCGCGAGCGCAGCAGCGCCGCCAGAGGCGCCAGCAGACGGGGGGCCGCCCGCCCTTCGCCACGGCCCTTGGTGAAATCCTCGATCCAGCGGACCGATGTGATCAGCTGCCCCACTTGCAGGAAACAGGCCAGCACACCGATCACGAAGACGAACAGGATGAACCCGTTGAGATAGGGGTTGGCCTCGAACACCGGCAAGACGCGCGGCAGGGCCAGGACCACCACGAATGCGGCCAGTCCCAGCACCAGCAGCATCGAGATGATCTGGCGCAAGGGTTGGGAAAACTGGGGCTCGGCCTCGCGGTCCGGCAGGTCCATGCGGACGGCTCCTGACACTGGTTATAGTTGGGCTGATCCTAGGGGTTGATCAGCGCCCTGCCAAGGGCTTATGCCCCGCCGATCGCAGCTTGACGGGTCAGATCGCGCACCCGACCGTCCAGCCAGTCCAGATCCGGGTCGGTGATGCCCAAAGTGACCAGATGTGCCACCGTATTGTGCAGATATTCGGTGTTCGGCCCGCGTCCGCCCACAGCGCGCGCGATGATCTGGGCCTGCTCTTCCAGCGGCAGGCCGCCACAATACTGGACGTGGTCCGGGTCGATCACATAGGTCACGGCCTCGACCTGCGTGCCATCGGCCAATGCAATCTCCAGCACCTTCTCGACATAGGCGGAGGAGATCAGTTCCCGCTCGCGCAGATAGTGCAGCACCGCATCCGCCTCGTCCGGAGCCACGCCCAAGGCCAGCCCGTGACACTCGGCCCCGGTTGCGGCGTCCAGCGCCAGCACCAAGCCCGGCTCTTCCGGCGTGCCCCTGTGATGGATCGAGCGCATGCAGAAACTCCGGTGATAATCGGGCAGCCGCGCCAGAACCGTGCGCCGCGCCTCGAAGCCGGGGTTCCACAACAGTGATCCATATCCGAAAACCCACATCATCGCGGCACTGGTCCTTCCATTTGCGCCCCTGTAAACACCACCAAAGCCAGAGTGAAAAGGGGGGCGTTGGCCCGTGAAGCGACTGTTGATCCTGATCCTTGTCTCCGCCGCGCTCTGGTCGGGCTATTGGCTCTACGGTGCCTCGGCCAGCAAATCTGCCTTTGTCGCATGGTTCGAGGAGCGTCGCGCCGAGGGGTGGGCCGCTGACTATGCCGATCTGGAGGTCCGGGGCTTTCCCAACCGGTTCGACACCACCTTCACAGATCCCGCGCTGGCCGATCCGGGCACGGGTTGGGCGTGGAATGCGCCCTTTTTCCAATTGCTGGCCCTGTCCTACAAGCCCAATCACGTGATCGCCATCTGGCCCGAGACCCAACGCATTGCCACACCGCAGGGCCGTTTCGACATGACGCAGGCCGAGATGCAGGCCAGTGTGGTGCTCTGGCCAAGCACCGCTCTGGCGCTGGACCGGGTGCGGCTGGTGGCGGATACGGTGCAGGTGACGGCCAGCGATGGCAGCACCACAGCGGCCAGCGCCCTGCGGCTTGCGGCTGAACGGTTGGGCGCGGATGGACAGGCGGCGACCACGGCCCCCGAGGCCGGCCCGACCCGCTACCGCATCGCCCTGTCCGCCGAGGGTTTCGCCCCGGACAGCGCCCTGCGCCAGCGGATCGACCCCACGGACCGCCTGCCCCGCACGCTCGATGCGCTGCGTGCCGATGTCACGCTGGGCTTCGACCGCCCATGGGACCGCAGCAGCGTGGAAGAGGCGCGCCCACAGCCGCAACTGATCTCGCTCCGGCTGGCCGAGGCGCGCTGGGGCGAGCTGGAACTGCTGGCGGCGGGCGATCTGGAGATCGACGCCGAGGGCGAGGCCAGCGGCCGCATCACCGTCAAGGCCCGGAACTGGCGCGAGATTCTGGCGATGGCGCGTGCGTCGGGCGAATTGCCCGACGGCGTGGCCGATACGCTGGAGCAGGGGTTGTCGCTTCTGGCAGGGCGCAACGACGGTATCGACATCCCGCTGGATTTCCGTCGGGGGTTGATCTGGATCGGCCCGCTGCCAGTGATGGACAGCCCCCTGTTCCGGCTGCGCTGACGCCTAGCGGCAGTAGGGCCCGCCACGATGGCGGGCGGTGTCGAAGTGGAAATGATCCAGATGGAACCGGTCCGCCTGCGGCCCCAGCACGGTGCCGAAGGGCCCGCAGGCCGCGCGGTGCATCTCGCGCAGCGCGCGTCCGTTGCGCCCCGCGCCCCAGTCGCGCAGCACCGTGATCTGGGTGCCGTCACGCAGCGTATAGCCCGATACGTCGATGGCCTTGCCCCGCCCATGTTCGGAAATCCGCGCGCCGCGCTGGTGGTTGCGGGTGCGACAGGCATAGCTGGCGGCGATGCGGATCGACTCGATCCCGCCGCCCTGACTGCCGACCGCAGGCGCCATGCCGCGGTCAACCCATGTCCTGAAGGCCCGCGCGGTGGGGCAATCGACCACGGCACCTGTGCTGAGCTGGATACCGTTCACCTCATGCAGACGGACGGCATTGTCGATGCCACAGCCGGTCACGCCGCCCGGCACCTCGCCCACCACCTCGCCGCGCAGGGCAGGATCGCCGCACACCATCGGATAGCCACTGGTCGACGGGGCCACACGCGCCGGACCCCGCTCATAGCGGACGCTGCACGCACTGGCGCTGAACATCAGTGCAACAAGGGCAAGCGGCAGGATCACCAGACTCCGGGTCATCGCACCGCTTTCACGCGACCGAAATCCGGCGCATCGGTATCCTGACCGGCTTCGATGATCCCACGCCGAATGGCGCGGGTGCGGGTGAAATAGGCATGCAGGTGGTCGCCATCCCCGGTGCGGATCGCGCGTTGCAGGGCGAACAGCTCCTCGGTGAAGCGGCCAAGGATCTCCAGCGTGGCCTCCTTGTTGGTCAGGAACACATCGCGCCACATGGTCGGATCACTGGCGGCGATCCGGGTGAAGTCGCGAAACCCGGCGGCGGAATACTTGATCACCTCGCTGTCGGTGACGCGGCGCAGGTCATCGGCCACGCCCACCATCGTATAGGCGATCAGATGCGGCGCGTGGCTTGTGACGGCCAGCACCAGATCGTGATGATCCGCCTCCATCGTGTCGACATTGGCGCCCATGCCCGCCCAGAGCCGCGAGAGCCGGTCCAGCGCATCCGCATCCGTCCCCCCGACCGGCACCAGCAGGCACCAGCGGTTGTCGAAAAGCGTGGCAAAGCCCGACTCGGGGCCGGAATGTTCGGTCCCGGCCAGCGGATGCGCCGGAATGAAATGCACATTGTCCGGCAGATGCGGTCCGACCGCCTGAATGACCGCCGCCTTGACCGAGCCCACGTCGCTGACCGTGGCCCCCGGTTTCAGATGCGGCGCGATCTCGGCCGCCACGGCCCCCATCGCGCCGACCGGCACGCAGAGCACCACCAGATCGGCCCCCGCCACAGCCTCGGCCGCCGTGTCACAGACCCGGTCGCACAGCCCGATCCGCCGCGCCGTGTCGCGGGTGGCGGCAGAGCGCGCATAGCCGGTCACTTCGCCCGCCAGACCGCCACGTTTCATCGCCCAGAACATGGACGAGGCGATCAGCCCCAGCCCGATCAGGGCCACCCTGTCATAGATCACCGTCATCTGGCGCCACCCTTGAACTGGCCGACAGCATGGGCCACGCGGCGGCAACTCGACTCGTCGCCCACGGTGATCCGCAGGCAATGCGGCAACTTGTAACCCGCCACGCGGCGCACGATCAGCCCCTGCGATTTCAGATAGGTGTCGCAGGCCTCGGCCTCGGCCTGATCGGCGAAACGCGCCAGCACGAAATTGGCCTTCGACGTGTCGCATTGCACACCATGCTCGGCCAGGGCCTCGGCCAGCCAGACGCGCAGGCGGGCATTCTCGGCCCGGCATTTGGCGGCATAGGCCTGATCGCGCACCGCCGCTTCGGCCGTGGCCAGCGCCGTGTTGGACAGGTTGAAGGGGCCGCGGATGCGGTTGAGCACATCGATGATCGCGCGCGGGCCATAGCCCCAGCCCACGCGCAGCCCGCCAAGACCGTAAAGTTTGGAGAATGTCCGCGTCATCACGACATTCTCGCGCATGTCCACCAGAGCGGCACCGCCATCATAGCCCTCGACATATTCGGCATAGGCGCCGTCCAGCACAAGGATGGCATGATCCGGCAGGCCCTGCGCCAGACGCGCCAGTTCGTTGCCGCCGATCATGGTGCCGGTGGGATTGTTGGGGTTTGCGATGAAGACCAGCTTGGTCGCAGGCGTCACGGCGGCAAGGATCGCGTCCACATCGGTGACGCGTTCGCGCTCGTGCACCTCAACCGGGGTGCCGCCCGCCGCCAGGGTGCTGATGCGATACATGGCAAAGCCGTGTTCTGTGTGGATCACCTCATCCCCCGGTCCGACATAGGCCTGACACAGGAAATGGATGATCTCGTCGCTGCCCACGCCGCAGATGATCCGGTCGGCATCCAGCCCGTGAACCTCGGCAATCGCGCGCCGCAGCGCCGCATGGTCGGTCGAGGGGTAGCGATGCAGCTCATAGCCCGAGCGGCGGAACGCCTCGATCGCGGCCTCGCTCGGCCCGAAAGGGTTCTCGTTCGAGCTGAGCTTGACCACATCGGTCACGCCCTCAACATGGGCGGCCCCGCCCTGATAAAGCTCGATCTGCATGATGCCGGGTTGCGGCTGGATCTGGGTCATGTCTGCGCTCTCCTTGCGCCCTCTCTTAGCGATGCGCCAAGCTCAAGAAAAGCGCGAAAGCGGCTCTGCACCCGATGCCGCAGCCAGACCGCCTGCCCCTTCATCTTGCCGAAAATACTCATATCCGCCCTTGCCAGCCGCGCGCCGGCTCAGGTGGCCAGCACATTGCGGAACTGCCAGGGATCGCTGTCGTCGATATCCTCGGGGAACAGCTCCCAGCGGTCCTGCAACGGTGTCCAGTCGGTGTAATGCGCCTCGACCGGACCAAGATAGGGCCGCTGCACCGCAAGGCAGCGGGCGTGATCCATCTCATCCGTCTCGACAATGCCCGCGCGCGGATTTTCAAGCGCCCAGACCATGCCTGCCAGCACGGCGCTGGTCACTTGCAGGCCGGTCGCGTTCTGGTCGGGGGCGAGCGTCCGGGCCTCGGCATTGGACAGGCGCGAGCCATACCAGAGGGCGTTCTTCGCATGGCCGTATAGCAGCACGCCCAATTCGTCGCTGCCTTCCACGATCTCGTCAGGGCCAAGGATGTGATGCGCCCCCTGCACCCGGCCCGAGCCGAACATCTCGTGCAGCGACAACACCGCATCGTCGCAGGGGTGATAGGCATAGTGGCAGGTGGGCCGGTAGTCCGGGGCCGCGGGATCGCCTACGGTATAGTAGTCGGCAATCGAGATCGCCTCGTTATGCGTCACCAGAAAGCCGAATTGCGGCCCCGGCGTGGGGCACCAGCTATGCACGCGGGTGATGGCACCCGGTCGTTCGATCCAGATCGCGGCGCGGCAGCCCGTCTCGTGGCGATAGGCGTTGTCGGGAAACCATGTCTCATGCGTGCCCCAGCCCAGTTCGGCGGGCTGGAAACCCTCGGCGATGAAGCCCTCGACCGACCAGGTGTTCACAAACACACCGCGCGGGCGCGGTGTGGTGCGGGCCTGCGTGTCGCGTTCGGCCACATGCACGCCCTTGACGCCCAGCCCCTGCATCAGCATGGCCCAGCCGTTGCGATCCTGCGGCGCGGTTACGGCAGATCCGCAATCCGTGGCCAATTGCAGCAGCGCCTCCTTGACGAACCAGCTGACCATGCCGGGATTGGCCCCGCAGCAGGATACCGCCGTCGTGCCACCGGGATGGGCCGCCTTTTCATCCCGCACGGCTTGGCGCAGCGCGTAATTCGTGCGCGCCTCATTGTCGGGCGTCTCGAAATAGAACCCCTCCCACGGCTCCACCACCGTGTCGATGTAGAGAACACCCATCTCGCGGCAGAGGCGCATGATATCCAAGGAGGATGTATCCACCGACAGGTTCACGCAGAACCCTGTGCCGCTGGCAAAGAGGCTGCCCAGCACCTCGCGGTAATTTCCGCGTGTCAGGCCGATGGGCATATGCGGGATGCCGCGCGCCGTCAGGTCGGCCACGGCGGCGGGATCGGGTTCGATCACCATGAGGCGGCTTTCGTCAAAGTCGAAATGGCGTCGGATCAGCGGCAGCGTGCCCCGTCCGATCGAGCCATAGCCGATGATCACCACCGGCCCGTCAATCCGGCCATGCACTGGCCAGCCATCGCGCACATTACCCGTCATCACACACTCCCCCGCCCCTGCATGGATGCAAGATAGGTAGCACCCGGGCACGAAAAAACCCGCCGCAGAGGCTGCGGCGGGTTTATCTGTCCACAAAAGGGGCGAAACCTTAGTTCTTCGCGTAGAATTCGACGACGAGGTTCGGTTCCATGATGACCGGATAGGGCACATCGCCAAGGCTGGGGGTGCGCACGAAAGTCGCGGTCAGCTTGGAGTTGTCCACGTCCAGATAGTCGGGAACGTCACGCTCAGGCAGTTGGGTGGCTTCCAGAATGGCGGCCATCTGCTTGGATTTCTGGCGAACCTCGATCACGTCACCTTCCTTCACACGGTAGGAGGGGATGTTCACGCGCTGGCCGTTCACGGTCACATGGCCGTGGTTCACGAACTGACGGGCGGCAAAGACGGTCGGCACGAATTTCGCGCGATAGACGACGGCGTCCAGACGGCGCTCCAGCAGACCGATCAGGTTTTCACCGGTGTCGCCCTTGACGCGCTCGGCCTCGGCATAGATGCGGCGGAACTGCTTTTCGGTCAGATCGCCGTAATAGCCCTTCAGCTTCTGCTTGGCGCGCAGCTGGGTGCCGAAATCGGACAGTTTGCCCTTGCGGCGCTGACCGTGCTGACCGGGGCCGTATTCGCGGCGGTTCACCGGGGATTTCGGACGGCCCCAGATGTTTTCGCCCATGCGGCGGTCGATCTTGTACTTGGCAGACGTGCGTTTGGTCACGGCTGATCTCCTTCGTTAGAGTTTGAAGGGCGTTGTCCTTTGGCCGAAGCCTGACAGGTCACCCCTTGCGGGGGCCACCAACACCAATGAAGCCGCGCTTATACGGCCGCAGGTCGCAGAGTCAACACCGATATGACGCAAGTGCCGCGACGCGGCGCGGTTGACCCCGACCGGAGCCGGAGCCTAGGGTCGCGCAGTTGCAGATCCGGAGGACGGCATGTCGAAATGGGTGATCATGGCTTTTGTGCTGGCCCTTGCCGGATGCGGCGTGCCGCTTGTGCCCTTTGTCTGACAGGGCGGGACAAGCCACGGATCAGACGTCCTGCCTGATCCGATGGCGGTGATCCCGCCGGTCTGCATCACCAAGGGACTGCCCGGCCCGCTCCGCTAGGCTGCCTCGTGCCGCAGGATCGCCGCTTCCGAGGTGCTGAGCGCGCGACGCGCCGATGCGCCGTAGAGATGCGGATCGTATTCCAGCGCCGGGAACATCGCCAGCAGGCGCATCCTGTCGCCTTCTGCCAGACTGGTCAGATCGGCCTGCGCCGGATGGAAGCTTTCCGTCTCGACCCCGTTGGCCCATAGCACCTGATGGCTGGACAGCAGAAGGTGCACATAGGTCACCTCGCGCAGGGCCATGTCGACGGCGATGGTCTGCCCGTTCACCAGATCCCGTGCCGACACCAGCACCTCATCGGTGTTGAACAGCGCCCGCGCGGCGTGGCCGCTGATCAGCATCCGATGATCCGGCGAGACCAGCAATTCCTGATCGG
This sequence comes from Seohaeicola sp. 4SK31, assembly GCF_028802875.1. NCBI lineage: Bacteria > Pseudomonadati > Pseudomonadota > Alphaproteobacteria > Rhodobacterales > Roseobacteraceae > Seohaeicola > Seohaeicola sp. 4SK31. The sequence continues at coordinate 153,961 of NZ_JARAMP010000003.1, read as the reverse complement.
GCCGTTCCAGACCAAGGGCACCCGCACGGAAACGGATCGGGCGCAGGCGCGGCATCGCGAACAGCCGCGCGCCGGTCATCCGGCGACTGCCGACCCAGAGCACCTCCTGCGCGCCATTGTCCTTGGTTTGCACCCGGTCACCTTCCCGTAGGTCCTGCACCAGACGCGGACCGTCCGGCGTGGCGATGCGGGTGCCCGGCGTGAAGCAGATCACTCCGGCCCCGGACAGGCCGGATTGTGCGGGATGCAGCATCTCCATCGTGTGATGCACGACCCACAGGTCGGTGTTCCGCGGCGGGATCTTGTCCATGAACATCAGCAGCGGCAGCGCGCCGGTGCCGACCTCGATCACGGTGACCGTAAAGCTTTGCGCGCCGTCCGTGACGACGAACCCGTTTTCCTGCAACGGTGTGCTGACCTCGACCGCATCCAGATCACGCGTCTGCGTGATCGCGGCCCCGACAAGGCGGCGCACCATGCGCGCCGCACGTTTTCTCAATTCCGCTTCGCCATCCGCCTGCTCAAGACGCAGGACTGAATCAGAGCCATCAACCCGCACCACGTCGCCACGCCAGGACCACGACGCCCCGACAACCAGCGAATGCACAGGAGCAGCCTCAAGACCGTCCACTTCCGTCTGTGACCAGGAGATAACGAACGTGCCGCCAAAGCCCGTCGTCATACCTGCTCTATCTGCCTCGATCTTTTTTTATCGTTGGATCGTCTTTTTGTATCGAAAGGTTAGCAGACGAGATTGCGGGCTGCAAATCCCTTGCCTTGGCTATCCCGCACAAGCGCGGCAAAAGGGATACACTTTGCCAGCATCGCGTGCCGCCAAGGTTGCACGCGGACAATCTGGGCGAGAGCGGCGCCGTTCAGAAGTTCAGGTCAAGCCGGATCGAGCCGACGAACTGTCCTTCGTCCTGCCCGCGAAATTCCTTGCTCAGCCATGTCACACCATAGAAGGCGGCCATCTGGCGACCCTGCCAATGCACCCCGGCCCGCAGGCGCGAGCGCATGTCCCGCACCTCGACACCCGAGGAGGAGGGCAGGAACTGGCTGTCCGCGACCGAGGCGATATCGCCGCCAAGCACGAATGCGTATCCCGTGAAATCGCCCCCGATGGTGCGATAACGCTGACCGGAGACGGAATCCCGCACCATCAATTCGCCGCGCCCCACCTCGCCGAAGGTGACATCCACACCGGCCCGCACCAGCGTCTCGATTCCGGCACGCGCCTCAAGGAAGGGTCGCATCCGCGCCGTGCCGGACAGATCGAACTCGCGCCCGGCTTCGGCGACAAGCGTGGGATAGATCGCGTTGCCGACCTGTGCCGCGCGCGTGGCGGCGGATGCCTTCTCGACACCGACCAGATCGTGAAAGGCACCCTGCAACCGGTCCAGCCGGGTCTGCGGTCCGGTCATGACCAGATCGGCACCCAGCGCGATTTCAATCCCGTTGCGGTCGAAATGTGTGTGCAGGCCTGCGGACAGCGCCGCCGCATAGGGGCGGTCGCCCGGCGCGGGGTTGCTCAGATCGTCCGGCGCGATGATCTCGGCCCCGAAACGCAGCTCCAGGATCTCGCCGGGCTGCGAAGGCACGGCCCCTGTCCACCCGCGCCCCCAGAGGCGGCTGGACTGCACCGACCCGGTGCGCCACCGGTCCTGTCCGGTGGCGATGAAGTCGTTGTTGATCAGACGGCCATAGCCGATCCGCGCGTGTTCTTGCGCCTGGATGTCCTGCGGTATAACCATCAGAGCGACACATATCGCGGCCAGATAGCGGATCATGGCAAGTCCCTTATATTCGCGTCTTGGTAGTCCTCTCATACGGCACCGCTTGGGCAATTCACCAGTCAGGACGAAAAATTAGATGGACCTGTTGCGGCGACGCAAGATTGAGACATCTGCGCAGCAGTTCGCCGCCCCGGTCCCGCGACCGGTTTGCCGTGCCGCGCGGGATCGGGCATAGTGCGTATGGAGCGCATTTATTGACGGCATCCCCCGTATTTCCTTGACGATTTGAGGCGAACTTCCCCGCATGGACATCATTCTTGTCACCACGATCATTGCCTCGCTGTTCCTGCTGATCGGGATTGCCGAGCCGCTGGCGGCGCGGCTGCGCCTGCCCTACAGCGTGATCTTGGCGCTTCTGGGCATCATGGTCGCGGTGGGGGCGTCCTTCTTTCTGCGCACGGAACTGACCGATGCGCTCAATCCGGTGGCCGAGGCGATTCTGGGCCTGCCGATCCGGTCGAACGTGTTTCTGTATGTCTTCCTGCCGACGCTGCTGTTTCAGGTGACGCTGGTCATGGACCTGCGCCGGATGGTGGATGACTGGGTGCCGATCCTTGTGCTGGCGGTGGTGGCGGTGATCGTCGCCACGCTGGTCATCGGCTACGCGCTGTCATGGACATCGGCGCTGCCGCTGGCTGCTTGCCTGCTGATCGGGGCGATCGTCTCTACCACCGACCCGTCGGCGGTGGTCAGCATCTTCCGCTCGATCTCGGCCCCCAAGCGGCTGGCGCGGATCATCGAAGGCGAAAGCTTGCTGAACGACGCCGCCGCCATCGCGCTGTTCGGCCTGTTCATGGGCTTTGTCATGGCTGGTGTGCCGGACCCGACCCTGCAAGGTGCGCTGGCGCAGTTCCCGCTGCTGATCCTTGGCGGCGCGCTGGTGGGCTGGGTCATGGCGCGGGCGGCCCTGTGGCTGATGATCTTCGTGTCGCAGCATGATCTGGCGATCATCTCGATCTCGGTCGCGCTGCCCTATCTGTCCTATGTGGCGGCGGAACAACTGGTCGGCGCGTCAGGTGTGATCGCGGCGGTCGCGGCCGGCCTGACGCTGAACCTGCTGGGGCCGGGGCGCCTGCCACCGGGAAGCTGGTCGAACCTGCGCGAGGTCTGGGGGCTGCTGGCCCATTGGGCGGGGGCGTTGATCTTTATCCTTGCCGCCCTGCTGATCCCGCGCCTGCTGGACGAGGTGCGTCTGTCGGATCTGGCGCTGGTCGTCGTGGTGATCCTTGCGGCCATCACCGCGCGGGTGATCATCCTGTTCGGCCTGATGCCCTTTCTGTCGCTGATCCGCCTGTCGCCCGTGATCGAACGCCCCTACCGGGTCGCGATCCTCTGGGGCGGGTTGCGCGGCGCGGTGACGCTGGCGCTGGCGCTGGCTGTGACCGAGAGCTTCCGCGTGCCGGTCGAGGTCAAGCGCGTGGTCGGCATCCTTGCCACGGGCTTCACGCTGTTCACTCTTCTGGTGCAGGGCACCACCCTGCGCTGGGTGATCAAACGGCTGGGGCTGGACCGGTTGTCGGCGCTGGATGCGGCCCTGTCGAAGCAGGTCGTCGCCGTCGCCCTGCAAAAGGTGCGCGAGGATGTGGCGACCACCACCGAGAGTTACGAGTTGACCCGCGAAACCGTAAGGTCCGAGGCCAAGCGCTTTGCCGCGCGGCTGGACAAGGCCGTGAAGGATGCCGAGGAAGGCGAGGAAATCTCGGACAAGAACCGTGTGACACTGGGCCTGATCGCGCTGGCCGGGGCCGAGCGCGAGATGATCCTTGCGCGCTTTCGCGAACGCGCGATTTCCTCGCGCCTGTCGGATCGCATCCTCAGCGATGCGGACCGGTTGATCGAAGCCGCCCGCAGCGGCGGGCGCACCGGGTATCAGCGCGCGGCACGGCGCAGTCTGGGCAACGGGCCGGGGTTCCGCGCCGCCGTCTTTCTGCACAACCGCCTGCGCCTGTCGGGCCCGCTGGGCCGCCGCACCGCCGACCGCTTCGAGATCCTACTGTCCCAGCGCCTGATCCTGCGCGATCTGCACGGTTTCATCGACACCCGCATCCGCCGCATCCATGGCCGCCGCATCGCCGATCTGCTCCACGACTTGCTGGACCGGCGGCTGGAGCAGGTCGAGCAAGGTCTGGACGGGATGCGCCTGCAATATCCCGGTTATGCCGAGGAACTGGAGCGCCGCTTCATCCGCCGCTCGGCCCTGCGTCTGGAAGAGCGCGAATATGACACGATGCGCGCCGACGGGTTGATCGGCGCGGAATTGCATATGGCACTTGTGCAGGATGTGGCCGCGCGGCGCAAACGGGCCGATGACCGCCCTACGCTGGACCTTGCCGTGCAGAAATCCGATCTGGTGCGGCAGTTTCCGCTGTTCTCGGGGCTGGACGAGAAAACGCTGCATCGCCTGAGCAAGGCGCTGGTCACCCGCTATGTCAACGCGGATGACAAGATCATCCGCCGCGACACGCCCGCCCGCAATGTTCATTTCATCGCTTCTGGTGCCGTCGAATTGCAGGCTGCGGGGCAGACATGGCGGCTGGGCCGGGGCGAAATGTTCGGCCAGATGGCGATCCTGATGCAGAAACCGCGCCGGACCGAGGTGACGGCCATTGCGCCCTCCAGCCTTCTTGTGCTGGACGAAGCGCGCTTCCGCCGCCTGCTCAAGCGCAGCAAGATCCTGCAAGACGCCGTGATCGACAGCGCGCGGCGGCGCGGTCTGGACCCGGCGCAGATACTGGCCGCTGTCGGGGTGACGGTCCCGAGCGAGCCTCTTGCTGAAACCGGCGCAGACAAGCCCGCGACGACGTCACACAAGGACTCTGGCCGGGCGGAAGAGGCCATCCCTGAAAAGCCGGCCAGCGCCCCGTCGGAAGAACCACAGGGCGTGGCAGAGGTGGAGGAGCCGCCCGTTGGTGGCGGCGCCGACCCGTCAGCGCCCGCATCACCGGCAGCCGCCGAAGAGGCCCCTGAGCAGCCGGAGGCCGCGCCCAAACGCAAGCGGGCAAAGTCCGCGTCAAGGACCGGATCCGAAACGGTGGAGCAGGACGAAGACCCGAAACCGGGCCGGACCGGCACAGTTTAGAATCGTTCCAAACCTTGACAGATGGCCCGGCGGGGCGCATATCCTTGGTAACCACGAAAGGTATGACCGCGATGTTCATTCAGACCGAATCCACCCCGAACCCAGCCACGCTCAAGTTCCTGCCCGGCCAGACCGTGCTGGAGATGGGCACAGCCGATTTCCCCAGCCCGGAAGGGGCCTCGTCCTCGCCGCTGGCAACCCGGCTGTTCGCCGTCGATGGTGTGACCGGCGTCTTTTTCGGCACTGATTTCGTGACCGTGACCAAGGCGGCGGATGTGGAATGGGACCATATCAAACCCGCCCTGCTGGGCGCGATCATGGAGCATTTCCAGTCCGGCCAGCCGGTCATGGGCGCTGGCGCACAGGCCGCCTCTGGCCATGCAGAGCATGATGGACCGGATTCCGTCGTGGTCGGGCAGATCAAGGAACTGCTGGACACCCGTGTCCGTCCCGCCGTGGCGCAGGACGGGGGCGACATCACCTTCCACGGGTTTGACCGTGGCGTCGTCTACCTGCACATGCAGGGCGCCTGCGCGGGCTGCCCGTCCTCGACCCTGACCCTCAAGATGGGGATCGAGAACCTGTTGCGGCACTATATCCCCGAAGTGACCGAGGTCCGGCCGGTCGCCGTCTGATCCGACCGCTGGCCGAGCGCGACGCCGTGACACCGCATCCCACCGAACCGGTCATTCTGGCCTTCGACACATCGGCCGCGCATTGCGCGGCCGCTTTGCTGCGCGGCAAGACCCTGTTGGCCCGCACGGCCGAGGACATGGGGCGCGGTCAGGCCGAAAGGCTGGTGCCGCTGCTGGACGAGGTCATCAAGGGTGCCGGACTGGAATGGTCCGATCTGTCGGCGCTGGCCGTGGGTATCGGCCCCGGCAATTTCACCGGCATCCGCATTTCCGTCTCGACCGCGCGGGGGCTGGCACTGGCGTTGGACATTCCGGCCATCGGCATCAGCACTTTCGAGGCGATCACCAGAATGGCGACCCTGCCCCATCTGGCCGCCGTGCCCGCGCCGCAGGACAAGGTCTATATTGCGCCCGAAGGGCAGGACCCCTCGCTTGTGACGATGGACGAGGCGCATGCCATCGGCCTGCCATTGGCGCTGCCGCCCGCGCCCGCCGATCTGGTGGTGGCCATGGCCCGCGTGGCCCGCAACCGCTTTATCGTAGGCGCGTCGCTGCTTGCGCCTGCGCCTCTCTATATCCGTGCCGCCGATGCGGCCCCGGCCCGCGACGCGCCTCCGGTGATGCTGCCTGATGACGCCCGCTGACCAAGGCCCGACACCCGCCTGCATGGCCGCCGTCCATGCCGCCGCCTACCGGCTGGACCGTCCCTGGTCCGAGGCGGAATTCGCCGGTCTGACCGCAAGCCCCCATGTCATGGCCTTCGGGGATGCGCGCGCGATCCTTCTGACCCGGATCATCGCGGACGAGGCCGAGGTTCTGACCATCGCCACCCATCCCGATCACCGCCGCAAGGGTCTGGCCCGCGCGCTCCTGGAGCGTTTTCACGCGGCGGCCCGCGCGCACGGCGCGACACGCGCCTTTCTGGAAGTGGCGGCAGACAATACCCCGGCGCTGACGCTGTATCTGGCCGCAGGCTATGCGCAGGTCGGTCAACGGCGCGCCTATTATGACCGCGCCGCGGGGCCGGCGGCGGATGCCCTTGTCCTTGAACGGTCACTCATCTGAGACTGTGGCGACAACCTTCACGATTTCGCGGGAGTCGCTACGTCAACTTCCAGTTTCCTGTTGACCCATCCCCGGCGCTGCGGCCTAAACTGGCTTTTGATCAAAGCCTATAGATCGCCGGACGGGGTGCGACGCAACCAGCACCGCCGCCGCCAACCCACGGGAGACCAACATGACCCTGATGCAGAAATTCCTCGGCGCCGCCGCAGCCACCGCCCTCAGCGCAGGTGCCGCACTGGCCGAACCGGCCCTGATCTTCGATCTGGGCGGCAAGTTCGACAAAAGCTTCAACGAAGCCGCCTTCAACGGGGCCGAACGCTGGAAGGCGGAAACCGGCGGGAGCTATCTGGAGACGGTGATGCAGTCCGAGGCCCAGCGCGAGCAGGCCCTGCGCCGCTTTGCCGAGGCAGGGGCCAACCCCATCGTGACCACGGGTTTCGCCATGTCCGATCCCATCGCGCAGGTCGCACCCGATTATCCCGAGACCATGTTCGTGACCATCGACGGCTATGTCGATCTGCCCAACGTCAAGGTGATCGGCTTTACCGAACATGAAGGGTCCTATCTTGTGGGCATGATGGCGGCGATGGCCTCCAAATCGAACACCGTGGGCTTCATCGGCGGCATGGACGTGCCGCTGATCCGCAAATTCGCCTGTGGCTATGCGCAGGGCGTCAAGGCGGTGAATGCGGATGCGAATATCATCGCCAACATGACCGGCACCACGCCCGCCGCGTGGAACGACCCGGTCAAGGGATCGGAACTGACCCTGTCGCAGATCGGCCAGGGCGCGGATGTGATCTATGCTGCCGCGGGCGGCACCGGCGTTGGCGTGCTGCAAACCGCCGCGGATGAAGGCATCCTGTCCATCGGCGTGGACAGCAACCAGAACCACCTGCATCCGGGCAAGGTCCTGACCTCGATGCTCAAGCGCGTCGATGTTGCGGTGTATAACGTCATGAAGGCCGGGGCCGATCTGGAACCCGGTGTCGAAGTGCTGGATCTGGCGGCTGAAGGCGTGGGCTATGCGCTGGACGAAAACAACGCGGCGCTGGTGTCGGACGAGATGAAAGCCGCCGTCGATGACGCGCGGGCCAAGATCATCTCGGGCGAAATCACCGTGCATGACTATACCTCTGACGACAGCTGCCCGGTCCTGACCTTCTAAGGATGACGGCAGACACACCAGACGCGGCGCGGCAGGTCACTGCCGCGCCTGATCCACAGGTGCCCGCGATCGAGCTGCGCGGCATCTCCAAGGCGTTTGGGCCCGTGCAGGCCAACAAGGACATTTCGATCCGCGTCATGCCCGGCACGATCCATGGCATCATCGGCGAGAATGGCGCGGGCAAATCCACGCTGATGTCGATCCTCTATGGGTTCTACAAGGCCGATGCGGGTGAGATCTTCATCAGTGGGCAAAAGACCACCATCCCCGACAGCCAGGCGGCCATCGCCGCAGGCATCGGCATGGTGTTCCAGCATTTCAAGCTGGTCGAGAATTTCACGGTGCTGGAGAACATCATCCTTGGGGCCGAGGATGGCGGCCTGCTGCGCCCCAGTCTGGCCAAGGCGCGCGCCTCGTTGAAATCGCTGGCCACGGAATATGAACTGAACGTCGATCCCGATGCGGTGATCGAGGATATCGGTGTCGGCATGCAGCAGCGTGTCGAGATCCTCAAGGCGCTGTATCGGCAGGCGGATATCCTGATCCTGGACGAACCGACCGGCGTTCTGACCCCGCCCGAGGCCGATCACCTGTTCCGCATCCTGCGCAACCTGCGGGACGAGGGCAAGACGATCATCCTGATCACCCACAAGCTGCGCGAGATCATGGATATCACCGATACCGTCAGCGTCATGCGGCGGGGCGAGATGACGGCGACCGTCAAGACCGCCGAGACCAGCCCCGCGCAACTGGCCGAGCTGATGGTGGGCCGCAAGGTCCTGCTGCGGGTCGAGAAAACGCCCGCCACCCCCGGCAAACCCGTGCTGGACGTGGATAACCTGCGCGTCGTGGATGCCGCCGGGGTTGAACGCCTGCGCGGCGTGTCCTTCACCATCCGCGCGGGCGAGGTGCTGGGGCTGGCCGGGGTCGCAGGCAACGGGCAGTCCGAATTGCTGGAGGTGCTGGGTGGCATGATGCCCGCCACCGGCACCGTTCGGGTGAACGGCACCCCCATTGATCTGACCGGCCCCCATGCCGATGGGCAAAGCCGCCGCGCCGCGGGCATCGCGCATGTGCCGGAGGATCGGCAGCGCAAGGGCCTGATCATGGATTATGCCGCGTGGGAGAATTCGGTCTTCGGCTATCACCGCGACCCGACCATCGGACGCGGCCCGCTGATGCGGAACGCCGCCATTCTGGATCACGCCGCAGCGCAGATGCAGCGTTTCGACGTGCGCCCGCCCAATCCACGCCTTCCCGCCAAGGCGTTCTCGGGCGGCAATCAGCAAAAGGTGGTGCTGGCGCGCGAGATCGAGCGCGGCCCTGACCTTTTGCTGATCGGCCAGCCCACGCGCGGGGTTGATATCGGGGCCATCGAATTCATCCATCAGCAGGTCATCGCCCTGCGTGACGCGGGCAAGGCGATCCTTCTGGTCAGTGTCGAACTGGACGAGATCATGGCGCTGTCGGACCGTATCGCCGTCATCTTCGATGGCCGCATCATGGGCGAGGTCGCAGCCGAGGATGCGAGCGCCCGCGAACTTGGCCTGATGATGGCCGGCGTCTCAACCGGAAAGGCCGCCTGATGGAGCGGATGCCGAAATGGGCCGATGTCGTGCTTATCCCGCTGATCTCCTTGCTGCTGGCGGCGGTGCTCTCGGGACTTGTGATCCTGGCGATTGGCGAGGACCCGATCAACGCGCTGAACCTGATGATCAAGGGCGCGCTGGGTTCGACCTATGGCTGGGGCTATACGCTGTATTACGCGACGAACTTCATGTTCACCGGGTTGGCCGTGGCCGTGGCCTTTCATGCCCGCCTTTTCAATATCGGCGGCGAGGGACAGGCCATGCTGGGCGGGCTGGGTGTGGCGCTGGTCTGCCTTTACCTGCCGTGGCCGCATTGGTCGCTGGCGCTGATCGCATCAACCGTGGGGGCGGCGCTGTTCGGCGCGGCCTGGGCCTTTATGCCCGCCGTGCTGCAGGCCAAACGCGGCAGCCATATCGTGATCACAACGATCATGTTCAACTTCATCGCCGCCGCGTTCCTGAACTGGCTGCTGGTCGGGCCTTTGAAGCCGCGCGGGGGCATGGACCCCTCCACCGCGCGTTTCCCCGAGGCCACGAACCTGCCCAGCCTGCATGACCTTCTGGCCCCGCTGGGGATCAGCTTTTCCAAGGCCGCCCCGGCCAATATCTCGTTTCTGGTGGGCATTCTGGCCTGTGTGCTGGTCTGGGTGCTGATCTGGCGCACCCGTCTGGGATATGAGATCCGCGCCTTCGGCCATTCCGAACCCGCCGCGCGCTATGCCGGGATCAGCCCCACCAAGATCACCGTGATCACCATGCTGATCTCGGGCGGGCTGGCGGGAATGATGGCCATCAACAACGTCATGGGCGAGGCGGAGCGTCTGGTGCTGAACGCGACGGAAGGTGCCGGTTTCATTGGCATCGCCGTCGCGCTGATGGGGCGCAGCCATCCGTTCGGGGTGTTTCTGGCGGCGATCCTGTTCGGCTTTCTCTATCAGGGGGGCGCGGAACTGGCGCTGTGGACAGCCATCCCGCGTGAGCTGATCATCGTGATTCAGGCGTTGGTGATCCTGTTCACCGGCGCGCTGGACAACATGGTCCGAATGCCGCTGGAGCGTATCTTCATGGCGCTGCGGCGGAGGGGCGCGTGATGGATCTGATCACCGTCCTGCAAGTGCTCGATTCCACCGTGCGGCTGGCGACGCCGTTGCTGCTGGCTTGCCTCGCGGGGCTGTTCAGTGAACGCGCGGGCATTTTCGACATCGGGCTTGAAGGCAAGATGCTGGCCGCCGCCTTCTTCTCCGCCGCCATTGCCGCCGTGACAGGATCGGTCTGGCTGGGGCTGGGGGCGGGTATCATCGCCTCTCTGGCGCTGTCGGGGCTGCACGGTCTGGCCTCGATCACCTTCCGGGGCAATCAGCTGATCTCAGGCGTGGCGATCAACTTTCTGGCCGCGGGGCTGACCGTGCTGATCGCGCAAAGCTGGTTCCAGCAAGGGGGCCGCACGCCCGCATTGCTGGCCAGCGGGCGTTTCGGCCCGATCAGCCTGCCGGGGGCCGAGGCGCTGCGCGAGGTGCCCGTTCTGGGCCCGATCTATGCCGAGCTGATTTCTGGCCATTCGATCCTTGTCTATGTGGCTTTCGCCTGCGTGCCGCTGACATGGTGGATCCTCTATCGCACGCGGTTCGGTCTGCGCCTGCGCGCCGTGGGCGAAAACCCTGAAGCGGTGGATACCGCCGGGATCTCGGTCGTGCGGCTGCGTTATAGCGCGGTGCTGATCTGCGGGCTGCTCTGCGGTCTGGCCGGGGCCTATCTGGCGACCGCCCTGCAAGCGGGCTTTGTGCAGGACATGACAGCCGGGCGCGGCTATATCGCGCTGGCCGCGCTGATCTTTGCCAAGTGGCGACCCTGGCATGCGCTCTATGCAACGCTGCTGTTCGGCTTTCTGCAAGCCATCGCCTTGCGTTACCAGAACCTCGATCTGGGCTTTGTCACCTTGCCTGTGCAGGCGATGGATGCACTGCCCTATATCCTGACGGTGGTGATTCTGGCGGGCTTCATCGGCAAGGCCGTGCCCCCCCGCGCAGGGGGCCAACCCTATGTGAAAGAGCGCTGAGCACGGCGAATAAGTCCAGATCGCCCCGCAGGATCAGACCTGAGGCGAAATTCGCCCCGCTCCGCTTGCCTTTTGAAGCCGCAGCGCGCTAGGGATAGCCATGCAGATCTACCTTCCCATAGCCGAAGTGTCGGTCAATGCCTACCTGCTGCTGGGTCTGGGCGGGATCGTGGGTGTGCTGTCGGGCATGTTCGGCGTGGGCGGCGGCTTCCTGATGACGCCGCTGCTGTTCTTCATCGGCATCCCTCCGGCCGTGGCCGTGGCCACGGGCACCAACCAGATCGTCGCCTCGTCCTTCTCGGGTGTGCTGGCCCATCTCAGGCGCAAGACCGTGGACCTGAGGATGGGCACCGTCCTGCTGGGCGGCGGCATGATCGGCGCGGGCATCGGCGTGATGGTGTTCAACTACCTCAAGGCGCTGGGGCAGGTCGATCTGCTGGTGACGCTGTTCTATGTCTTTTTCCTTGGCATCATCGGCACGCTGATGTTCGTCGAAAGCCTGAACGCGATCCGCAAGGCGCGCAAGGCGGGTGGCGCGGGCAGCAGTGCCAAGCGACGGCACCGCAACTGGGTGCATGTGCTGCCCTTCAAGATGCGCTTTCGCACATCCGGGCTGTATATCTCGCTGATCCCGCCGGTGCTGATCGGGGTCAGCGTGGGTATCCTGACCGCGATCATGGGCGTCGGGGGCGGCTTCATCATGGTGCCCGCGATGATCTACCTTCTGGGCATGCCGACCAAGGTCGTGATCGGGACCTCGCTGTTCCAGATCATCTTCGTCACCGCCTTCACCATGATGCTGCACGCGATCACCAACCAGACCGTTGATGTGGTGCTGGGGGTGCTGCTGCTGCTGGGCGGTGTGATCGGCGCGCAGATCGGCGCGCGGATCGGCGTCAAGCTGAAGGCCGAGCAGTTGCGCATCCTGCTGGCGATCCTTGTGCTGGCGGTCTGCGGCAAGCTGGCGCTGGATCTGCTTCTGATGCCGTCCGAGCTTTACTCCATCGGCGCGGAAGGGGGTGGGGCATGATCCCGTCGCGCATCCTTCCGGCTGGCCTGTTGACCCTTGCCCTTGGCTTGCTCGCACTGGTCGCGCCCCGCACCGCGCTGGCGGAAGAGGTGGTGATGGGCCTCAGCCAGAGCAGTATCTCGATCTCGACCAATTTCTCGGGCTCGGACATCCTGATTTTCGGCGCCATCAAGCGTGAGGTCGCCATCCCCGAGGGCGATCTGGATGTGATCGTCACCATCTCAGGCCCCTCTACCCCGCTGACGATCCGGCGCAAGGACAGGCGGCTGGGTCTGTGGATCAACACCGCCGCGGTCGAGATCGACCGCGCCCCCTCGTTCTATGCCGTGGCCACGACCGGACCGCTGTCCGAGGTGTTGTCACAGACCGAGAACCTGCGCCACCGCGTGTCGATCCCGCTGGCGATCCGGTCGGTCGGCGCACCCGAAACCGTCGGGGACGCGCAGACCTTTACCGAAGCCCTGATCCGCATCCGCACCGAGAACGGCCTTTATGCCCTGCTGGAAAGCGCGGTCGAGGTGCAGGAACAGACCCTGTTCCGCGCCTCGATCAGCCTGCCCGCCAACCTGACCGAAGGCGACTACCTGACCCGCATCTTCCTGGCCCGCGACGGCGAGGTCGTCGCCCAGTATGAAACCGAGATCGACGTCCGCAAGGTCGGGTTGGAACGCTATCTCTTCACCCTCGCCCATCAACAGCCCCTGATCTACGGGCTGATGTCACTGGCCATCGCCATTCTGGCGGGCTGGGGCGCCTCGGCCTTCTTCCGCGTGGTGCTGCGGCAGGGCTGATCTCGCAGGCCCGCGCGCAGCGGCGGCTGTGGCCCTTTGGATATTTTCAGCAAGAAGAAACAGGGCGTCAGCCGCGCCCGATATAGGGCATCTTGGTCGCGAGGATGGTCATGAACTGGACATTCGCCTCGGGGCCAAGGGCCGCCATCTGCAGCACGGCGCGCGCCACATCGGCCACATCCATCGTGGGCGGCGCATCGCCGGGATTGGCGGCGATGATCCCTTCCAGAAGCTCGGTGCGGGCATTGCCGATGTCAATCTGCCCGCAGGCGATGTCAAAGGCGCGCCCGTCCAGCGACAGGCTTTTGGTCAGCCCGGTAATCGCGTGTTTCGTGGTGGTATAGGCCACCGAGAAAGGGCGCGGCGCATGGGCAGAAATCGAGCCGTTGTTGATGATCCGCCCGCCCTGCGGGTCTTGTGCGCGCATCAGGCGAAAGGCCGCGCGGGCACATAGAAACATCCCATGCAGGTTCACATCCACGACCTGACGCCACTCATCGACACCCAGTTCGTCGATGGGGGCGGCGCGGCCGAAACTGCCCGCGTTGTTGAACAGCACATCCAGACGGCCCGTTTGCGCGGCAAAGGCGTTGAACGCCGCATCCACCGCGTCCGGGTCCGTGACGTCGCAGGGCAGCACCACCGCCCCGTCATGGCCTTTGGCCACAGCCTCCAGCGCATCAGGGCGGCGCGCGACCAGACCGACGCGCCAGCCCGCCTCAAGAAAGGCCGTGGCGCAGGCGGCGCCTATTCCGGCGCTGGCACCCGTGATGATGATGGATTTCATAGCTCTGCCTCCTCCTGCATCTCAAGGCTCAGCGCCGGAGCTGCCATCGCCTTGAGGTCATCCACCCTGAGCGGCCCCGACGGTTTCGACAGCCGGTTGCGCACCACCCAATAGAGCCGCTCCTGCGCGCGGGTGATCGCCACATAGGCCAGCCGCTTCCACAGGGGCTGCCCCGCCTCGGACCGGCCCATGCGCGCGGCGGCATAAAGATCGGGGGCGAAAACCTGCACGTTTTCCCACTGGCTGCCCTGCGCCTTGTGGATCGTGACCGCCGCCCCGTGCAGAAAGGTCGCGCCCATCTTGGCGGCATAGGGGATGAAGGGTTCTTCCTCGTCCGGCTTCTCGATCTTGACGATGGAGGCCGCGTTGACCTGCGGATCTTCGGCCCCGATGACATGCAGGCGCGAGAAACCGGGCTTGCGCCCTGCGCCCAGATAGATCACCTGCGCCCCCTTGATCAGGCCCCGCGCCTCAAGATCCAGCCGCTTCTTGCGATGTTTCAAGGGCAGTTCCAGCCCGTCGCAGATCAGCGGCTCGCCCTCCAGCAGCTCATCCTCGGGCGCGCCATGCACGGCGCGGAAGGCATGGATCAGCCGGATGCGCGTGGCATTGCGCCAGACCAGCACCGGGCTGCGGGCCATCAGATCCACCTCGACCCGCTGGCCCCAGATCACGCGGTCATCGCGGGCGGCGGCCTGTTCCACCATCCGTTCGAAATCCTCGAAAGTCAGGGCGGGATCGGCCAGCGCATGGGCCAGATCAAGGATCGGGTTATCCGCTTCCTGACGGTGGATGCGATTCAACTCCAGACGCGCGGGGGCGGGCAGGCTGTCAAACACCATCCCGCCGGACTGATTGATGGGGGCCAACTGCGCCGGATCGCCGAACAGGATCAGGGTCGGGAAAATATCCTTGAGGTCGGTGAACTGCCGCTCGTCCAGCATCGAGGATTCATCGACCAACCCGATGTCCAAAGGCTCTTCCCGCCGCTTCCAGCCGGTGATGAAATCCGACCCGCGCAGACCCGCCGCCGCCAAGGCACCGGGGATGGACTTGTGGATCTGGTAGAACGCCAGCGCCCGGTCCAGCGCCACATCGGTCAGCCCCTCGATCTCGGGGCGCTCGCCATTGCCGGCCAGCCATTCGGCGACACGCTCGTATTCGGGATCATAGACGGGGGTATAGATGATGCGGTGGATCGTCGTCGCGGGGACACCACGGTTCCGCAGCACCGAGGCCGCCTTGTTCGTGGGGGCCAGAATCGCCAGCGTGCGCCGGTCCTTGCGGCGCTTGCCCTCGTAATCGCCGGACACCAGCTCCACCCCTGCCGCCTCTAGGGCGTGGGTCAGTTCGGCCAGCAGCAGGGTCTTGCCCGACCCGGCCTTGCCGATCACGGCCAAGACACGTGACGCCCCCTCAGTCGCGGGGGTCAGGACACCCTCTTCCAGATCGACGCCCACGCCGCGCAGGGCACCGGCGATACGGTCAAAGGCTTCGGCCTGATCTTCAGAAAATGTCACAGCGGGCAGGGTCATGGCGCGACCCTACAGCCGCCCCGCGCCAAGGGCCAGAGCCCGCGATCACGCCACCTGTGTCCTCTGCCCCTCCGAAGGCGCGGCGATACCACAGCGCGGACAGCGCCGCAGATAGTCCCGCCCGCCGCGCCACCCGGGCCCGCGCCGGGGGCGTCAGCGACCACAGCCCCAGACTGACCCGCGCACGCCCCTCGCCCGCATGGCCCAGAACCTGCGGACAGGACCCGATCCGGCGATAGATCCGCTCCATATTGGCGTCGAACACGCCCACGAAATGCCGCAACCCCTGCCGTTCCAGCAACTCGCCACCGGCCAGCATCAAGGCGGCGGCCACCTGCGATCCGGCACCGGGGGCCAGACAGAAACGCGTGCATTCCCAGATCTGCGGGTTCCGCACCGGAACACCGGCGTTCAGATGGGCGAAATGCTCGTTCACCATGCAGCGCCCCGTGGTCGGCAGAAAGCGCATCGACCCGCCGTGCCGCCCGCAGGGCTGCGCCCAGATCACATAGAGCGGGTCCAGCGCATCATATTGATCCCGCTCGAACCCGCCCGCATCGACGGCAACGGACCAGCCCAACCGGTCCGAGAATTGCGCGGCCCGGTCCCGGAACATCGTGTCACGCAGAACGGGATACTGCGTCAATTCCCCTGCCGTCACATAGCGCAGCATCGCTGGTCTCCTCTGGTTGGAGGGCGCAGATCTAGGCTGATCTGGTTAACAGGGCCTTGGCCCAGCGGACGGAGAAGGGCGGCGCGCTAGACCACGATCAAGCCGCGACTGATCGCGCGGGCCACGGCATGGGTGGTGTTCAGCGCGCCCAGCTTCAACCGCGCGCTTTCGATGTAGTCCCGCAGCGTATGTTCCGAGATCGACAGCGAGTTGGCCACCTGCGCCCGGCTATAGCCCATGGCCAGCAGGGTCATGGCGTCGATCTCGCGCGGCGAGAGGGCCTGCGCGGGCGGGGGGCTGCGACCGGGTTCGAACTCCAGCGCCTTCGAGTTGAAATAATGCGCGATCAGGATCAGGTCGCGCCCGTGGCGCTGCGCGAAGGCCGACCAAGTGGCATCATCGGCATCGTGGTTGACCGTGAACAGCGCAAACTGCCCGTTCGGTCCGCGGATCGGGATCGAGAATCCCTGCCGTCCGACACCATGGGCGATGGCATCCGCCTGAAAGGCCCTTTGCGCCTTGCCGCTCCAGTCCAGGCGCTTCCAGTCCTGTGGCTGGAAGTTCTGCATGCAGCCCTGCACCACGGGGTCGATCCGCAGATAGTCGCGTTCCAGATAGCGGGCGACCCAATCGGGCGCATAGGTGCCGCAGCCATATTGCTGCCCGGCGGCGCTGACCCAATGATAGACCATGTGGTTGACGCCAAAGGCGTCTCTCAGCGCCTCGATGGCGCTTTGCATATCCTGCGGTGCGGTCGCATGTTCGACCGTTTCAAGTATCTGCTCCAGTCCGCTTCTCATCCATCGGCAACGCCACCGGCGCCTCCCCGCGACTGGATGACATCTCGGTCAGGACGATCTCGCGGGTCTCTTCAAGGTGCCGCGCCAACTGCTCCATGCCGTTTTCACCTGCAAAGGTTTTCAGATCCGCGATGACATCCAGAAGCCATTCGTTCTGCATGATGACAGTGCTCCTCAACCGGTTAAGGAATGATTAACGCGACGAAGGCGCGGTGCGGCAGGACAGGGCCCTGAGGCCATGTCCCACTATAGCCACAAGGCGCAAATGGACCCTACCCACGAATTCAAGCCCCCCCGAACTGGTGGGATCAAGACAGACAAGTGCTTGAAATCACTGGCGCGGAACAGTGGTAAACGACAAACCCGCGATCCGTTAACCGAATCGCGGGTCCAAGTGTCAACTTTCCGAGTGACTTGACAGTTAACTGTCAGTTTCAGCCGCGCCCGGCCTCCAGCACGTCTTCGACCGTGCGCAACCCCGTGCGGGGGGCCTGCACCAGAACGGCCATGTTGCCCGGCTTGTGCTGGTTGCGCAGCATCTTGGTATGCGCCATCGGGATGTCGGACCAGGGAAAGACCTCGGACATGCAGGGGTCAAGCCGCCGCTCGATCATCAGCTTGTTGGCGGCGCTGGCCTGTTTCAGATGGGCGAAGTGGCTGCCCTGAAGACGCTTCTGGTGCATCCACATGTAGCGCACGTCGAAGGTGCAATTGAAACCGCTGGTGCCCGCACAGATCACGACCATCCCGCCCTTCTTGCAGATCAGGGTAGAGACGGGAAATGTCGCCTCGCCGGGATGTTCGAAGACCATATCGACGTTCACACCCTTGCCGGTGATGTCCCAGATCGCCTTGCCGAACTTGCGCGCCTCTTTCAGCCACTCGTTATATTCGGGCGTATTCACCGTGGGCATCTGACCCCAGCAATTGAAATCCTTGCGGTTGATCACGCCCTTGGCGCCCATCGCCATCACGAACTCGCGTTTGTCCTCTTCCGAGATCACGCCGATGGCATTGGCCCCGGCCGTATTCGCCAACTGGATCGCATAGGAGCCCAGACCGCCGGACGCGCCCCAGACGAGCACGTTCTGGCCGGGCTTCAACTCGTGCGGCGCATGGCCGAACAGCATCCGATAGGCGGTGGCCAGCGTCAGCGTATAGCAGGCGCTTTCCTCCCATGTCAGGTGCTTGGGGCGCGGCATCAACTGCTGCGCTTGCACGCGGGTGAACTGCGCGAAGGCCCCGTCCGGTGTCTCATAGCCCCAGATCCGCTGGGTGGGCGACATCATCGGATCGCCGCCGTTGCATTCCTCGTCATTGCCATCGTCCTGATTGCAATGCACCACGACCTCGTCGCCGACCTTCCATGTCTTGACGGCAGAACCCACCTTCCAAACGATCCCCGACGCATCCGACCCGGCAATGTGGAACGGCTGCTTGTGCCCGTCAAAGGGGCTGATGGGCTGGCCCAGTCCGGCCCAGACACCGTTATAGTTGACGCCTGCCGCCATCACGAGGACCAGCACCTCGTTGCTGTCGATCTCCCATGTATCGACAACCTCGACCTGAAAGCTTTTTTCCGGTTCGCCATGCCGCTCGCGGCGGATCGCCCAAGCATACATCTTCTTGGGCACATAACCCAAAGGCGGCATTTCACCGATTTCATAGAGGTCCTTTTCCGGCGCGTCATAGGGCGCGATCCCGGTATGCGTATCCAGAGCCATCTCAACCTCCGTTTTGGTCACTGTTCCAAGTGTGTCTTGTCATGCCGCAATGCAGAATCGCGGATCTGACCTTGGGAATAAAGTTGGCCGCGTAATAATGCAACCGCAATAAGCATGTTTTTGTAATTTTATAACCGAGCAGTTGCAGCATGACAGCGCCTATGCGCTGCGACTGCGAAAGAGATGCGCGATGGAAGCGGCATAGAACGCCAACAGCGGGCGCGCCGCCGGGGTCACCACAAGGAACCCGCCATCCTCTTCCACCAGATGGCGCAGGATCAGCATCCGCAACCCGACCTCGATCAGATAGCCCACATCCTGCCGGGGCATATGCAGATGCGCTTCCGGCAGATCTTCGACCAGCGCGCGCACGGCACGGTCCAGTTCGGCCCGGTTCAGCGGTTCTTCCGCCTGCAACAGCGCTGTCGCCACCAGGGGCACCGGCAGCACCGGCACTTCTGCTGCGATGCGGGCCATCAGCTCATCCGCCAGCGCCGGCACATCCGTCCCGAATGCCTTGAGCGACAGCGGCTCGCCGAAACTGACCGAGGCATAGCCGAACCTGTGGAACTGCCCCTTGAACCGCAGGCGCAGCATCCTGACCAGAAAGCCCAGCACCGTGCTCAGCCGTGCGGTGAACCGCCGCTCGCCCGCCTCATGGGCGGCGACCAGCACCCGGTCCTCCAGCACACGGTCGTAATTCACCGCAACAGGCACGAAAACCACGTCGCGCGCCGTCGGATCATGGCCTTCCACGATATATTTCAGGATCCCGCGCTTGGGCGGCGCAATCGCCCCGGTCAGGCTCAACCCGCCTTCGGGGAACACCGCCTGCGTCACCCCCGCCTCGGTCGCCAGTTGCACATAGCGCGACAGCACCGCCTTGTAGAGCGGGCCGAACCGCTTGCGCCGGATGAAATAGGCCCCCATAGCCCGGATCAGCGCGCTGAGTGGCCAGACCCGGCCCCATTCCCCCACCGCATAGGACAGGGCCGAGCGTTCCGCCGCCAGATAGGTGACCAGCACATAATCCATGTTGCTGCGGTGGTTGATGACAAAGACCACCGTCGCGTCCCGGTCCACCTGCGCCAGCGCGTCACCCGCGTAATGGCCCAGCCGCACCCGATAAAGCGAGGTCGAGATCAGCTTGGCCAGCCGCGTCGCCACCCCGAAATAGGCGCTGGCACTGAACGAGGGCACGATTTCCCGCGCATAGCGCCGCGCCTGCTCGAAGGCCACGTTCTCGGGCACGCCTTCGCTTGCGGCATGGGCGGCCACGGCACGCAGCACCTCGGGGTCATAGATCAGGCGCTGGATCATGTCATAGCGCCGCGCCAGCTTGAACGGCTGAATCGGCCGCTCCAGCCGCTTGTTCAATTCGTCGATGACCCGCTCGGCGCGTTTGCGGAAGAACCATCGCACGGACGGGAACAGGAAATGCGATGCAAAGGTCACGCCCGCGAAAAGCAGGATCAGGACCAGCAGCCAGACAGGCATTTCAACGGTTGCACCCATATGCGCGACAATGGCGCGAATCCGGTCAGAGGTAAATCAAATGCAGAGGCGGACGACGCCGCGTCCCATGCCGCAATGCAGCGAATTGACAGCGCCATAAAATTCCAAGTATCAACGCGGGGACGCAACAAAGTTGCCGACCCCGATTCACCAGATGACCCGCGAGGCCCCATGACCCAGACGCAAAAAGACCAGCCCTGGCTTTTCCGCACCTATGCCGGCCACTCCACGGCCAAGGCCTCAAACGCGCTCTATCGCTCGAATCTGGCCAAAGGACAGACGGGCCTGTCGGTCGCCTTCGACCTGCCCACGCAGACGGGCTATGACAGCGACCACATTCTGGCGCGCGGCGAGGTGGGCAAGGTCGGCGTGCCGGTCTGTCATCTGGGCGACATGAGGACGCTGTTCGACGCGATCCCGCTGGAACAGATGAATACCTCGATGACGATCAACGCCACGGCCCCGTGGCTGCTCGCCCTCTATATCGCGGTGGCCGAGGAACAGGGCGCCGATATCAGCAAGCTGCAAGGGACCGTGCAGAACGACATCATCAAGGAATACCTGAGCCGCGGCACCTATATCCTGCCGCCGAAACCCTCCTTGCACCTGATCACCGATGTCGCGGCCTATTGCTATACCCATGTGCCAAAATGGAACCCGATGAACGTCTGTTCCTACCATCTGCAAGAGGCGGGTGCGACGCCGGAACAGGAACTGGCCTTCGCGCTGGCCACCGCCACCGCCGTGCTGGACGACCTGAAGAACAAGGTGCCCGCCGAGGATTTCCCGCAGCTTGTCGGCCGGATCTCGTTCTTCGTGAACGCGGGCATCCGTTTTGTCACCGAGATGTGCAAGATGCGCGCCTTCGTCGATCTGTGGGATGAAATCTGCGAAACCCGCTATGGCGTGAGCGATCCGAAATTCCGCCGCTTCCGTTACGGCGTGCAGGTCAACAGCCTTGGCCTGACCGAACAGCAACCTGAAAACAACGTCTACCGCATCCTGATCGAGATGCTGGCCGTGACCCTGTCGAAAAAGGCCCGCGCCCGCGCCGTGCAATTGCCCGCGTGGAACGAGGCTTTGGGCCTGCCGCGCCCATGGGATCAGCAATGGTCGCTGCGGATGCAGCAGATCATGGCCTATGAGACGGACCTTCTGGAATATGACGACCTATTTGACGGCAACCCCGCCGTGGACCGCAAGGTCGAGGCGCTGAAGGAAGGCGCGCGGGCGGAGCTGGCGAACCTTGACAGCATGGGCGGCGCGATCAGCGCCATCGAATACATGAAATCGCGTCTGGTGGACAGCAACGCCGAGCGCCTCAACCGGATCGAGCGGAATGAGACGATCGTGGTGGGCGTGAACAAATGGCAGCAGGGCGAACCCTCGCCCCTGATGACCGGGGACGGCGGGATCATGACCGTCGATCCGGCGGTCGAGGCCGAACAGATCGGCCGCCTGAACGACTGGCGCAACACCCGCGACGCGAAAGCCGTGGCCGAGGCGCTGGCCGACCTGCGCGCCGCCGCCAAGGAGGGCCGCAACATCATGGAACCCTCGATCAAGGCCGCCAAAGCGGGCGTCACCACCGGCGAATGGGCCGCCCAGATGCGCGCGGTGTTCGGCGAGTATCGCGGCCCCACCGGCGTGTCGCGCTCCGTCAGCAACAAGACCGAAGGGCTGGACGATATCCGCGACGCGGTGAATAGCGTGTCCGACAAGCTGGGCCGCCGCCTGCGCTTTCTGGTGGGCAAGCCGGGGCTGGACGGCCATTCCAACGGGGCCGAGCAGATCGCCTTCCGCGCCCGCGACTGCGGGATGGAGATCGACTATGAAGGTATCCGCCTGACCCCCGAAGAGATCGTGAAAGCCGCCAGCGAAGGGCAGGCCCATGTCGTCGGCCTCTCGATCCTGTCCGGCTCGCATATGCCGCTGATGGCCGATCTGATGGACCGCCTGCGCGCGGCGGGTCTTGGCCATATCCCCGTGGTCGTGGGCGGGATCATCCCCGAGGACGACGCGAAACGCTTGGCTGAAATGGGCGTCGCCCGCGTCTACACGCCCAAGGATTTCGAGTTGAACACGATCATGATGGATATCGTCACGCTGGCCGACCCCAAGGCTGTCGCTGCCGAATGATCGCCACTCAAGGCAAAGAAAAAGGGGGCCGCGAGGCCCCCTTTCCGGTTGGATCGACAGATCACTCTGTCTGCGTCGCGCCGGTCGTTTGCGCCTCGACCATCATGGCGATCCGCTCGCCCAGCGCCTGATCCTGCTGCGCGACCTGTGCGATCGTCACATATTCATCCACGGTCAGATCCGGCACCGCCTCGATCTTCTCGATGATCTCGGCATTGGCCTGATTGACCAGTTCGGTCTGCTGCGCCTCATCGGTCGCGGCTTCGATCTGTGGCGTATAATCCTGCCGCACCTCTTCGACTCCCAGAAGCGCTGTCACAAAGGCCTCCAGTTTCGCATCGGTCATCTCGACCTGCGGGGCCGATTGCGTTTCGGGTGTAGGAGCGGCCGTTTGCGCGGCGACCGGCGCCACCGCCCCAAGGCTCAGAGCGGCAACGGATGCGCTCAGGAACAGGGCTTTCAGGCTACGGTGTGTCGTCAGTGTCATGGATGCCTCCAGTGTTTCGGGTTGTCTGGCAGGGCATTGGCCCGCCTCGCCCAGCCAACATGGTCAGCCCGCCCCTCCTGTGCAAACCCGCGCCAAGAGGACGGGCAGGTTCATGCCGCCCTGCGCCCTGCAAAGGGGCGGTATTCCGCGCAGTTCCCCTTGCACCCCGACGAAACCTGCCGTCAACATGGGTCAACCCTTGCAAGGAACCCTGCCCATGCCGTTGACCATCCGCCCCCTGATCGCCGCCGATGAACCAGAATGGCGTCGCCTCTGGACGGCTTATCTGGCCTTCTATGACACCACGCTGCCCGACGAGATCTTTCAGACCACCTTCGCGCGCCAGCTTGACCCCGCCCAACCAGAGCGGTGCTGCTTCATCGCCGATCTGGATGGCCGCGCCGTGGGTCTGGTCCACATGATCTGGCACGCCCATAACTGGCGCATCGAGGATGTCTGCTACCTGCAAGACCTCTATGCCGACCCGGATGTGCGCGGACAGGGCGTGGGCCGCGCCCTGATCGAGGCGGTCTATGCCGAGGCCGACCGCCGTGGCACCCCCGCCGTCTACTGGATGACGCAGGACTTCAACACGACCGCGCGGCTGTTGTATGACCGCATCGCGAAGCTTACGCCTTTCATCAAGTATTCGCGCTAGAAGGACGACAGAAATGACCATCCATATCGGTGCCCAACCCGGCGAGATCGCTGAAACCGTCCTGATGCCCGGCGATCCGCTGCGCGCCAAATGGGCTGCCGAAACCTTTCTGTCCGAGGCCCGTCTGGTCAACGAGGTGCGCGGGATGCTGGGCTATACCGGTCTCTGGCGCGGGAACCGCGTGACGATCCACGGCTCGGGCATGGGGATGGCGTCGCTGTCGATCTATGCAAACGAACTGATCCGCGACTATGGCGCGAAAACCCTGATCCGCATCGGCTCCTGCGGGGCGATGCAGGCGCATGTGGCGATACGCGACGTGATCATCGCGATGGCGGCCACGACACTTTCCACCCCATCCTCGGGCATCTTCCGCGAACTGAATTTTGCCCCCCATGCCGATTGGTCGCTGCTGCGCGCCGCCGTGACTGCGGCCGAGGCGCGGGGCGTGCCCACCCATGTGGGCGGCATCTATTCCGCGGATGTGTTCTACGACGAACGCCCCGACCTGAACGAGATCATGACACGCCACGGCATCCTGGGCGTCGAGATGGAGGCGGCAGAGTTGTACAACCTCGCCCTGCGGCACAAGGTGCGCGCGCTGGCGGTGCTGACCGTATCCGACCACCTGCTGACGGGGGCCGCCCTGCCCGCCGATCAACGCCAAGGTAGCTTTGGCGACATGGTGGAAATCGCGCTGCAAGCCGCTTTCCCGGACGCCTGACCCTACCGCCCGTGGCTGCGGTCATAGGCATTGGGCGGCGGGCTGGCCCAATCGCCCAAGCGGGCGGCGGGTGTCTCGAACATCTCGATCAGAAGCGGATGACACGCCGCCTGATCCGAGGAATGTTCCGACGAACAGTCGCCCCCCGGACAGGCCGACAGAGCGCCCAGCAAAGGGATTTCCGCGAAAAACTCCAGATAGTCGCCCGGCCGCACAGGGCTGGCCTTCATGAAATACTGCCCCGTATCGCGGGTGAACCCGGTGCACATGAAGACATTGAGCACGTCATGGACATGCCCCTCCGCCTCGGACAGCGACAGCCCCGTCGCATCGGCCAGCGCGCGGGTCAGGTTGGAATGGCAGCAATGGTGGTACTGCCCCCCCGACAACAGGTTATGCGTATAAGGATCGCAGCGCGTGCCGATCACATCATGCACCGACCCGCCGAACGCGTCCTTGCCATACCAGCCCAGCGTATCGGCCACGATCGTGGCCATGGGCCGCAAGCCGGGAAAGCTGGACCACAACCGCTGCCCGGTCGTCACATGCGTGCCATGCAGCGCGCGGGTCTTGCCGCTGTAGAACCTCTCGCCCAGATCATCGGCGTTCCACAGGTTCAGATCGCCCACCTGCGGGCCGTCAATCGAAGAGATCCGAAAGAACCCGCCTGCCGGCACCCGGAAAGTCGCCGCATCGCGTGGCGGCACGACGACTTCACCCGCCTTCACCGCCGCGGCCCGAAACCCCGCATAAAGCGTCAGATCGGGCGCCGCCAAACTCTCCACCGGATAGCAGATCACGGGGTTTACGGCACGGCGTGCGGCGGCATCGGCTGGCTCTTGCATGGTCCCTCTCATCCTTGTCCCGCGCGGCGCGGATCTCGGCAATCCTGCGGCATCTTTCCGGGCGGGACAAGCACCTCGGCCCCGCAGGCCGCGCAACGAAAGAACTGCAACCCGTCGCGATCCCGTGTCCTGTCCATCCGCCAGCGACACATCCGCACCCCGCGCCGCGCGAAAATCGCGACCAGCACGAAAGCGATGATCAGCCCGACAACGACGACCATGACACATTCCTTCTGAAAAGCGAAAAGGGCAGGCCATCGCGCCCGCCCCTTTCATCTTGCTTCAAATACTCAAGCGACGTCCGAATTAAACGGTCCGTTCGACCATCATCTTCTTGATCTCGGCAATCGCCTTGGCCGGGTTCAGGCCCTTGGGGCAGGTCTTGGCGCAGTTCATGATCGTGTGGCAGCGATAGAGTTTGAACGGGTCTTCCAACTCGTCCAGACGCTCGCCCGTCGCCTCATCCCGGCTGTCGATGATCCAGCGATAGGCATGCAGAAGCGCGGCCGGCCCCAGATACCGATCGCCATTCCACCAATAAGACGGGCAGGAGGTCGAGCAGCAGGCGCACATCACGCATTCATAAAGCCCGTCCAGCTTTTCACGATCCTCGACCGACTGGCGCCACTCTTTCGCGGGGCGGTTGGTCTTGGTCTCAAGCCACGGCATGATCGAGGCATGCTGCGCATAGAAATGCGTGAGGTCGGGGATCAGGTCCTTGATGACCGGCATATGCGGCAGCGGATAGATCTTCACATCGCCCTTCACGTCATCCATGCCATGCAGACAGGCCAGCGTGTTGATCCCGTCGATATTCATCGCGCAGGACCCGCAGATCCCTTCGCGGCACGAGCGGCGGAAGGTCAGCGTGGGGTCGATCTCGGACTTGATCTTGATCAGCGCGTCCAGAATCATCGGCCCGCAGGTGTCCAGATCAACGTGATAGGTATCCAGCCGCGGGTTTTCCCCGTCATCGGGGTTCCATCGATAGATCTTGAAGGTGCGGATATTCTTGGCGCCTTCGGGCTTGGGCCATGTCTTGCCGGTCCGCATCCGGCTGTTCTTCGGCAGTGTCAGTTGCACCATGATGTCTCTCCCGTCACAGAAGGGCTGGCAGGCCATTGGCCAGCAGGCAATTGAGCGTGTCCGGCCGGGACACGATATTTGTCACAAGTTCCACCGTATTCGCCGTGGGGCCGGTGATGCTGTCCGCCGCAAGCGACAGCAATTCACGGCTGTTCGCATTGTCGACGATGCAATCCACCGCAGGCGCCACCGGCACACCGGGGAAGCGGTCCACCAGAACCGGCGTGATCGCGGCGCGTGCGGCGTCGCGGGTTAGCCTGTCCTGATCGGCCGGCGTGCAGGCGGCCAGCGTGGCGGCGCAAAGCACCGCCACCGACAGCCCGCGCAGGGCGTTTATCCCCGTGCGGCGGCTCAATAGACCCGCGCCTTGGGCGCGATTTTCTTCAGGTCGATCCCGCCTTCGGCTTCCTTGGTCAGAGGCTCGGTCACGACCCGGCGATAGCTCAGATCCACCTTGGTGCCATCGACCCGCGCGATGGTATGCTTGCGCCAGTTGGCATCATCCCGGTCGGGATAATCCTCATGGGCATGTGCGCCACGCGATTCCTTGCGCGCCTCGGCCCCCACGATGGTGGCCAGCGCGTTGGGCATCAGGTTGGTCAGCTCCAGCGTCTCCATCAGGTCGGAGTTCCAGATCAGGCTGCGGTCGGTGACCTTGATGTCATCCATCTTGCCCGCCACGGCGGTCATCTTGGCGACACCTTCAGCCAGCGTCTTGTCGGTGCGGAACACGGCCGCATCGGCCTGCATCGTCTTTTGCATCTCAAGTCGCAGCTCGGCAGTGCCGATATTGCCCTTGGCATGGCGCAGACCGTCGAAACGGGTGAACGCATACTCGATCGAGGCCGGGTTCGCCTTGGGGTTCGGCGCGCCCGCCGTCACGACCTGCCCCGCCTTGATCGCGGCGGCGCGGCCAAAGACCACAAGGTCGATCAAGGAGTTCGAGCCAAGACGGTTCGCCCCATGCACCGAGGCACAGCCCGCCTCGCCCACGGCCATCAGGCCGGGCACGATCCGGTCGGGATCGTCAGCGGTCGGGTTCAGCACCTCGCCCCAATAGTTGGTAGGGATACCGCCCATGTTGTAATGCACGGTCGGCAGCACCGGGATCGGTTCCTTGGTCACGTCCACACCGGCGAAGATGCGCGCGCTTTCCGAAATACCGGGCAGACGCAGATGCAGCGCCTCGGGCGGCAGGTGGTTCAGGTGCAGATGGATGTGATCACCATCCGGGCCGACACCGCGCCCCTCGCGGATCTCCATCGTCATGCAGCGGGACACCACATCGCGGCTGGCCAGATCCTTGTAGGTCGGCGCATAGCGTTCCATGAACCGCTCGCCTTCCGAGTTGGTCAGATACCCGCCCTCGCCGCGCGCGCCCTCGGTGATCAGGCAGCCCGCGCCATAGATGCCGGTGGGGTGGAACTGGACGAATTCCATGTCCTGCAAGGGCAGACCCTGCCGCGCCACCATCCCGTTGCCGTCGCCGGTGCAGGTATGGGCGGATGTCGCGCTGAAATAGGCGCGGCCATAGCCGCCCGTCGCCAGCACCACCATCTTGGCGTTGAACACATGCATCGTGCCATCGTCCAGCTTCCAGCAGACGACACCCTGACAGACGCCATCTTCCGACATGATCAGGTCGATGGCGAAATATTCGATATAGAACTCGGCCTTCTGCTTCAGGCTTTGCCCATAAAGCGTGTGCAGGATCGCGTGACCGGTCCGGTCAGCGGCAGCACAGGTGCGCTGCACGGGCGGGCCTTCGCCGAATTCGGTCGTGTGACCACCAAAGGGGCGCTGATAGATCTTGCCCTCTTCGGTGCGGGAAAACGGCACGCCGTAATGTTCCAGCTCGTACACCGCCTTGGGCGCTTCACGGGCGAGGTATTCCATCGCGTCCGTATCACCCAGCCAGTCCGACCCCTTGACGGTGTCATACATGTGCCACTGCCAGTGATCCGGACCCATGTTCGACAGGGACGCCGCGATTCCACCCTGCGCCGCCACGGTATGCGAGCGGGTCGGGAACACCTTGGTCACGCATGCGGTGCGCAGCCCTTGTTCGGCCATGCCCAGCGTCGCGCGCAGACCGGCCCCGCCGGCCCCGACCACCACGACGTCATAGTCGTGGGTTTCATATTCATAAGCTGCCATTGCAACGGTCTCCGAAAATTAAAGCGCGATCTTGGCGATGGCGAACAGCCCGGTGGCCGCTGCGCCATAGCTCAGGCAGGTCACCGCGATGATCACGATTTTCTGTGTCGTCCCGTGGACATAGTCCTCGATCATGGTTTGGGCACCGTCGTTGAAATGTTTGAATCCAACGATCAGGGTCAACCCTGCCACGATGGCCGGGAAAGGCCGCGCGAAGTGGGCCAGCACATCCGCATGCGGCGCGCCCAGCATCGGCCCGAAGGTGAACACGAACAAGGGGATCAGGATCAGCAACGCGACGGAAGACACTTTCATCGACCAGAAATGGGCCGTGCCCGTCTTGGCCGATCCCATGCCCATGGCGCGTTTGCGGTCGGTCAGGTAACGCATGTCCATCCTCCTCAGATCACGGCCACGGTCAGCAGGGTCAGCAGCACCGACCCGCCGATCACCGCATAACCCAGCTTGTAGGCGGTCGGCAGGTCCAGACCCACCGCATTGTCCCAGATCAGATGCCGCACACCCGCCAGCGTGTGATACCACAGCGCCCACAGCGACAGGAACATCACCAGATCCCCGAACCAACTGGTGATCACCCCATCCGCAATGGCGAAATACTCGGGCGAGGTTGCAGCTGCCAGAAACCACCACACGATCAGCAACGCGGCCAGGATCAGCGCGTTGCCGGTGATCCGCGTCAGGATCGAGGTGATCGAGGTCAGCTGCGGGCGATAGATTGACAGGTGCGGCGAAAGCGGGCGGTTGCCCCGGTTCACGTCAGCCATGTGTCCCTTCCTTCTTGGGTTGCGAAAGGACCGGCGCCAACATTGCACACGACGGTATACCTTTCGATGCCTTTTGCGGCCTTGATACTCTTTTTAGCGGCTCTGTCACGTCAGCACAGCCCCGAGATGCAGAAAAATCTGCGCGAAGTGACGCAATGAAGGGTTTCGTGATCACAACAGGTTTAGCTGTGATCACAAACGCACCCATCGCATCCCCTCAAAGGGGAATCACGCGACGTAAACCCGCCCAGATCCGGGCAGGACAAGCAGGCTTTTGCCCATGTCGGCACCCGAACCCCTGCGAAACCGGTCACGCATTTTGTGATCACATCGGCATCAATGCCCAGTAATCCAGATCCAGCAACACATGCGGCTGATACTTGCCATCGTCGCTTTTCAGGCGGAACGCCCCCGCCGCATTGGTCGCGACCAGCCGCAACCGGATCGCCCCCACGCCCGGCGCTGATGTCTCGGCCTTGTCCAGCACCTCGGACCAGGCGCGGATCGTGTCGCCACTGAAACAGGGGTTGGCATGGGCGCCCGCGTTCAGACCCACGATCATCTGCGCATTGGCCAGACCATTGAAGGACAGCGCCCGCGCCATGCTGATCACATGCCCGCCATAGATCAGCCGCCGCCCATCCGCACGCTGCGTGGCGTCGAAATGCACCTTGGCGGTGTTCTGCCACAGCCGCGTGGCGATCATGTGCTCGGCCTCCTCGACCGTCACACCATCCACATGGTCGATCGTCTCGCCGATCTCGTAATCGCCCCAGCGATGCGGCGCGCCGGACAAGGTGAAATCATGGTTCGTGAAATCCAGCCCCTCGGGCACCACAAGCTGATCCGGCGTCAGGGCCTGCGCCAGTTCCGGCACCACCGTCTCCGGCGCTGGTGCGCTGGTATCGTTCTTGCGCACCATCACCCAGCGCACATAATCCAGCACCACCTCGTCCCGCTGGTTCAGGCCGCGCGTGCGCACATAGACCACGCCCGACTGCCCGTTGGAATTCTGCTTCAGCCCGATCACCTCGGAAGTCGAGCGGATCGTATCCCCCGCATAGACGGGCTTCAGCCAGCGCCCCTCGGCATAGCCCAGATTGGCAATCGCGTTCAAAGACACATCGGGCACGGTCTTGCCAAAGACGATGTGAAACGCCGCCAGATCATCCAGCGGGCTTTCCGGCAGACCACAGGCGCGCGCGAATTCATCCGACGAATACAAGGCATGCCGCATCGGATAAAGCGCGTGATACATCGCCCGCTCTCCGCCCGACACCGTGCGCGGCACGGCATGGTCGATCACCTGCCCTATACGATAGTCCTCAAAGAACCGACCCGCGCTTGTCTTGATCGGAACCACATGAAATTGCGGGACTTTCATTCACTGCTCTCCAAGACTGAGTTCAGGGGAATAGGTGCCTTGCACCTCCTTGGTGACGGCTTGCCCACAGCGCATCACGCCATTGGCCGCATCGAACGCATAGGTCGGGCCGCCATGCAGCACCCAACCCTTGTTCAGCGCCTCGGTCACCTTGTGGCAAAAGGCGGATGTATCGTCTGCGGTCAGGAAACGGTAAAGCTGCATCACTTCACCCCGGAAACGGCCAGACACCCAGCCAGGCATGGATCGCGGTCATCAGGCCAAAGGTCACCAGCGTGATGACCACCAGAAGAATATCCTTCTTCGCCTCGCCCGGAGCGGGCCGCGCCCAGACTTCGGACCGGTTGATCAGGATCACCGATCCCACCGCCCAGACCAGCATGCCGCCGAACAGGATGATCGAGGCCAGATCCCCGTTCACCAGCAGATGCGCCACCGCCCAGACCTTGACGGCCGTCAACTGCGGATGCCGCATCTTGCCGCGCAAACGGCCCGTTGTGGCGCTCATCCCATACAGGAACACGGCGATCAGCATCATCAGGTTGTTCAGATGCACGGTCCAGCTTGGCGGGGACCAGACATGGATGAACTCTGCTCCGCGATAGCCGAAGATCATCATCAGCAGGCTGATCACCAGCGCCACGGCCACCAGCCCCTTGCCCCTTTTGCCCATCGCGGCACGCGCATCGGGGGCCAGTCTCTTGAAGTAATGGGCCACCGCCCAAAGGATCACGCCGAGGGTCAGAAGGATCATGGAAAACGCTCCGCTCAGAGGGACGCGATGGCGGATGCCATGGCGAGGATTTTCTTGGCGGTCTCAACATGCAGGTTTTCGACGATTTTACCATCCACCACGGCCACGCCCTGCCCGCTCGCCTGCACCTCCTCGAAGGCGGCGATCTGACGACGGGCCAGATCAACCTCGGCTTCGGACGGGGCGAATACCGCATTGGTCACATCCACCTGCGCCGGATGGATCAGCGTCTTGCCGTCAAAACCCAGATCGCGGCCCTGTTCACATTCGGCGCGCAAACCCTCGTCGTCCTTGAACTGGTTGTAGACCCCGTCAATCGCGATCACGCCATAAGCCCGCGCCGCCATCAGGATCGTCTGCAAGGCCATCTGCATCGGCAGACGGTCCGCGCGCGAACGGCAGTTCAGCTCTTTCGCCAGATCGTTGGTGCCCGCGACAAACCCGGTCAACTGCGGATGCGCGGCAATCGCGCCCGCGTTCAGGATGCCCAGCGGCGTCTCCATCATCGCCCAGATCGGCGTGCCATTACCCAAAAGGTCCGACAGCGCCTGCACATCGGCTGCGGAATTCACCTTGGGCAGCAGGAACACATCCGCACCCGCATCGCGCAGCGCGTCCACATCACCGGCCCCCCATGCCGTATCCAGCCCGTTGATGCGGATGATCTTGACCTTGTCGCCATAGCCACCCACCGCAAGGGCCTGCGCCAGCGTGGCCCGCGCCTCGACCTTGGCATCGGGCGTCACCGCATCCTCCAGATCGAAGATGATCGCATCCACCGGCAGATCGCGCGCCTTCTCCAGCGCACGCTCTTTCGAGCCGGGGATATAGAGAACCGAACGATAGGGGCGGACATCCATGAGCGGGACCTTTCCTTGAATCTGCGCAGGCGAGTCTGGCGTGTAATAATCTTGCGCCGAGATGGCATTTTTTGGTGGAAACCTTCAAGACTATTCGTGCCGCATCGCAGAAAAAAGCGCATGCCACAGCATGCCGCAAACATGGAGCGCCACGTTAACCATTATTCAACCTCACCCGCGCAGTCTTGCCGCAGGACGGTCAGCGAAAGGGCGGGGCAATGGCACTGGAACGGACGATTCTGACAGCGGGCGTGGTCCTTCTGACGATGGCCCTTGCCACCATATCCCCCGCCGCCACCTCGCAAACGACCGCGCATTGCGCCCCGCGCGACCGTGTGGTCGAACGGCTGGCCGGCACCTATGGCGAAACGCGCCGGTCCATGGGCCTTGGGGCCGACAACGCCGTGGTCGAGGTTTTTGCCAGCGATGCCAGCGGCAGTTGGACGATCACCGTGACGCTGCCCAACGGCCTGACCTGCATCGTCGCCAGCGGTCAGGCGTTCGAGACGATGGCCGACGCGCCCCCCGCCCCCGGCAAGGGTGCCTGACCGTCAGGTCAGCGCATCCCAGATCAGCTTGATCCCCGTCAGCGTCAGCAGAACATAGGTCAGCGCAAAGAAGGCGCGCTCCGGCACCATGTGATGCGCCTTCACCCCCAGCCACGCCCCCAACAGCGCGACAGGGGCCAGAAACAGATCGGCCAGCATGGTCTGCGCGGTAAAGATCCCCAGAAAGGCGTAAGGCACGAACTTGGCGATGTTCACCGCCCAGAACACGATCACGGTCGTCGCCTGAAACGGTGTCTTGCCCAGCTTGCGCGACAACAGCCAGACCGCCGCAGGCGGCCCGCCCGCGTGGCTGACAAAACTGGTGAACCCCGCCGTCGCCCCGGCCAATGCCCCCGCCCACAGCGGCAACTCGGCCCGCGCGGCCCGGATCAGGCCCAGTTTCAACCCCATCTGCCAAGCGACAAAGGCGATCGAGATCGTCCCGATCAGCAACCGGAACACATCGGCATCCGCGATCGTGTAAAGCCACGCGCCCAAGGCCACGCCCGGCAGCGCCCCAAGGATCAGCAGCTTGGCATCCGGCGCGCTCCATTTCTTCCAATAGGGGCGCAGATTGGCCACATCCATCAGCATCAGAAGCGGCAGCATGATGCCAAGGGCCTGCCCCGGCTCCAGCGCCACCGCCA
Organism: Seohaeicola sp. 4SK31; assembly: GCF_028802875.1. Lineage (NCBI taxonomy): Bacteria > Pseudomonadati > Pseudomonadota > Alphaproteobacteria > Rhodobacterales > Roseobacteraceae > Seohaeicola > Seohaeicola sp. 4SK31. Next base: position 120,644 of record NZ_JARAMP010000003.1, on the reverse strand, counting down.
GAATCGAGGCAGCGGCAAAGGCTGCACCCGATCCGAAGCCACCCTTGGAAATTCCCGCGAACAGAACCGCCGGTATCGCTACCATGAAAAACTGCGCGTCCAGCTCCATTTCCGGCCCTGCTCGTGAAAATTGCGCCCTGTCACGCATTTAGCCGCATCCGCAGGCGGACAACAGCCCCCCTCGCTGCCGCAGCGCGGCGCAGCACTCTTGCGCGGCGACGCGGAAGGGACTAGGCCATGCGGCAAAATCAACCAAGCGGAGACAGTTCCAATGGCCAGACCCAAGATTGCCCTTATCGGCGCCGGACAGATCGGGGGCACGCTCGCCCACCTCGCCGCGCTGAAGGAGCTGGGCGATATCGTCCTGTTCGACATTGCCGAAGGCACCCCCGAAGGCAAGGCGCTGGATATCGCGGAATCCGGCCCCTCGGAAGGGTTCGACGCAGCCCTGCGCGGCACCCAGTCCTATGAGGATATCGCGGGCGCGGATGTCTGCATCGTGACCGCCGGTGTGCCCCGCAAGCCGGGCATGAGCCGTGACGACCTTCTGGGCATCAACCTCAAGGTCATGAAATCCGTGGGCGAGGGCATTGCCAAACACGCCCCCGATGCCTTCGTGATCTGCATCACCAACCCGCTTGACGCGATGGTCTGGGCGCTGCGCGAATTCTCGGGCCTGCCCCATAACAAGGTCTGCGGCATGGCCGGCGTGCTGGACTCGGCCCGCTTCCGCCACTTCCTGAGCCTTGAGTTCGGCGTGTCCATGCGCGACGTCACCGCCTTCGTGCTGGGCGGCCATGGCGATACGATGGTGCCGCTGGTGCGTTACTCCACCGTTGCAGGCATCCCGCTGCCGGATCTGGTCAAGATGGGCTGGACCACTCAGGACAAGCTGGACGCCATCGTGCAGCGCACCCGTGACGGCGGCGCGGAAATCGTGGGCCTTCTGAAAACGGGTTCCGCCTTCTACGCCCCCGCGACCTCGGCCATCGAAATGGCCGAAGCCTATCTGAAAGACCAAAAGCGCGTCCTGCCCTGCGCGGCCTATGTGGACGGTGCCTACGGTCTGAAAGGCTTCTACGTCGGCGTGCCCACCGTGATCGGCGCGGGCGGTGTCGAAAAGGTCGTGGACATCACCATGAACAAGGACGAACAGGCGATGTTCGACAAGTCTGTCGATGCCGTCAAAGGTCTGGTCGCCGCCTGCAAGGAAATCGACCCCTCGCTGGCATAAGCCCATACAACTATTGGTTTCGCAGACGAAACCTCGGTTCCAAGACATCAGGGCTGGCCATGGGCCGGCCCTGATTCTTTCGCAAATCACCGGAAGAGCGCATGACTCAGCCGAGTCCCGCTTTGTGATCACAGATTTTCAGGGTGTGATCACAAATGCGAAAATAATCGCTCAAAAGCCGGAAAAGCGCCGAAAACCGTTTATTTCCACGTCCAACCTGTGCCAAACCCCGTCGCAATCGCAGCAAGACGGGACAATTTCATGAACATTCATGAGTATCAGGCGAAGGCCCTCCTTCGCACCTACGGCGCCCCGGTCTCGGACGGACGTGTCGTCTTCCGGGCCGAAGAAGCCAAAACCGCCGCAGGCGAACTGGACGGACCCCTCTGGGTCGTCAAGGCGCAGATCCACGCGGGCGGTCGCGGCAAGGGCAAGTTCAAGGAATCCGACGCCGGTGAAAAGGGCGGTGTCCGTCTTGCCAAGTCGGTCGAAGAGGCCGCCGAGGAAGCCAAGAAGATGCTGGGCCGCACGCTGGTCACGCATCAGACCGGCCCCGCAGGCAAGCAGGTCAACCGCATCTACATCGAAGATGGCTCCGGCATCACGACCGAGCTTTATCTGGCGCTTCTGGTGGACCGCCAGACCAGCCGCATTTCCTTTGTCTGCTCGACCGAGGGCGGCATGGATATCGAGGAAGTGGCCGAGCACACGCCCGAGAAAATCCTGTCCTTCAGCGTCGATCCGGCCACGGGCTATCAGGGCTTCCACGGCCGCCGCATCGCCTTCTCGCTGGGTCTTGAGGGCGCGCAGATCAAGCAATGCGTCAACCTGATGGGTCTGCTCTACAAAGCCTTCGTCGAAAAAGACATGGAGATGCTGGAAATCAACCCGCTGATCGTGACCGACAAGGGCGATCTGAAGGTGCTGGACGCCAAGGTCAGCTTCGACGGCAACGCGATCTATCGCCATTCCGACATCGCCGCCCTGCGCGACGAGACCGAAGAGGACCCCAAGGAACTCGCCGCATCCAAATACGACCTCAACTACATCGCGCTGGACGGCGAGATCGGCTGCATGGTCAACGGCGCGGGTCTTGCGATGGCCACGATGGACATCATCAAACTCTACGGTGCCGAACCTGCCAACTTCCTTGACGTGGGCGGTGGCGCCACCAAGGAAAAGGTGACCGAGGCGTTCAAGATCATCACCTCCGACCCCAATGTCAAAGGCATCCTCGTGAACATCTTCGGCGGCATCATGCGCTGCGATGTCATCGCCGAGGGCGTTCTGGCTGCGGTCAAGGAAGTGGGCCTGAAAGTGCCGCTGGTCGTGCGCCTTGAGGGCACGAATGTCGACAAGGGCAAGGAAATCATCCGCAACTCCGGTCTGGATGTGATCGCGGCAGACGACCTGCGCGATGGCGCAGAAAAGATCGTCAAAGCGGTGAAAGGATAAGAGCATGGCAGTCCTCGTCAACGAAAACACCAAGGTCATCTGTCAGGGCTTCACCGGCTCGCAGGGCACCTTCCACTCGGAACAGGCGATCGCTTACGGCACCAAGATGGTCGGCGGCGTGACGCCGGGCAAAGGTGGCTCCACGCACCTGAACCTGCCGGTCTTCAACTCGGTCCATGAGGCCAAGCATGTGACCGAAGCCAACGCCTCCGTGATCTATGTCCCGCCGCCCTTCGCCGCAGACAGTATCCTCGAGGCGATCGACGCCGAAATGGAGCTGATCGTCTGCATCACCGAAGGCATCCCGGTGCTGGACATGATGAAGGTCAAGCGCGCGCTGGAGGGGTCCAAATCCCGCCTGATCGGGCCGAACTGCCCCGGCGTCATCACCCCCGGCGCCTGCAAGATCGGCATCATGCCCGGCCATATCCACAAGCGTGGCTCGGTCGGCGTGGTCTCCCGCTCCGGCACCCTGACCTACGAGGCGGTCAAGCAGACCTCTGATTCCGGTCTGGGCCAATCCTCGGCTGTCGGCATCGGTGGCGACCCCATCAAAGGGACCGAGCATATCGACGTGCTGGAAATGTTCCTGGCCGACCCCGAAACCCAGTCGATCATCATGATCGGCGAGATCGGTGGTTCCGCGGAAGAAGAGGCGGCGCAGTTCCTCAAGGATGAGAAAAAGCGCGGCCGCTGGAAGCCGACCGCCGGTTTCATCGCGGGCCGCACCGCGCCCAAAGGCCGCCGCATGGGCCATGCCGGGGCCATCGTGGCCGGTGGCAAGGGCGATGCCGAAAGCAAGATCGAGGCGATGAAATCCGCCGGGATCATCGTGGCCGACAGCCCCGCAGGTCTGGGCGAGGCCGTGCTGAAGGCCATCGGCTAAGCGAACCAACAGCCCCGGCAGACGCCTGCCGGGGTTTTCCCACGTTCAGGTGACATCATGACCGAGCAATCCCCCAACGACGTTTTCCACGCCTCTTCCTTCATGCAGGGGCATAACGCGGAATATCTGGAACAGCTTTACGCGCGCTACGCCGCCGACCCGAACGCGGTTGATGAGGCATGGCAGGCGTTCTTTCGGGCAATGGGCGACGCCGACCATGATGTGAAACGCGAGGCTGCTGGCCCAAGCTGGGCGCGCGCCGACTGGCCGCCCGCACCGTCGGACGAGCTGACCTCGGCCCTTGACGGGCAATGGCCTGCCGCCGTGGAAACCCGCGCTGCGGGTCAGAAGATCGCGGCCAAGGCCGCCGAGACCGGCGTCAAGGTCAGCGACGATCAGATCAAGCGCGCCGTGCTGGATTCCGTCCGCGCCCTGATGATCATCCGCGCCTACCGCATCCGGGGCCATCTGGCCGCCGATCTTGATCCGCTGGGCCTGCGCGAACCGACCCCGCATCCGGAGCTTGATCCGAAATCCTACGGCTTCACCGAGGCCGACATGGACCGGCCGATCTTCATCGACAACGTGCTGGGCCTGCAAATCGCGTCGATGCGGCAGATCCTCGACATCGTGAAGCGCACCTATTGCGGCACGTTTGCGCTGCAATACATGCACATCTCTGACCCCGAGCAGTCGGCATGGCTCAAGGAGCGGATCGAGGGTTTCGGCAAGGAAATCACCTTCACCCGCGAAGGGCGCCGCGCGATCCTGAACAAGCTGGTCGAGGCGGAAGGCTTCGAGAAATTCCTCCATGTCAAATACATGGGCACCAAGCGGTTCGGTCTGGATGGCGGCGAAAGCCTGATCCCCGCGATGGAGCAGATCATCAAGCGCGGCGGCAATCTGGGCGTCAAGGAAATCGTCATCGGCATGCCCCACCGGGGCCGTCTGTCGGTGCTCGCCAATGTGATGGGCAAACCCTACCGCGCGATCTTCAACGAATTCCAGGGCGGTAGCTTCAAGCCCGAGGACGTGGACGGATCAGGCGACGTGAAATACCACCTCGGCGCCTCCAGCGACCGCGAGTTCGACGGCAATTCCGTCCACCTGTCGCTGACCGCCAACCCCTCGCACCTCGAGGCCGTGAACCCGGTCGTGCTGGGCAAGGTCCGCGCCAAGCAGGCACAGATGAACGACACCGACCGCTCCAAGGTGCTGCCGGTGCTGCTGCACGGCGACGCGGCCTTTGCCGGTCAGGGCGTCGTGGCGGAATGTTTCGCCCTGTCGGGTCTGGTCGGTCACAAGACCGGCGGCACGATGCATATCGTGGTGAACAACCAGATCGGCTTCACCACCGCCCCGCATTTCAGCCGCTCCAGCCCCTATCCCACCGATAACGCGCTGGTTGTCGAAGCGCCGATCTTCCACGTCAACGGGGATGATCCCGAAGCCGTAGTCCATGCCGCCAAGGTGGCCACGGAATTCCGCCAGCTGTTCCACAAGGACGTGGTTCTGGACATCATCTGTTATCGCCGCTTCGGGCATAACGAAGGCGACGAGCCGATGTTCACCAACCCGATCATGTACAACAAGATCAAGAAGCAGAAGACCACGCTCAGCCTCTATACCGAGCGTCTGGTCAAGGACGGCCTGATCCCCGAAGGCGAGATCGAGGATATGAAGGCCGCCTTCCAGGCCAAGCTGAACGAGGAATTCGAGGCGGGCAAGGATTACAAACCCAACAAGGCCGACTGGCTGGACGGGCGTTGGTCGCATCTGGACCGGCGCGACCAGAAGAAATACCAGCGCGGCAAGACCGCCATCAAGCCCGAGACGATGGAGCAGATCGGCACCGCCCTGACCCGCGCACCCGATGGTTTCCCCATGCACAAGACGGTCGAACGTCTGCTGGAAACCCGCAAGAAGATGTTCGACACCGGCGAGGGCTTTGACTGGGCCACCGGCGAGGCGCTGGCCTTCGGCTCGCTTCTGCTGGAAGGCTACCCGGTCCGTCTGGCCGGGCAGGACAGCTCTCGCGGCACCTTCAGCCAGCGTCACTCGGCCCTGATCAATCAGGAGACCGAGGAACGCTACTACCCGCTGAACAACATCCGCGAAGGTCAGGCCCGCTACGAGGTCATCGACTCGATGCTGTCCGAATACGCGGTGCTGGGTTTCGAATACGGCTATTCGCTGTCCGAACCCAACGCGCTGGTGATGTGGGAAGCGCAGTTCGGCGATTTCGCCAACGGCGCGCAGATCATGTTCGACCAGTTCATCAGCTCGGGCGAAAGCAAATGGCTGCGGATGTCCGGCCTCGTCTGCCTGATGCCGCATGGCTACGAAGGCCAGGGCCCGGAACATTCCAGCGCCCGTCTGGAACGCTTCCTGCAAATGTGTGGACAGGACAACTGGATCGTCGCCAACTGCACGACGCCGGCCAACTATTTCCACATCCTGCGTCGCCAACTGCATCGCACGTTCCGCAAGCCGCTGATGCTGATGACGCCGAAATCCCTGCTGCGCCACAAGCTGGCCATCTCGGACGCGGCTGATTTCACCACCGGATCCAGCTTCCACCGGGTGCTGTGGGATGACGCCGAAAAGGGTCATTCCGACACCAAGCTGGCGGCGGATGACAAGATCAAGCGCGTCGTCATGTGCTCGGGCAAGGTCTATTACGACCTGCTCGAGGAACGCGACGCCCGCGGGATCGACGATATCTATCTGCTGCGGATCGAACAGTTCTACCCCTTCCCGGCCATGTCGCTGGTGCGCGAGTTGGAACGCTTCCCGCAGGCGGAAATGGTCTGGTGTCAGGAAGAGCCGAAAAATCAGGGCGCCTGGACCTTTGTCGAGCCGAATATCGAATGGGTTCTGGGCCGCATCAAGGCCAAGCATCTGCGCCCCGTCTATGTGGGCCGCGCCGCCAGCGCCTCGCCCGCGACGGGCCTGGCCTCGACCCACAAAGCACAACAACAGGCGCTGGTTGACGAAGCGCTGACCATCAAAGGGAACTAACCCATGACAACCGAAGTCCGCGTCCCCACCCTTGGCGAATCCGTGACCGAGGCCACGGTGGCCACATGGTTCAAGAAGCCGGGCGATCCGGTCGCCGCTGACGAGATGCTGTGCGAGCTGGAAACCGACAAGGTGACGGTCGAGGTCCCCGCCCCCGCCGCTGGCACGATGGGCGAGATCGTGGCCGAAGAAGGCGCGACCGTTGGCGTCGATGCGCTGCTGGCCACCATCAACGAAGGTGAGGCCGCTGCGCCCAAGCCCGCCGCGAAACCTGCCAAGGCCGAGGACAAGCCCGCCAAGGCGGGGAAATCCGACAGCGTCGACGTGATGGTCCCCTCTCTGGGCGAATCCGTGACCGAGGCGACTGTGTCGACTTGGTTCAAGAAAGTGGGCGACACCGTTGCGCAGGACGAAATGCTGTGCGAGCTGGAAACCGACAAGGTCAGCGTCGAGGTCCCCAGCCCCGCCGCAGGTGTTCTGGCGGAAATCGTGGCCCCGGAAGGCACCACCGTCGACGCCTCCGCGAAACTGGCGGTGATCTCGTCTTCGGGTGCGGCGCCTGCTGCCAAATCAGATGACAAACCCGCCGCCGCCCCGGCCCCGGCCGCTTCCGGCAAGGACGTCGAAGACGCCCCCGCCGCCAAGAAAGCCATGGCCGAAGCCGGCATCAGCCGCGACGCGGTAACAGGATCAGGCCGTGACGGACGCATCATGAAAGAAGACGTGCAGAAAGCCATCGCCGCAGGCACCAAAGCGGCCCCCGCAGCCGCGACCCCCGTCGCCACCGCGCCGCGCGCCCCCGTGCCCGCCGATGACGCCGCCCGCGAAGAGCGTGTCAAGATGACCCGCCTGCGCCAGACCATCGCGCGCCGCCTCAAGGACGCGCAGAACACCGCCGCCATGCTGACCACCTATAACGAGGTGGACATGACCGCGACGATGGATCTGCGCAAGGAATACAAGGACATCTTCGAGAAGAAACACGGCGTCAAACTGGGCTTCATGTCCTTCTTCGTGAAGGCCTGCTGCCATGCGCTCCGCGAAGTGCCCGAGGTGAACGCCGAAATCGACGGCACCGATGTGGTCTACAAGAACTTCGTCCATATGGGCGTGGCCGTGGGCACGCCCTCGGGCCTCGTCGTGCCTGTGGTGCGCGACGCCGATCAGATGAGCTTTGCCGCCATCGAGAAGAAGATCGCCGAACTGGGCGTCCGCGCCCGCGATGGCAAGCTGAGCATGGCCGAAATGCAGGGCGGCTCCTTCACCATCTCGAACGGCGGCGTCTATGGCTCGCTGATGTCCTCGCCCATCCTGAACCCCCCGCAGTCGGGTATTCTGGGCATGCACAAGATCCAGGACCGCCCCGTGGCGATCAACGGCCAGGTGGTGATCCGACCGATGATGTATCTGGCGCTGTCCTATGACCACCGGATCGTGGACGGCAAAGGCGCTGTGACCTTCCTCGTCCGCGTGAAAGAGGCGCTGGAAGATCCCCGCCGTCTGCTGATGGACCTTTGATCCCGTGATCCGAAGGGCGCGTGATCCGCGCGCCCTTCCCCCGCCCCGTTTGGTGCACCCTCTTATCTCCCGGTATCCCCCATGACCGCCGCATCGGACCAGACAGCCCTCGTCTCCTGCATGCGCAACGAGGGGCTCTTCATCCTTGAATGGCTGGCATATCATCAGGTGATCGGCTTCGATCAGGTGGTCGTGGTCAGCAATGATTGCACCGATGGTTCGGACAGGCTTCTGGATGCCTTGGCCGCCGCAGGCCACCTGACCCATATCCGCCAGAGCGTCCCGCCAGGCACCCCACCGCAGGACAGCGGCATGGCGCTGGTCCTTGACTGGGCGCGCGCGCAGAATGTCACTTGGCTTCTGCATATCGACAGTGACGAATTTCTGAACATCACCGCAGGTGACGGGCGCTTGCCCACCCTGATGGCAAACGCGTCAGAGGCCGATGTCGTCGCGATCCCGTGGCAATTGTTTGGTGATGCAGGCGTCACCGAATGGACCCCCGGCATGGCCGTCCTGCCCAGCTTCACCCGCGCCGAACCGCGCCCCGAACCGCGCGTGACCAAATCCAAATGCCTGTTCCGCGCCGCCAGCTTTGCCGCCGCCACCGATCACAACCCGCGTCATCCGCTGGTGGACAGCCCCGTTGTCGTCAACCCGGATGGCACGCCGCTGCACGCGGCCAGCCTCTATCAGGACCGCTCCAGCCGCTTCCGCCCGCATGATCTGGCCGCCTCCAACGCGACAGCCCGGATCAACCACTATGCCGTCAAATCCCGCGATCTCTTCATGATGAAGAACGACCGTGGCGACGGGCAGGGCAAGACCGATCAGACCAAATATCACCTCGGCTCGAACTGGCACCGAAGCGCCAACAAGAACGATGTCGAGGATCGCACGATCCTGCGCCACTGGCCCGCAACCGAAGCCCGCATGGCGGCCCTCCGGCAAGACCCCGCCACCGCCGCCGCGGAAAAAGCCTGTTTCGACTGGTTCACCACCCGCAAATCCGCCATCCTGACGCCCGAGGCTCTGGCCCTCTGGACCCGCCGCGAAAGGCCGCAGACATGACGCAGACCATGACCCCCGAACTGACCGCCCTCGCCCTTGCGGGCCTGCTGCAAGTCATCCAGTTCATGCTGATGTCGATCCCCGCCAATCTGGAACTGGGACCGGGCAAGACGCTGGGCCCCCGCGATCCCGACCGTCTGGGCAAGCCGCTGATCGAACAGGTCAGCCCCCGCACGGGCCGCCTGTTCCGCGCGCTCAACAACCATTTCGAGGGGCTGATCCTCTTCACCCTCGCCGTGGTCGTGGTCACTCTTTCAGACCAGTCCAGCCCCTTCACCGCCGCCTGTGCATGGACCTATCTTGTCGCGCGCGTGCTCTATGTGCCCGCCTATGCCTTCGGCCTTGTGCCATGGCGCTCCCTCATCTGGATAGTGGGTTTTTCCGCCACCACCCTCATGCTGCTGGCGGCGCTTGTCTGATGCCCATGCCGCAGCACATCCCCTCGCCATTCACACGATCTTAAGGAGATTTCCCCATGGCAAGCTATGACGTGATCATCATCGGTGCTGGCCCCGGCGGCTATGTCGCCGCCATCCGCTGCGCCCAACTGGGCCTCAAGACCGCCTGTGTCGAAGGCCGCGCCACCCTTGGCGGCACCTGCCTCAACGTCGGCTGCATCCCCTCCAAGGCGCTGCTCCATGCCAGCCACATGCTGCACGAGGCCGAGCATAACTTCGCCAAGATGGGCCTCAAGGGGAAATCCCCCTCGGTCGACTGGAAGCAGATGCTGGCCTACAAGGATGAAACCGTCGAGGGCAACACCAAGGGCATCGAATTCCTCTTCAAGAAGAACAAGGTGGACTGGCTGAAAGGCTGGGGCTCGATCCCCGAAGCAGGCAAGGTCAAGGTCGGCGACGAGGTGCATGAGGCGAAAAACATCGTCATCGCCACCGGCTCCGAACCCGCCAGCCTGCCCGGCGTGACGGTGGACGAAGAGATCGTCGTCACCTCGACCGGTGCGCTGACGCTGGGCAAGATCCCGAAAACCATGGTCGTGATCGGCGCGGGCGTGATCGGCCTTGAACTGGGATCGGTCTACGCGCGTCTTGGCACCGAAGTGACGGTTGTTGAATATCTGGATGCGATCACGCCCGGCATGGATGCCGAGGTGCAGAAAACCTTCCAGCGTATGCTGACCAAACAGGGCCTGACCTTCGTGATGGGGGCCGCCGTGCAGGGTGTCGAAACGCTCAAGACCAAGGCCAAGGTCACCTACAAGCTGCGCAAGGATGACAGCGAACACGTGCTGGATGCCGATTGCGTGCTGGTCGCCACGGGGCGCAAACCCTTTACCGACGGGTTGGGTCTGACTGATCTGGGCATCGAGACCTCGAAGCGCGGCCAGATCCAGACCGACGCCCATTGGCAGACCAATGTCAAAGGCATCTACGCCATCGGCGACGCCATCGACGGCCCGATGCTGGCGCACAAGGCCGAGGACGAGGGCATGGCCGTGGCCGAAGTGCTTGCAGGCAAACATGGCCATGTGAATTACGGCGTGATCCCCGGCGTGATCTACACCCACCCCGAGGTCGCGAATGTCGGCAAGACCGAACAGCAGCTCAAGGAAGAAGGCATCGCCTACAAGGTCGGCAAATTCTCCTTCATGGGCAACGCACGGGCCAAGGCGATGTTCCAGGGCGACGGTTTCGTCAAGATCCTCGCCGACAAGCAGACCGACCGCATCCTTGGCGCGCATATCATCGGCCCTTCGGCCGGCGATCTGATCCACGAGATCTGCGTCGCGATGGAATTCGGCGCCTCAGCCCAGGACCTCGCCCTCACCTGCCACGCCCACCCGACCGTGTCCGAAGCGGTGCGCGAAGCCGCGCTGGCCTGCGGTGACGGCCCGATCCACGCCTGATCCAACCAAAGCAAAAGGGGGCCGCGTGGCCCCCTTTCTCATGTCGGGCCATCCTGCCCTTCATCTTGCCAAAAATACTCGAAATCCCACGCCTACCACAGCGCCGCGAGTGACCGTTTCTCCCAGTCGGCATCGAAATCGCCGCCACCCATCTCGCCTGCCGTGACATCCGCCAGAATATCCCCAAGGCTGGGCAGCCCCGCCGCATCATCACGCGCCCATATGCCCGAGCGCATCACGGCGCGCGAACATTGCGCATAAACCTCGGCCAGCCGCACCACGATCACGGTCGCAGGCTCCACGCCATCGCGTCCGAAGCTGCTCCGCAGCCCGGCATCCGCCGTCAGCTTGGCCTGCCCGTTCACGCGCACCATGATCTGCGATCCGGGCACCAGAAAGATCAGCGAGATCCGTCCGTCCGTCACGATATTGCGCAAGCTGTCCAGCCGGTTGTTGCCGCGCCAGTCAGGCATGGCCAGCGTCTTGGGGTCCAGCACGCGCACCACCGGGCCATCGTCGCCGCGCGGGCTGCCATCGGTGCCGCCCGTCCCCACGGTCGAGACGATGCAGAAGCGCGACGCCTCGATCCAGCGGCGATAGCTGGGCGTCAGATGCTGCGCCACCTTGCGCTGCGAGCCGACAGAGGCGGGGCCATAGAGCGCCTCCAGCCCCTCGATCCGGTCGATGAACTCCATCTCACGCCTCCTTCAAAGATGCCCGCGCCTCGGCGATCAGACGGTCCGAGGCCTCCTCGACCTCCGCCTCCAGCCGCGCCATGAACTCCGCCCGCTCCAGCCCCGGCGGGATCAGCGGCAGGAATTCCACCACCGCCAGACCGGGCTTGCGATAGATGCCCGTGCGCGGCCAGAACACGCCCACATTCGTGGCAACCGGCGCGCAATCCTGCCCCATCTGTTCATAAAGCGCGCCTGTCCCGATCTTGTAGGGCGCCTTGACGCCGGGGGCCACGCGGGTGCCTTGGCTATAGATGATCAACTGCCCCGCCGCCTGATGGCCCGATGCCACATCGGCCAGCATCTTCTTGATCGCCGCGCCCCGCTTGCCGCGGTTCACCGGCACGCAGCCCAACCGATAGGCATAAAGCCCGATCACCGGCGTCCAGAGGATCTCGCGCTTCATGATGAAGATCGCAGCGGGCAGCGCGTTGAAGATCATCAGGATATCCAGAAACGACTGGTGCTTGGCCGCGATCAGCGCCCCTTGCGCGGGCGCTGTGCCGCGCACCTCGCAGCGCAAACCCACCATCCAGCGCGCCGTCCAGAAGACCCAGCGGCAATAGGCCTTGCAGCCGCGCCGCGCCCCTTCGGGCGACAGGATCGCACCGGGCAGATAGATCAGCCCGATCACCAGCATCATCGCATACATCTGCACGACAAAGACGAAAGAGCGCAGCCAGCGCCATGCGTAAGCCATCAGGACAACTCCCTCAGCGTGCGTTGGGCGGCGTGGCGCGTGGCGGCAAAGGCCACGGCAGCCCCCAGCGGTGGAATGACCAAGGGCCAGATCCAGTGCCAGCCCTGAAACCCGAGACCCGTCAGAAACCCGGCCTCGGTCTGCGCCGATGGCAGGATCAGCACGGCGATCATGCCCAGCACCGTCCCTGCGGCAGCCCCGCCCAGCGCGCGCAGGGTGAAACGGCGCACGAAGGCCTGCGCGATATAGGCGTCACGCGCCCCCACCAGCCGCAGCACCGCGATCACCTGCGCATTGGCAGCCAGCGCCGCCTGCGCGGCCAGCGTGATCATCGCCGCGGTCGCCGCGCCGATCAAAGCGATGGACAACCATCCCAAAAGGCGCAGGCGGTCAGCCGCCATCACCAGGGGCCGCCGCCAGCGGGTGTGGTCGTCCAGCACCGCGCCCGGCACTTCGGCGGACAGGCGCAGGCGCAGACCTGCGGCGTCATAGCCGGTCTCATCTTCGATCACCTCGATCAGCTGCGGGATGGGCAGGCTTTCGACCGGCAGATCGGGGCCGAACCACGGCTCCAGCAGGGCGCGTTGCTCCTCGTCGGACAGGGCGCGGGCCGAGGCGACGCCGGGTGTCGTCTCCAGCACGCGCAGCGCGGCGGTGGTCTGCGCCTCGCGCTGATCCATCGGGGCCGAGATCCGCAGGGTCGAGGCGCGGGCCAACTCGTCGCTCCAGCGATCCGCCAGACGCCCCGTCGCCAGCGACAGCGCCAGCGCGAAAACCGTCAGAAACGCCATGGCGGCCGCCACAAAAACGGTCAGCCGTGCCGTAAAGCCGGTGGGCGGCACCAGCCGGTCGGCCTGCACGTCCCCGGCCAGAAATGCGGTGATGCGGGTCAGGTCGGGTGTCACAGATCCGCCCCCGCTGTATGCAACCGGCGCTGCGAGATCCGCAGCACCCGCGCCTGCACCTGGCTTTTGGCGGCGCGGATCAGGTTCATGTCATGGGTCGCGATCATGATCGTCTTGCCCATCCGGTTCAGCTCGACCAGCAATTGCAACAGGCGTTGCGACATCTCCCAGTCGATATTTCCGGTGGGCTCATCGGCAAGGATCACTTCGGGCGACATGATGACGGCGCGGGCCAGCGCGGCACGCTGCCGCTCGCCCCCCGACAATTCAGCAGGCAGGGCACCGGCCCGCTTGCTCAGCCCGACCCAGTTCAGAAGTTCCGACAGGTTCTCGGACTCGTCGGTGCGGTCCCGTCCCGACACGATCAGCGGCAGCGCGACATTGTCGGCCACCGGCAGATGATCCAGAAACTGCACGTCCTGATGCACCACCCCGATCCGCCGCCGCGCCAGCGCCACATCATCGCGCGACATGTCCCGCACATCCGCGCCGAACATGCGGACATGTCCGGCCGTCGGCAGCAAGGCCCCGTAGCACAGCTTGAGGAAGGTCGTCTTGCCCGCCCCCGAGGGGCCGGTCAGGAAATGAAACGATCCCGGCGACAGGGTCAGGGAAATGTCGCTTAGCAACTCCCCCCCGCCATAGCTCATGGCGACTTGTTCCAGTTCGATCACGGGCGATCCCTTTTCTGCTCTGCACCCTCTTGCCCCAACACGGGCACTGTTGCAATCAGGACGGTGTTTCTGGCCAGTGCGACCTTTGCACTTTTCCGCCAGTGGTTTACACCATATGGTAGATCAAGCACAGCGCAGGCCGCGGTCAGGTTTGCGGCTCAGGTCAGATATCAGACCCGGCAGGGAACACGATGCGATTGATTTGCCCGAATTGCGGCGCACAGTACGAAGTGCCAGAGAGCGTCATCCCCGAAACCGGGCGTGACGTGCAATGCTCCAGTTGCGGACACACATGGTTCCAAAGTCATCCGCAGCATGACAGCGCGGCGCAGGCGTCCAATGACGCCCCGGACGGGGAAGATCTGTGGGACGATGCAGACGATGATGATGACGAAAGCCTCTTTGGCGACGACGATCGTGACGGCTCACGGCCTGCAACGCGCGCCGATGCGCCGCCCTCCGCAACACAGGAGGATGAGGCAGAGGATGAGTGGGAAGGGTTTCCCAGCGATCCCGGCCTGACCGACACGCCCCGGCCCGCGGCGGGACTGGTGCCCGATCCCGAAGACCCGGTGTCGCGCCTGCCCGAGGTCGAGGAAGACGATTACGAGGAAGATCCCGCCCGCGATCTCCCCCCTCCGCGGCGCGGTCTGGACACTTCCGTGGCCGACCTTCTGCGCGAGGAGGCCGAGCGCGAGGCCCGCGCCCGCGCCGCCGAACGTGGACCCGGACTCGAGAGCCAGCCGGATCTTGGGCTGGACAGCGGCCCGGCCAAGCCTGCGGCACCGGACGAGGATGCGCTGCGCCGTCAGGAAGAAGCCCGGATGCGGATGGCCCGCCTGCGCGGCGAAGACCCGGTCGTTGAACGACCCGCAACCACGCCGCCCCCCGCACCGCCCGCCCCACGCCAGCCACAGCCGGATGATGACCGTATCGCTGCCGCCGCCGCCGCTGCCGTGGCGGATTCCCGGCGGGGTCTGCTGCCCGATATCGAAGAGATCAACTCAAGCCTGCGTTCGACCTCGGATCGCCGCCCGGCGCGGGCAGACGATCACGACACGCCCGGTCAGTCCGCCGATCCCCGCAATGAGGTGACGCCTGAGGGCAATCGCGGTTTCAGTCGCGGCTTCTCGGTGACCTTCCTGATCGCGATGCTGCTGCTGGCGCTCTACATCTTCGCGCCCGCTCTGGTCGAGACCCTGCCCGCCGCCGCCCCAGCCGTCGATGCCTATGTCGCCGCCGTCGATCAGTTGCGCCTTGCGCTGGACGCACAGGTGCAGAACCTGTCGCGCTGGCTGGCCGAGGTGGCCGGCAGCACGGGCTGACCCGCGCATCCCCCATGTTAAGGCAAAAAGGGCGGTCCCATCACCGGGCCGCCCTTTGCTCTTCTCCACGCCGCACTTGTCCCGAGGCAGATCCTCAGAACCGCTCCAGCAGACGCTTGAGGTAATCCAGTTCCTCATCCGGCCGCTCACCCTCACCGGAACGACGGCGGATTTCGTCCAACAGGTCGCGGGCACGACGATAGACATCTTCACCCTGCAACAGGTTCTCGTCAGTGCCGGTCTGCCCGCTCGTGCCGCTGTTGCGGCCCAGCGGGTCGCGCCGCTCGCCACCGGCGCTGCCCATCTGCTGACCGTCGCCACCACGTTCCTGCCGCTCCGCCTCGGCCAAAGCCTCGCCCATGTTGCGCATCCCATCGCGCAGGGCATCCATCGCCTCGGCCTGACGGTCTATCGCCTCGGGCAGGTCATTGCCGCGCAGCGCCTGCTCCGCCCCGTCCATGGCGCGCCCCGCCCGGTCCAGCGCCTCGCGCGCCGCCTCTCCGGCCTCGCCGCCGACACCGGGCAGATTGCCGCGCTGCCGGTTCAATTCGTTACGCAAGGCACGCTGACGGTCGGCCAATGAGCCTTGGGCATCACCCTGCCCATTGCCCTGCTGGTCGGCACGGTCCTGCCCTTGGCCCTGACCCTGACCTTGACCCGGCTGCTGGCCCTGACCGGGCTGCTGACCCTGGCCCTGCTGTTGTCCTTGCCCCTGCTGGCCGGGCTGCTGGCCCTGCCCCTGCTGGCCAGGCTGTTGCCCCGGCTGCTGGCCCTGCTGGCCACCGGGGTTAAACTGTTCCTGCAAGTCGCGGAAGGCCTGATCCGACAGGCCCTGCTGATCGCGCAGCGTCTCGGCCAATCCCTCCATCGCCTGCTGGCCGGGGGATTGCTGCCCCTGCCCGCCCTGGCCTTGGGTGACCTGCATGTTCTCCATCAGCCGCTGCAATTCCTCCAATGCCTGCTGCGCCTCGGCCATGCGGCCCTGTTCCATCAACTCCTGAATCCGGTCCATCATGGCCTGCAGGTCGTCCTGACCCATCGTCATGCTGCCCTCGGCCATCTCCTGCGGGTCCTGCATCGTGCCATCGCGCATCGCCTGCTGCGCCAGCTGGTTCATGTAATCCTGCGTGGCGTCGCGCAATTCCTGCATCAACTCGGCAATTTCCTCATCCGAGGCGCCATTCTTCATCGCCTCCGACAACCGCTCCTGCGCGCGCTGCAACCGCTCCAGCGCGTCACCCAGATCGCCCTCTTCCAGCAGCAGCGCCAGATCCCACAGCGCCTGCGCGATCTCGTCGCGCTGCTCGGACTTCAGCCCATAATCCGTCATCGCTTCCAGCCGCCGCAGGATCACCCGCAGCCGCAGATAGGCGGTCTCGGACCGGAACAACCCTTCCTCGGGGCGATGCGACAGGGTGCGGATCACCTGCGCCACGCGCGGCGCGTTGTCCACCGACCACAACAGATCGCGCCGCTGCTCGATCACCGCATTGGCCAGCGGGTCAAAGAACCGCCGCGCGGGCAGGTTCATCTGTTCCGCGCCGCTATCGCCCTGCAACCCCGCTGCATCGTTGACGGACAACTCGACCTTGACTGGCAGGTTCGCCCAAGGATGCTGCGACAGGTTCTCGACCAGCGTCTCGGAAAACGCGGCGCGATTGCCCGTGATCGGCATCGGCAGGTCCAGCACGATCGCCTCGCGCGGCTCCGGTTCTGCCACAAGCCCATGGCGGCGCGGGATCGCTTCCAGATCCAGCGTGATCCGCGCCTGCCCGCCCAGAATGCCGTAATCATCCGACGCGGTGAAAGGCAGGGTCATCTGCCCTTCGGCCCGCGCCTGCGCCAAAGCCTGCATCTGATCGGCTCCAGCCTGCTCCGGGTTGCCAAAGGCCACACGCGGCGGCGCATCGGGGCGCATCTCGACCTGCCAGTCGCGCCCGCCGGGGCCCATGATCGACAGGGTGCCCGACCGTGTCACGGTGAAATCCTGCGCCGGCGCGGCGGGATCGGCCACCTCGGCCCCCACCGCCTCGGCCAGATCCTGCGTCACGCTCAGCGCGCCCAACTCCCCGTAAAGGCGCAGAGTGATACGGCTGCCCTGCGGCACCTCAAGACTGTCAGAAGTCTGATCCGCCAGATACAGCGTCGGCTGCCCGGTATAGGCAGGCGGCTCGATCCAGCCTTCCCATGTGGGGCCACCCACTGCCGCCTGACCGCCACCGGGCGTCATCTCGGATACCGAACCGACCCGCAGGATCGACCCGAACAGCACCGCCACCGCCAGCGCCAGCAACGCCACATAGCGCGTGGCAAAGGGATCACGCGGGGCCATGTCCAGATCGGGGGCCACCGGTCGCGCTGTCGCGGCCCGCGCCGCCATGCGCGCCTGATGCGCCTGCCAGACCGCGACGGACGCGGCATCAGAGCCGCCGATCGCCTGACTGTCCAGCACAGCGGAAATCGGCCGCCCGGGCAGGCTTGCATCCAGCCGCGCAAGCGCCTCGGCCCGGGTGGGCCAGCGGAACCGCAGCACACCCCGCAGGCCAGTCACCACAACCCCAAGTCCCGCAGCAAAGATACCGGCCCAGACCGCCTCGACAGGCAGGCTGTCATGCAACCCCAGCATCAAAGCCGCCAGCACCAGCACCACAACCGTCCACAAAGGCCAGAACGCCTGCCACACCCGCTCGGCCAGAAGGCCCGCGCGGGTCAGGAACAGGGGCCAGCGCAGCCGTGCAAGCAGGGTCTGTGGGGTTTCGGTCATACGATCATCCCGCGGCACTGCGCGGGATAGCGTCAGAGCCATTCGGGGATGGTATCGCGATTTATCATTTCGTCAAAGGTCGGACGTCGGCGGATAACCGCGAATTGATCACCCTTGACCAGAACCTCGGGGATCAGGGGCCGCGTATTGTATTCGCTGGCCATCACCGCGCCATAAGCCCCGGCCGAGCGGAAGGCGATCAGATCCCCCGCCTTCACCGCAGGCAGGGCGCGCTGCCGCGCAAAGGTATCCCCCGTCTCGCAGACCGGTCCCACCACGTCATAGACATGGGATTCGACCCCCGGCGCAGGCTCGACCACCGGCACGATGTCATGGTGCGCGTCATACATGGCCGGGCGGATCAGATCGTTCATTGCCCCGTCCACGATCAGGAAATCGCGCCCCTCGCCCTGTTTCACGTAAATGACCTGACTGACCATCACCCCGGCATTGCCCACGATCAACCGGCCGGGCTCGATCTCGATCTCGCAGCCCAGATGGCCCAATTCCTCGCGAATCATCCCGCCGTAATCAATCGGCAGGGGCGGCGCGGCGTTCGACCGCTCGTAAGGAATGCCAAGGCCCCCGCCCAGATCCAGCCGTTCGATCCGGTGACCATCGGCGCGCAGCACCTCGGTCAGTTCGGCTACCTTGCGATAGGCCAGACGGAACGGCTCCAGATCGGTCAGCTGGCTGCCGATATGCACGTCGATCCCCACCACCCGCAGACCCGGCAGGCGTGCCGCATGGGCATAAACCTCGCGCGCCCGCGCAATCGGGATACCGAACTTGTTCTCGCTCTTGCCAGTGGCGATCTTGGCATGGGTCTTGGCATCGACATCGGGGTTCACCCGCACCGTGATCGGCGCCACCATCTCCAGATCCAGCGCCACGCGGTTCAGCACCTCCATCTCGGGCTCGCTTTCCACGTTGAACTGCCGCACCCCGCCTTCCAGCGCCAGCCGCATCTCGGCCTCGGTCTTGCCGACGCCGGAAAACACGATCCGCTCACCGGGCACCCCCGCCGCGCGGGCGCGCAGGTATTCTCCGCCCGACACCACATCCATGCCCGCGCCCAGCGCCGCCAGCGTCTTGAGAATCGCCACATTGGACGCCGCTTTCATCGCATAGCAGACCAGATGATCCATCCCCGCCAGCGCCTCGTCGAACAGGCGGAAATGCCGCTCCAGCGTGGCGGTGGAATAGCAATAGAAGGGCGTGCCGACGACAGCCGCAATCTCGGACAGAGGCACATCCTCGGCATGAAGCGCGCCGTTGCGATAAAGAAAATGATCCATGCCCGAAAACCCCTGCTGCGTCACAGCCTCATAACAGGTCGCGCGCCCCGTTCAATGGCGCGCTGCACCCGCTTCATCTTGCCATAAATACTCAAAAGCCCCGCTCAGACAGGGCGCGTCCGCAGGAAGAGGTAAAGCGGCAATCCGCAACTGACCCCGATGCAGAAGGTGGCCGGAACAGCCACAAGCGCCAGCCAGTTCCGCCGCACGGCCACTTCGGCAATGATCCAGACCGTCAGCGTGATCGCCGCGATGGTCAGATCCCATGTCAGCCCGGTGGTCGAGGCATTCACATACCAGGCGTCGATCAGCCCGGACAGGCCGGTGCCCGTCTCGACCATATAGGTGACGAACCAGTACATCGGATGCACCGCACCCCAGATCGCCAGTGCCAGATAGACCATCCGCAAGGGCGACATTATAGACCCACCCGCAGGCTGACCGGCCCCTTGTTCAACCCCACACTGGCTGACGGATAGATGCCGCCCCGCGTGACCGAGACACCCGCATCCAGCGAGGGGCGCACCGGTGCACCCTCGACCCCGCAAGCGGCCAGCAGGATCAGGGACAGTCCGCAGAGTATCAAAGCCTTCATCTCATCGCCCTCGGTTGCCGATGCGTCAATTGATGGTGCGCGTCACGCCGATCCGGGCCGTGCCAGATACCGACACGCCGGTCTCGGCAGGCGCTGCCTGCGCGCCCCGCGCCGCCTCGGCCTGGGCTTCCCCATAGCGATCCGACGGTGCCGCGCAGGCAGCCATCGCCAGCAGCGCGCCACCGATCAGGGTCGTTCTCAGCGTCAATCTCATCCCAGCCTGTCCTTCCAGCGGGCCACCTGCGCGCGCACCTGCGCGGGTGCCGTTCCCCCGTAAGACATGCGCGACGCGACCGAGTTTTCAACACCCAGCACGCCAAAGACATCCGCCGTGATCCCGGCATGGACCGATTGCATGTCCTCCAGCGCCAGATCCGGCAGATCGCAGCCCCGCGCCTCGGCCATGCCGACCAGCGTGCCCGTCACATGATGCGCCTCGCGGAACGGCAGGCCCAGCGCCCGCACCAGCCAGTCGGCCAGATCCGTCGCGGTCGAAAACCCCGCCCCCGCCGCCGCCTGCATGGCGGCCCGGTTGGCGGTCATGTCCCCAACCATCCCCGTCATCGCGGCCAAGGCCAGCATCAGGTTGTCGGCGGCGTCGAACACCTGTTCCTTGTCCTCCTGCATGTCCTTGGAATAGGCCAAGGGTAGCCCCTTCATCACCATCATCAGCGCCACATTGGCCCCGAAAATCCGCCCGATCTTGGCGCGGATCAACTCCGCCGCATCCGGGTTGCGCTTCTGCGGCATGATCGACGATCCGGTCGACCATTTGTCCGACATCTTCACGAACCGGAACTGCGCGGATGACCAGATCACCAATTCCTCGGCAAAGCGCGACAGATGCATGGCGCAGATCGACGCACAGGACAGATATTCCAGCGCGAAATCCCGGTCACTCACCGCATCCAGCGAATTGGCCGTGGGCCGGTCAAAGCCCAAGGCCTTGGCCGTCATCTCGCGGTCAATCGGAAACCCGGTGCCTGCCAGCGCCGCCGACCCCAGCGGCGACTCGTTCATCCGGGCACGCGCATCCGCGAAACGACTGTGATCGCGGCCCAGCATCTCGACATAGGCCATCATGTGATGCCCCCATGTCACCGGTTGCGCGGTCTGCAAATGGGTGAAACCGGGCATCACCCAATCCGCCCCCGCCTCGGCCTGCGCCAGAAACCCGCGCTGCAACGCCGCGATCCCGGCCATCGCCGCGTCCATCTGATCGCGCACCCACAGGCGGAAATCCGTGGCCACCTGATCGTTGCGCGACCGCGCCGTGTGCAGCCGCCCCGCAGGTTCGCCGATGATCTCCTTCAGACGCGCCTCCACATTCATGTGGATGTCCTCCAGCGCGGTCGAGAAAACAAACTGTCCCGTCTCGATCTCTGACAACACCGTGAGCAGCCCTTCCCGAATGGCCGCAGCGTCGCTATCACTCAGGATACCTGTTGCCGCCAGCATGTCGGCATGGGCCCGAGAGCCGGCAATGTCCTGCGCCGCCATCCGCTGATCGAACCCGATCGAGGCATTGATCGCCTCCATGATCGCGTCCGGGCCGGCGGCGAAACGGCCACCCCACATCTGGTTTGAGGTCTTGTCGGTCATATGCTGCACCTTGGAGGGAATATGCGTCTTCTTCGTCAGATCGTCCTTTATACGGCTCTTGCCCTTGGTGCAAACACCGCCCTTGCCGATGTCGCTGCACTTGAGGCGCTGCGGGATGGCGACATGAAGAAGCTGAACTTCCACAGCACGCCGCAGCCCGTCTCGGACACGCCCTTCGCCACATGGGAAGGCGGTGAGGGGCAGCTGTCCGATTACGCGGGCAAGCATATCGTGCTGAACTTCTGGGCCACATGGTGCGCCCCCTGCCGCAAGGAAATGCCGCAACTGTCGCAATTGCAGGCCGAACTGGGCAGCGACAGTTTCGAGGTCGTAACCATCGCCACAGGCCGCAATCCGCCGCAGGCCATGCAGCGGTTTTTCGAGGAAATCGGCGTCGATAACCTCCCCCTGCACATGGACCCCAAACAGGCGCTGGCGCGCGAAATGGCCGTGATGGGCCTGCCGATCACCGTGATCCTGAACCCCGAAGGGCAGGAAATCGCCCGCATGCGCGGCGATGCGGACTGGTCCTCCGACAGCGCCAAGGCGATCGTTTCGGCGCTCATCGCCGGGATGTAAGGGCCACGCTCACCCCATCCGCGCCACATCGGCATGGCGCGGGCAACCCGTCAGATGATCATTGACCAGACCCGCCGCCTGCATGAAGGCATAGGTGATGGTCGGCCCGCAGAACTTGAAACCCGCGCGCTTCAAATTCTTGGACAATTCAATCGAAATTTCCGTCTGCGCCGGAACCTCGGACAAATGGCCGAAACGGTTCTGCACCGGCACCCCGCCGACATGATCCCAGACCCATGCCGCAAAGCCGCCCTGCCCCTCGATCCGCTCGAAAGCCTGCGCATTCCCGATCATCGCCACCACCTTGCCGCGATGGCGGATGATGCGCGGATCGTCCATCAGACGGGCAACCTCCGCATCCCCCCAACCTGCAATGACAGCAGGGTCAAACCCCTGAAACGCCTCACGAAATCCCTCGCGCCGCTTGAGGATGGTGATCCAGCTCAACCCCACCTGAAACCCTTCCAGACACAGCAATTCCCACAGCGCGCGGCTGTCGCGTTCCGGCACGCCCCATTCCGTGTCGTGATATTCCAGATAGATCTGATCTGGTCCCGCCCAGCCGCATCTGCCGTCCATCGCACACCCTTTCCTGCCGTTGCGGACGAGTTTATGAAAATTAGAACAAAATGGGAATGTTATCTCTTTGGTAAGAGCTGGGGCACAAACATCGACTCCGGGTCAGGTCAGAGGGCAAGCGATGCGTCACGGCAAACGAAGATTCGCGCATATCGCGGTTGAGGATGCGTCGCCCCTGGATGTCGCGATCTTCACCCGTGACCGCGGCATCGTGGCGATGGTGGCCGCTGCCCTGCGCCACCGCGAAACGCTGCTGGCGTTTCAACCCGTCGTGCAATCGCAACGCCCCGACCGGATCGCCTTTTACGAAGGGTTGATCCGCGTGCTGGACGACACCGGCCGGATCATCCCGGCGCATGATTTCATCGACGCCGTCGAAGCCACGGAAACGGGCCGCATTCTGGATTGCGTGGCGCTGGAAACCGGGCTGCGCACCCTGCAACGCAATCCGCAGATCCGGCTGTCCATCAACATGTCCGCCCGCTCCATCGGCTATCCGCGCTGGATGCGCAGCCTGCGACAGGGGGTGCAATCCGATCCCACCATCGGCGAACGGTTGATCCTCGAAATCACCGAACGCAGCGCCATGACGGTGCCCGAGCTGGTGGTGCGCTTCATGGCCGATCTGCAGACGCGCGGCATCACCTTCGCGCTGGACGATTTCGGCGCGGGCTATACCTCGTTGCGCTATCTGCGGGATTTCCAGTTCGACGTGATCAAGATCGACGGCACCTTCGTGCGCGGCGTGAAGGACGACGCGGACAATCAGGTGCTGACCCGCGCCATGGTGGACATCGCGCGGCAATTCGACATGTTCACCGTCGCCGAAAGCGTGGAAAACGTCTCCGACTCCCGCTGGTTGTCCAGTATCGGGGTGGATTGCCAGCAAGGGTATTTCTTCGGCGCGCCGACCGTGCATCCGCCCTGGAACAGCCCCTCTCCGCAGGCGGCCAGACTGCATCGTGCGGGCTAGGGGCATCATCCTGTTGCCGCGGCGGGCCTCATCCAGTATCACACAAGGCAAGGCGGGGAGTCCGGTGCCCGCAACCCCGCGTGGCCCCGGATGATCCTCGATCTGCAAATTGGTGGAGGATATACATGACCAATGTCGTAATCGCCTCGGCAGCGCGCACCGCTGTCGGCTCTTTCGGGGGCGCATTCGCCAACACGCCCGCCCATGATCTGGGGTCCGCCGTGCTTGAGGCTGTCGTATCCCGCGCGGGCATCGACAAATCCGAAGTGTCCGAAACCATCCTCGGTCAGGTGCTGACCGCAGGTCAGGGCCAGAACCCCGCACGTCAGGCGCATGTGAACGCCGGCCTGCCAATCGAATCCTCGGCCTGGTCGATCAATCAGGTTTGCGGTTCGGGTCTGCGCGCTGTCGCACTGGCCGCACAGCATATCCAGTTGGGCGATGCGTCCATCGTGGCCGCAGGCGGTCAGGAAAACATGACCCTCAGCCCCCATGTCGCGCATCTGCGCGCGGGCGTGAAGATGGGCGATGTCTCCTATATCGACTCGATGATCCGCGACGGTCTGTGGGATGCCTTCAACGGCTATCACATGGGCCAGACCGCCGAAAACGTCGCCGAAAAATGGCAGATCAGCCGCGACGCGCAGGACGAATTCGCCCTCGCCAGCCAGCACAAGGCCGAAGCCGCGCAGAAAGCCGGGCGCTTCGACGATGAGGTCATTGATTTCGTTGTGAAATCGCGCAAGGGCGACATCATCATCAACAAGGATGAATACATCCGCCACGGCGCCACCATGGATGCGCTGCAAAAACTGCGCCCGGCCTTCACCCGCGACGGCTCGGTCACGGCGGCCAATGCCTCCGGCCTGAACGACGGCGCTGCGGCCGTGCTGCTGATGACCGCGGACGAGGCGGAAAAGCGCGGCATCACCCCGCTGGCGCGCATCGCCTCCTATGCCACCGCCGGTCTGGACCCGTCCATCATGGGCGTCGGTCCGATCCACGCCAGCCGCAAGGCGCTGGCCAAGGCGGGCTGGTCGGTCGAGGATCTGGATCTGGTCGAAGCGAACGAGGCTTTCGCCGCGCAGGCCTGCGCCGTGAACAAGGACATGGGCTGGGACCCGTCCATCGTGAACGTAAACGGCGGCGCCATCGCCATCGGCCACCCCATCGGCGCCTCGGGCTGCCGCATCCTGAACACGCTGCTGTTCGAAATGCAGCGCCGCGATGCCAAGCGGGGTCTGGCCACGCTATGCATCGGTGGCGGCATGGGCGTGGCCATGTGCCTCGAGCGGGCCTGATCCGCAGCGGGCGGATGGATATCAAGGGGCGCCATCGGGCGCCCCTTTGTTTTTCCGCCTATCGGAAAAAATCGCGCCGGAGCCGCAAAACTTCGCGCAACATTCTTGCGTATCAACACCTTTCAAAGTAACCAAGTTACCGAAGCACAGCCAAATTGGAGGATATCATGGCAAGAACAGCACTCGTCACAGGCGGATCACGCGGGATCGGCGCGGCCATTTCCATCGCCTTGCGCGATGCGGGCTACACCGTCGCGGCCACCTATGCCGGCAATGACGAGGCCGCCGCGGCATTCACCAAGGACACGGGGATCAAGACCTACAAGTGGAACGTCGGCAATTACGAGGAATGCGCCGCCGGAATCGCCAAGGTCGAGGCCGAAGTCGGCCCCATCGACGTGCTGGTCAACAACGCGGGCATCACCCGCGACGCCCCTTTTCACAAGATGACCCCGCAGCAGTGGCACGAGGTGATCGACACCAACCTCACCGGCGTGTTCAACATGACCCATCCGATCTGGCCCGGCATGCGCGAACGCAAGTTCGGCCGCGTCATCATCATCTCGTCGATCAACGGCCAGAAGGGCCAGTTCGCACAGGTGAACTATGCCGCGTCCAAAGCGGGCGATCTGGGCATCGTCAAGTCACTGGCACAGGAAGGCGCGCGCTTCGGCATCACAGCCAACGCGATCTGCCCCGGCTATATCGCCACCGACATGGTGATGGCGGTGCCGGAAAAGGTCCGCGAAAGCATCATCGCGCAAATCCCCGCCGGTCGTCTGGGCGAACCGGAAGAGATCGCCCGCTGCGTGGTCTTCCTCGCCTCGGACGACTCGGGCTTCATCAATGGCTCGACCATTTCCGCCAACGGCGCGCAATTCTTCGTCTGATCCGGCCCAAGGCACCCACAGCCCCCTGCCGCAACGCAGGGGGCTTTTTCATGTCCACGTCCGGCCCGTCATGTGCGATCCTGCACAGAATACGCGCCGGGATGCGTGTTTTCTGCGCGCCGGTGCAGCGCATATTCTGCTGCAAAGGAGAACCGACATGCTCACCCAGATCAACGGACTGCACCACGTGACCTCGCTGGCCAGCGGGGCACAATCCAACAACGATTTTTTCACCAAGACCCTCGGCCTGCGCCGCGTCAAGAAAACGGTCAATTTCGACGCGCCAGAAGTCTATCACCTCTATTACGGCGACGAGATGGGCACACCGGGTTCGGTCATGACCTATTTCCCCTTTCCGGGCGCCCGCCGTGGCCGCCCCGGCGCGGGCGAGGTCAGCGTGACCACCTTCGCCGTGCCCAAAGGGTCGCTGCCCTTCTGGGCAGATCGTCTGGCGACCTTCGACGTGAAGAATATCAAGCCGGAGACGCGCTTCGGCGAAAACCGCCTGCGCTTTGACGGCCCCGATGGCGATGGTTTCGCACTGGTCGAGGTGGATGACGACCGCGCGCCGTGGGAAGGTCAGGGCATCAGCGCCGATCACGCGATCCGCGGCTTCCACTCCGCCGACATGCGCCTGCGCGACGCCGGGGCCAGCGCCGAACTGCTGCGCTTCATGGGTTATGAACAGACCGACACCCAAGGCGACATCACCCGCTTCCGCATTTCTGGCGGCAATGGCGCGGATGTCGTGGATATCGAAACCCTGCCCGGCGCCGCCCCGGCGCAGCAGGGTGCAGGCTCCGTGCACCATCTGGCCTTCTCGGTCACCGACCGCGCCGCGCAGCTAGAGGTGCGCAAGGCGCTTCTGGATACCGGCTGGCAGGTGACGCCCGTGATCGACCGCGATTACTTCTGGGCGATCTACTTCCGCACCCCCGGCGGCGTCCTGTTCGAAGTGGCGACCAACGAACCCGGCTTCGACCGCGACGAGGATAGCGCCCATCTGGGGCAAGCCCTGAAACTGCCCAAGCAGCACGCGCATCTTCGCGATGTTCTGGAGCAGCGCTATCTGGAGCCGATCCGTGACTGACACCTCCTATACCTATGCCGAGACGCGGGGGCGCGCAGGCGCGCCCCTGCTGTTGACTTTTCACGGCACCGGCGGGACAGAACATCAGTTCCACGGCTTTGCCGAGCGGCTGATCCCCGGCGCGCATGTCGTCTCGCCGCGCGGCGATGTGCTTGAAGGCGGCATGAACCGCTATTTCCGCCGCACCGGAGAGGGCGTCTACGACATGGACGATCTGGCCAAGCGGCGCGACCGGATGGCGCGGTTCATTCTGGATCACAAGACCCGCACCGCAGCGGGTCAGGTCGCGGGCCTCGGCTATTCCAACGGGGCCAATATCCTGATGGCGGTGGCGCTGGACCATCCCGATCTGGTGGACCGCATGGTGCTGATGCACCCGCTGATCCCCTGGACACCCGCGCCACAACCGGGCCTCGCGGGACGCCGGGTCCTGATCACCGCCGGGCAACGCGATCCGATCTGCCCGGCACCGCTGACGCAGGCACTGGCGGATTACCTGACGGCGCAGGGCGCGGATGTGACGCTGGAATGGCATTCCGGCGGGCACGAGATCACGCAAGGAGAGGTGCAGGCCGTCACCGATTTCATGGCGGCCTGATCCCGTCGCCACCATGATAAAAGGTCAGCCAAATCCATGGCTGACCTTGCCCCGACAGGGTCGAGGGCTTGTTCTACGCGTGTTGGGGTATTCAGGCGTTAGCGCTCAGGCGCTCGATTTCTTCTTTCAGGCGCAATTTCTGCTTCTTGAGGGTGGCGATTTCAGCAGTGCTGACGCCCGGCGCGCGTTGCGCTTCCTCAACCTTGTCCGAGAGCGTGCGGTGTTTCTTCTTCAGTTCCTCGACATGCGAACTCAAGCTCATTGGCATTCTCCTCTCATATGTGAACATCACATGACAAGTGCATCACAGAATCAGCAGCAAGTCACGCTGCACCCGCAGCATCAGGCAAAGAATTTCCAACAGAATTGAAACAATTCATGGTTGCGCCCGTCAGAAAGGCAGCCCCGCCCCGTCGCGCAGCACCGATCCGACCAGCGGGGTATAGCTGTCGCGATCCCCGTCATGCGCCGCACCTTCATGCATCAGCACCGAGTCGCACAGGCGAAAAGCCGCGCGCCCCCCCTTGCGCCCCCGGATGAGCACCAGTTGCGCGGGCCTGCCCCGGCGCGGCGTCAGCGGCAGCACCTCCACCGATCCCAGCCGCGCGGTCATCAGCGCCATCAATTCGGGCAGGCGTTCGGCCCGCTGGATAAAGGTCACATAGCCGCCATCGACCACCCGGCGCGCGGCCACCTCGACCCAGCCGGCCAGTGATACACGCTCACCCAACGCCGTCTCGCGCCCGGTATCGGTGGCAGGCGTGCTCTGATCCCGCAGGAAATAAGGCGGATTGGCGATCACATGATCGAACCGCCGCTGGCGCAGATCGGCAGGCAGGGCGGTCAGGTCAGCCGTCACGACCTCGAACGGGGCCGCCATGTCACAGGCATTGCGCCGCGCCAGATCGGCATAGTCGGGCTGGATCTCCACCCCCGTCAGCGCCAGCCCCGGCACCCGCGCCGCCAGACACAGCGACGCGACGCCCACACCGCAGCCCAACTCCAGCACCGATTGCCCGGTCCGCGCCGGAACGGATGCCGCCAGCAGCACCGGATCGACCCCCGCGCGATAGCCGCGCCGGGGTTGCCAGATCTGCAACCGCCCGCCCAGAAAGGCGTCGCGGCTCAGCGTGGCCTCATCCATCGGGTCCCATGCCATTGTCGGTGATGACCCGCAGCGCGGCATCGTAATCCTCGTCCCGCACCATCAGGCGGCGCGGCAAAATGCCGATGCTGCCTTCAAGGACGCTCATGTTTACGTCGATTTCAAAGCAGTCTATACCCTCGCCCTGAAGCAAGGATGTGGCCATCGCCATCGAGACCGGATTATTGGTGCGCATCAGTTGTTTCATACAGGGCAGATAAGGGCATGGTGCGCGATTTGTCGACCCGTGCAGCAGGGAAAACATGAGCCTCGACCGCGCTTCCACCAAACCGCATGAATTGCTGGCCCAGCATCTGGCCGAGGGGATGGAGGCGGTGAACGCCCTGATCGCGGACCGCATGGCCTCGGAACACGCGCCCCGCATCCCGCAGGTGACCGCGCATCTGGTGGGGGCGGGCGGCAAACGCCTGCGCCCGATGCTGACGCTGGCCGCGGCCGAACTCTGCGGCTACGACGGCCCCTATCATGTGCATCTGGCCGCGACGGTCGAATTCATCCACACCGCAACCTTGCTGCATGACGACGTGGTGGATGAAAGCGCGCAGCGCCGTGGACGGCCCACGGCAAACCTTCTGTGGGACAACAAATCCTCGGTGCTGGTGGGGGATTACCTCTTCGCCCGCGCCTTTCAGTTGATGGTGGAGCCGGGCAACCTGCGCGTGCTGGAAATCCTGTCCAACGCCGCCGCAACGATTGCCGAGGGCGAGGTGCTCCAACTCACCGCCGCGCAGGACCTGCGCACGGATGAGGGCATCTATCTGCAAGTCGTGCGCGGCAAGACCGCCGCCCTCTTCTCCGCCGCTACCGAATCCGGCGGCGTTCTGGCGGGTGCCAGCCCCGCGCAGGTGCAGGCACTGTTCGACTATGGCGACGCGCTGGGGATCGCCTTCCAGATCGTCGACGACCTTCTGGATTACCAAGGCGACAGCAAGGAAACCGGCAAGAACGTGGGCGACGATTTCCGCGAACGCAAGCTGACCCTGCCCGTCATCAAGGCCGTGGCCCGGGCCACCCCGGAAGAGCGCGCCTTCTGGTCGCGCACCATCGAAAAGGGCGACCAGCGCGACGGCGATCTGGACCATGCCATCGCCCTGATGCAGAGCCACGCCACGCTCGACGCCACCCGCGCCGATGCAATCCGCTGGGCCGACCGCGCCAAGGATGCGATGCAGACCCTTCCCGATCACCCCCTGCGGCAAATGCTTGTGGATCTGGCCGACTACGTCGTGGCCCGCTTACGCTAAGCGCTGCCCCTGCCGCTTCATCTTGCCGGAAATACTCCCGCCGGAGGCTCCGCCGGCGCCGCCGGGCGCAACCCCTCAGGACAGGCGCGCGGCCCGCACCCACCAACCGGGCCGCGTCAAGGCATCCGCCGCCCGCGCCGCCGCATCCGCATCCGCATAAAGCCCGAAACAGGTCGCCCCGGACCCCGACATCCGCGCCAGCAAACACCCCGCTGTTGCGCCAATCGCCGCGATCACCTCACCGACGACCGGCGCCGCCGCGACAGCCGCGTCCTGCATGTCGTTGCGCTGTCCCGCCAGCCAAGCCGCCAGATCCCCCGCATCGGCCCAGCGCGGCAACACATCCGGCATGGCCGCATTGTCCTTGCGCGCCAGACTGCGGAAGATCACGGCGGTCGAGACGCTGACCCCCGGATTGACCAGCACGGCATACAGCGGCGGCAAACCCTCCACCGGCACCACATCCTCACCGATGCCCCGCATCCGCGCAGCCCGCGCCATCAGGCAGACCGGCACATCCGCCCCCAGTGACAGGCCCTGATCCGCCGGCAGGTGGAGCCCCGGCACCAAGGCCACAGCCCCCCGCAGCACGGCAGCGGCATCCGAGGACCCGCCCCCGATCCCGGCGGCCGAGGGCAGATGCTTCTCCAACCCGATCTCCAGATCAACGCCCATCCGCGCCGCCGCCCGCAGCACCAGATTCTCAGGTCCCACCGGCACGCCCGCCGCCATCGGCCCCGTCACCGTCAGCGCGGGCCGATCCGCCCGTCGCAGGGTCAGCCTGTCCCCGACATCGGCAAAGACCACCAGACTGTCCAGCAGGTGATAGCCATCGGCCCGCTGGCCCGTGACATGCAGCGTCAGGTTGATCTTGGCCGGGGCCAGCTCCACATGGCCGCGCACTGCGCCGCCCGTGTCAGTTGCCATTCGCCACGCGGGCCAGGGGCTGCGCACCCTCTTCCGCCAGCACCACATCCAGCCCGACCTCAAGCTTGCGGCGGATTCGCACGGCGTCCTTTTCCTCGGGATCAAAGGACAGGGCACGGGTCCACTGGAATTCGGCCTCGCGATAGCGCCCCACGGCCCAGAGGACATCCCCCAGATGGTCGTTCACGATCGGATCGACGGGCATCAACTCTGCCGCGCGCTCCATATGGACCACCGCCTCTTCATAGCGGCCAAGGCGGTATAGCACCCATCCCAGACTGTCCACGATATAGCCGCTGTCAGGGCGCGCCGCGACCGCGCGCTCGATCATGTCAAGCGCCTCGTCCAGCTTGATCTGCTTTTCCACCAGCGAATAGCCCAGATAGTTCAACACCTGCGGCTGATCCGGATTCAGTTCCAGCGCCTTGCGGAAATCCGCCTCGGCCTTTTCCCAGTTGTCCTGCCGCTCATGGGCAATGGCGCGGGCATAGTAGATGAACCAATGCCCCCCATCCTCGGACGGATACAGCGCCACCGCAGTATCATAAGCGGTGACCGCATCCCCGAAACGCTCCATCTGGCGCATCAGATCACCCAGCGTGACATGCACGATGGGCAGATCGCCATGGCTGCGGGTCAACTGCTCCAGCACCTCGGACGCCGCATCCAGCCGGTCCAGTTTGCGCAGCGCCTCGGCCCGGCCCAGTTCCGCCGCATGGAACGAGGGATCGTTTGCGGGCACCTGCTTGTAGGTCGCCACCGCAAGATCGAACTTCTCCATCGATTCCAGCAACGAGGCGCTTTGCAGGATGGCGTCCGTATGATCCGGCCTCAGATAGGATGCCACGCGCGAGAAGAGCAGCGTGTATTCATCCCCCGCCTCACGGCGCAGGAAAGAGGCCACGGTGTGGAACACCTCGGCGATACCGTCGGTCGGGTTGGTGATCAGGTTGAACGGCAGCACCGAATCCTCGACCAGCGCCGCCCGCATCGCGGTCAACGCAGGATCAAGATCCGGGCCGAACATCTGGTCCAGCATCTCGACCGCCTCGGGATCGCGGTCCAACTGGCTAAGGATCTGCACCCGCGCGATGGCGGCGCGACGGGTCAGTTGCAGCGGCCCTCCCGACTCGGCGGCAAAGATCGCCTCGGCCCCCTCGAAATCCCCCACCATCGCCAGCGCCAGTGCCTTGTGATAGCTGGCAAAGGGGCCAAGCCCGTCTTCGGCGGCCAGCTTGTCGAACGTGGCCAGCGCCGCGCTCACATCGCCCTTGCCCATCTGGGCCCATGCGATCGTCAGCCCGTCGACCAGCGGCCCGGTGCCGCGTTCCTCGGACATGCGGCTCAGAAGCGCGTCGAATTCTCCGTTGCGCGCCTCGGCCGCGGCCAGCACCATGCTCGCGACCTGGCTTTGCAGCCCGTCCGCCTCCATCTTGCGCGCGATGGGCAAGGCCCGGTCCAGATCGCCCAGCGACAGGAAGGACAGCACCGCGTTCTCCATCAACATCGCGTTGGAGGGATCGCGTGTCAGGGCTTGCGTGAAGTAATCCGCCGCCGCCGTGTAATCTCCCAACAGCACGGCCTGCCGCGCCGCCAGATAGGCCCCGGTATTCGGCTCGGCCCGGGCACTGCCGCCCATGGCGGACCCGCCGACAAGCGCCGCGCATATCGCCACGACCAGCGACCGTCCCGCCCATTTTCTGCCCGACACTGCCACGCCTCCCGGTTGATCCAAGCCTGTTTTCGGGGTCTGCACAGGGCAAACCCTCTCCTCAAGGATAAAGCCTAGCGTTTCTGCGGCCAAACGCAATGAGAGGCGGCAATTCGCCGCCTCTCTGATCACCTTTCCGCCGCAATACGGGGCAGGTCTGCCCGATCCTTCCGCTTACATGTTCGGATAGTTCGGCCCGTCACCCCCCTGCGGCGTCACCCAGTTGATATTCTGGCTGGGGTCCTTGATGTCGCAGGTCTTGCAATGGACGCAGTTCTGGAAGTTGATGACAAAGCGCGGGTCCTTGCCCTCTTCGGCCACCACCTCATAAACACCGGCCGGGCAATAGCGCTGCGCGGGTTCGGCGTATTTCGGCAGGTTCACCGCGATCGGGATCGACGGGTCCCGCAGTTGCAGATGGCAGGGCTGATGCTCCTCGTGGTTGGTCATCGAGAAGCTGACATTGGTCAGACGGTCGAAGGACAGCTTCCCGTCAGGCTTGGGATAGTCGATCGGCTTGTGCTTGTCCGCCGGTTCCGTGGCGGCCGCATCGGTCTTGTCATGCCCCATCGTCCCCAGCAGCGAAAAGCCCAGCGTATTGGTCCACATGTCGAACCCGCCCAGCGCAAGGCTGGCCGTCAGGCCGTATTTCGACCAGAGCGGCTTGACGTTGCGCACCTTCTTGAGATCGCGGCCAATGGCCCCGTCACGCACTTCCGTTTCGTAATCCGTCAGTTCGTCGCTGGCCCGGCCCGCCTTGATCGCCTCAAAGGCCGCCTCGGCCGCAGCCTTGCCCGACAGCATCGCATTGTGGTTGCCCTTGATGCGCGGCACGTTGACCATGCCCACCGAACAGCCCAGCAGCGCCACACCGGGTGCCACCATCTTGGGCATGGACTGATAGCCACCCTCGGTGATCGCCCGCGCGCCATAGGCCACCCGCTTGCCTCCGTTCAGAAGCTCGGCCACCATCGGGTGATGCTTGAAACGCTGGAATTCCATATAGGGGAAAAGATGCGGGTTCTTGTAATTCAGGTGAACCACGAAGCCGACATAGACCTGATTGTTCTCAAGATGATAGATGAAGGACCCGCCGCCGGCATTGCTGCCCAGCGGCCAGCCCATCGTATGGGTCACCGTTCCCTCGCGATGCTTGGCGGGGTCGACCTCCCAGATCTCTTTCATCCCAAGCCCGTATTTCTGCGGTTCCTTGCCCTTGGACAGATCGTATTTCGCGATCACCTCCTTGGACAGCGACCCGCGCACCCCCTCGCAGAGGAAGACATACTTGCCGTGCAGCTCCATCCCCGGCTCATAGGCGTCACCCTGCGTGCCATCGGGATTGCGCCCGAACTCGCCCGCGACCACGCCCTTGACCTCGCCGTTGTCGCCATAAACCATGGCCGAGCAGGACATGCCGGGGAAGATCTCGACCCCAAGCGCTTCGGCCTGTTCCGCCATCCAGCGGCAGACATTGCCCATCGACACGAT
The DNA here is from genome assembly GCF_028802875.1 of Seohaeicola sp. 4SK31. Lineage (NCBI taxonomy): Bacteria > Pseudomonadati > Pseudomonadota > Alphaproteobacteria > Rhodobacterales > Roseobacteraceae > Seohaeicola > Seohaeicola sp. 4SK31. Next base: position 86,450 of record NZ_JARAMP010000003.1, on the reverse strand, counting down.
GTAATTGCCGTGGTTGTTCATCAGGGGCGGCATCGGCCAGTTCGGGATGCGGACCTCGCCCGCCTCGCCCAGCATGTAGAAGTTGTCATGCGTGACCGGCACGTTCAGCGGCGCGCCCTTCTCTTTCCAGTCGGGGATCAGCGCATCCAGACCCACCGGGTCCAGAACCGCGCCGGACAGGATATGGGCGCCCACTTCCGAACCCTTTTCCAGAACGACGACGTTCAGATCGGCATCCAGTTGCTTCAGCCGGATTGCGGCAGACAGACCCGCGGGACCTGCCCCCACGATGACGACGTCATATTCCATGGTTTCGCGTGTGATATCCGACATGGCTGGCCCCTTTTGACAGTGCGCGCAAGAAAATTGCGCCGATGGTTACCGCGCCGCAGCATTGCGCGTCAATCACGACACGACGTTAAACCGCTCAAATCGGCGTTTCCAGCGCAGTCGGGCGCGGTTGCGCCGGTATCCGGCTTCGACTATTGCAAAGGCAATGCGCCCTGGGGCAGGGTGTAGCGCACCAAAACCCGAAAGCAAACCGGGTCATTTCCCGCAGATCAAGTACACGGAACCCGTTGGATGGAAAAGATACCTATGACCCGCGCGGGACATGCCGCGCTCGAGGCCGAGTTGAAGCAGTTGAAATCCGTCGAACGGCCCGCGATCATCAAGGCGATTGCCGAGGCGCGGGAACATGGCGACCTGTCCGAGAATGCGGAATACCACTCCGCCCGCGAAAAGCAGTCCTTCATCGAAGGCCGCATCAAGGAGCTTGAGGGCATCATCTCGCTGGCCGAGGTGATCGATCCCAAGGCCCTCTCCGGTGCGATCAAGTTCGGGGCCACCGTCACGCTGGTGGACGAGGATACCGACGAGGAAAAGACCTGGCAGATCGTGGGCGAACACGAGGCCAGCATCGAAAAGGGCCTGCTCAACATCAAGTCGCCCATTGCGCGCGCCCTGATCGGCAAGGACGAAGGTGATTCCGTCGAGGTTCGCACCCCCGGCGGCGAGAAATCTTACGAAATCGTCAAGATCGCCTATATTTGACCCCTATTTGCAGGGAATATCTGGCCCATGGTCGGAAGAAATGACGGGAAATCCACACCGCTTGGGATCTATGATCGCACGCGCGCCGCACAGATCACCTCGATCGAGGTGATCGCGATTGCGCTGTCGCTGCTCTGGCTTCTGGGCTGCGGGTTGTTCTTCCTTCTGGTCCCCGCCTCCCAGGTCCCGGATGAGGGCGGGGCGCTGCGCTTCATGATGACGATGCTGGCGATGTTCATGCCGGTGGCGATGATCTGGGTCGGCGCCACCGCCGCCCGCGCCAGCCGCGTGATGCGCGAGGAAAGCCAGCGTTTGCAGGCCGCCATCGACGCGATCCGGCAGGCCTATGTGGCACAATCCCAGGGCCGCGCGCTGTCGGCCGAACCATCTGTCGCCCGCAAACTGGACGAGATCGCCGCCGCCACGCGCAAGACCGAAACGGCACTGGCCAAGTTCACGTCCAGCCGCCCCCAGACCGCGCCGCTGCGGCCGAAACCAGAAACCGCCGCGCAAAACGGGGCCGAGGATCAGGCCAATCTGCCGCTTGGCACCCCCGCCGAGGACATGGGGCCGCCCCTCTCGCGCGAGGATTTCATCCGCGCCATGAATTTCCCCGAAACCGCCGAGGATGAGGAAGGTTTCGCCGCCCTGCGCAAGGCCCTGCGCGACCGGCAGGCGGCGCAACTGGTGCAGGCCAGTCAGGACGTGCTGACCCTGCTGTCACAGGACGGCATCTACATGGACGACCTGCGCCCCGACATGGCCCGCCCCGAAATCTGGCGCCGTTTTGCCGGTGGCGAACGTGGCCGCGCCATCGCGGCGCTGGGCGGCATCCGCGACCGCTCCTCTCTGGCCCTCACCGCCGGACGCATGAAGCAGGACCCGATCTTCCGCGATGCCGCGCATCACTTCCTGCGCCGCTTCGACAAGATGTTCGCGGAATTCGAGAAAGACGCCACGGATGCCGAAATCTCGGACCTGTCGAACACCCGCACGGCGCGGGCCTTCATGCTGCTGGGCCGCGTCGCGGGGATCTTCGACTAGGTCGCCCGGAAGCCCAGATCCGACAGAATGAAATCCGCAATCCCGGCCGCGTCGTTCAGATCAAAAGCCGCACCATGCCAGCCCATCGCGGCCAAGCCCTGCACCGTCTCACTGGCGACCGCGCGCACGGTGGGGTCATCCGGCGCGATCAGCGGCTGCCCGGTCGCCGCGCGATGCGCCTCGATCTTGGGGTGAGCGTCGCGCTTGTAACCCTCCACCAGCACCAGATCGACCGGCGACAGCCGCGCCAGCAACGCGGCCAAGGGCGGCTCCTCCTCGTTCTCGTTCTCATGCATCAGAACCCAGCGCCGGGCTGAGGCCAAAAGCACCTCGCCCGCCCCCGCCTGCCTGTGCCGGAAACTGTCCTTGCCGGGCTGGTCGATATCAAAGGCATGATGCGCATGCTTGATGCTGGACACGCTCAACCCGCGTGCCCGGATCTCGGCGATCAACCGCTCCATCAGCCCGGTCTTGCCCGAATTCTTCCAGCCGATGACACCGTAAACCTTCATGCCTGCACTCCCTTGGCGACAAGATCCCGCGCCCGCGCCAGATCGTCCGGGGTGTTGATGTTGAAAAACGGATCAACAGCCCCCGTCACCGGAAAGACAACCTCCACCGCGCCCTGCGCCGTCGCGAACGCCATCACCCGCCGCGTGCCATCCGCCAGCGCCGCGCGCAGCGCCGGGGCCAGCGCCACGTCCCACAGCGCAAAGACAGGATGCACCCGGTCGGTCGCAGCGAAAGCCACCGCCCCGCCGCCTGCCGCCAGTCGCGCCACCAGATCACCCGGAAAAAACGGCGTGTCCCCCGCCACGGTGACGACCGCGTCACAGCCCTGCCCCTGCGCCCAGCCCATCGCCGCCAGCACACCTGCCAGCGGCCCCGCATCCGCCATCTCATCCGACAGAACCGGCAGATTCCACGCGCCAAACCGCGCCGGATCGCCATTGGCATTCAGCGCCAGACACGCCACCTGCCCCGACAGCCGCGCGACAATCTCGTCCAGAACAACCTGCCCCTCGGCCAGCGGCAACAGGCATTTGTCGCCGCCCCCCATGCGCCGCGCCTGCCCTCCTGCCAGAATGACCCCTGCAACCTGCTTGATCGGCAATTGAATCTCCCCCGGCCACCGCTTAGGGGTAGGCCACGCCCCGTTCTAAAGGCAGATGATGACCCTCACCACCACCAAATCCGTCTATTGGAAGGGCGTCCGCGACGGCGCACCCTTCATCCTTGTGGTCGCGCCCTTCGCCCTTCTGTTCGGCGTGGTTGCCACGGAAGCCGGGCTGAACGTCTGGGAAACACTGGCCTTTTCGGTCGTCGTGATCGCCGGGGCCGCGCAATTCACAGCGCTGCAACTGATGCAGGAGAACGCGCCCACGATCATTGTCCTCGCCTCGGCGCTGGCCGTGAACCTGCGGATGGCGATGTATTCGGCCTCGCTCACCCCGCATCTGGGGGCCACGCCACTCTGGCAGCGCGCACTCGCCGCCTATGTCATGGTGGATCAGTCCTATGCCTGCTCCATCCTCGCCTACGAGCGCAACCACGACTGGACGCCCGCGCAGAAAATGGCCTTCTACTTCGGCGCTGTCACCCCTGTGATCCCGATCTGGTATGCCATGACCGTGGCCGGCGCCCTGATCGGCAGTTCCATGCCCGCTGGTCTGGCCCTTGATTTCGCGGTGCCCATCACCTTCATCGCCATGATCGCGCCGGCGCTGCGGACGCTGGCGCACAAGGCCGCCGCCCTCGCCTCGGTCGCGCTCGCCCTCGGCTTTGCCTTCGTCCCCTTCAACCTTGGCCTGATCATCGCAGGCATCGGCGGCATGATGGTGGGCGCACAGGTTGAGTTGTGGATGAGCCGGAGGACACAGCCATGACCGATCCCATCATCGCCAAGGGCACGCTCTGGACCGTCATCATCCTGCTGGGTCTGGGCAGTTTCGGACTGCGCTTCGTCTTTCTGGGCCTGATCGGCAACCGGCCCATGCCCGACTGGCTGATGCGCCACCTGCGCTACACCGCCGTGGCCGTGCTGCCCGGTCTGGTCGCACCGCTGGTCGTCTGGCCCACAGCCACCGACGGCGTGCTGGACCTGCCGCGCCTGACGGCCGCGCTGACCACGCTGGCGGTGGGATATTTCACCAAGAACGTGCTCGCCGCGATTTTCGGCGGGGCAGGCATGCTCTATCTGCTGCTCTACCTGATGGGATAGACCAAGCCGTCCGCTTCTTCTTGCCGAAAATATCCCCCGCGGAGCGTCCCCCGCCCGCCCCAAGCGTGGCGGCAGATTACTCCGCCGCCGCTTGCGCCGCCTTCACCCGCTCGGGATCAAAGGATTCCAGCGCCTTGAAGCGGTCCGCATCGTCATATTCATAAAGCCGCTGGGTGGTCGCCCCCGGCAACTGGCCGAACTGCGCCGCCAACTGGTTCGGGAACCATGTGGACCGGATCGCCCCGTTCAGGCCCGGCACATCGCGCAGCAATTCAGACGTGCTCAGCGCGCATTGCGCCCGCGGAATCGGCCCCTGTGCCAGCACACGGCGCAGCACATCCTCGGCCACCTCGGGCGACACCTCGACATGCTGCACGATCACATGGAATGTCTCACGCGCGTGAAAGCGGGTGTAGGTATCCTCCATCACCGGCGTCACACCATAGACCACGTCATTCTTGGTCGCGATGCGCGGATGGCGAAAGGACCCCGCAGGATCAAAGATCACCCGCTGCGACCCGTTCACCATCAAAGAGGTATGCGCCCCGGACCCGTTGGAATTGTTCACCATGGTGAACAGGGTCAGCGCGGGCGGACCATCATGACGATAGACCTTCTCGCGCAGCTGGGAATCCGTCATCGACTGCGATGTTTCGGGCACCGGCGCACAGGCGGAAAGCCCGACCATGACCGCAAGGGCCAATGCGAGACGTGGGATTGTCATGAAGAACCTATCGCGTCGGGGTCCGGACAGCAGACAGATCAGCTGTTGACCAGCGCCATGAACAGCAGGATGCCGATGATCACCACCACGGACCAGACGGTGAAGCGGACGAATCCCTCAAAGGTCTTTTCCTGAACCTCGGTGTTCATCTCGCCGTGCTTGTGCTCTGCCATTGGGATCGTCCTTCAAACTGTTCGCGCCGTGCCACCGTCCGGTGGCGTCGGGCGTCGGAATACCGCAATTCCCCGGCCCTGTCATCCTGTCAAAACGGCGCAGCGCGCGGTTTTTCGCGATGCCCTGCCCCGCCTCATCCCTTCTCCAGCCGCCGCGCCAGCAGAAAGCCGATCCGCTTGGGCGGCTCTTCCTCGGCCGCCTTGGGCATGGCGCGCAGGATCACGCTCAACTGGCTGACATGCTGGATCAACTGCGTCGGCACCCCGTCCTCATCCGTGCCGTGAAAGGTCAGGATGTCGGGATCGAAAAACCCCATCCCCTCGATCTGCAACACCCCGGCCTCGCTGCCCGCGAATCCCATGGCGACCTCATGTTCCTCGTCCAGCTCCGCCTCGAACTCCTGAATATAGATCACCAGCCGCTCATAGGCCCATTCCGCCTCGCTCTTGTCCTCGATATTCACGGAATCCAGATCGGCGGCCACCTGCTTCACGGTCGCCTCGTCGCTGTCGGCATGCACATCGCAGCGGCGCGGGGTCAGCGGGTCGCGCTCATGCGCCTCGGCCACGGTGCTGATCTTGGTCTCCATCGCCCTGCCCCTGTCCCTGCCGGATGTCAGCGCGCGACCTGCCAAAGCCAGGCCCCGTCCGCGCCCATCTCCCGCGTCACCTGACCAAGTTTATGCAGATGGTTCAGATGCGCAACGGTTTCCACCAGCGCCAGACCATAGGTCCCCTCGTCGATCCGCCGCTTGAACAGGGGCGCGAAACAGTCCGAGGCCACGCGCGGCCCCTCCAGATGCGCCAGCAGGCGCCGCAAGCCCCCGTGGTGATTGTCGACCAGCTGCCGCATCCGGAACGGCAAACCCGTGAAGGGCAGCTTGTGCCCGCCCAAGACCAGATGATCCTCGCGCGCCAACCGCCCCAAACGCTCGCACGCCTCCAGCCAGTCGGCCAAGGGGTCCGCCTCTGGCTCCGTCGCGTAGACGCCGATATTCGGGCTGATTGACGGCAGGATCTGATCGCCCGAGATCACCAGTTGGCAATCCCGGCTCCACAGCGTCAGATGCTCCGGCGCATGGCCCGCGCCCATATGCACATCCCAGTCACGCCCCGCCCCACGGATCACATCGCCCTGCTGCACGCGGACATAGCCGACAGGCAGGGGATGTGCGATATCGGCAAAGTTGAAGGGCCGCTCGTTGCAGCGTTTCTCATAGATCGCGGCATCCATCCCCGCCCGCCGCCAGAAAGCGCGCGCCTGCTCGCTCGGCCGCTCCTCGCAATCCAGAATCAGCATCCTGGCCATCAGCCAGGCGGTGCGCGTGGTCCAAAGTTCCGCCCCCTGTTCCTGCATCAGCCAGCCCGCCATCCCCACATGATCAGGGTGATGATGCGTCAGGATCACCCGCCCCACGGGCCTGCCCTGCAAGACCCCCGCCAGCAGATCCTGCCAGATCGCCACGGCCTTGCGCGAATGCACACCCGTATCGACGATGGTCCAGTGATCACCCTCGTCCAGCGCATAGATATTGACGTGATCCAGCGCCATCGGCAGGGGCAGCCTGATCCACAGCACGCCCTCCGCCACCTGCAACGCCTGACCGGGGTCGGGTGCTGTCTCCCAAGGATACCGGATACCAGCGCCCGCGCCGTCCATCACGCGCACAACTCGGCATCAGTCATGGCATAAAGATCCCCGGCCCCGGCCATCGCCTGCGCCAAAAGCCCGGCATGCTCCGGCAAAAGCCGGTTGATATAGAACCGCGCCAGCTTGACGCGCGGCCCCTCATCGCCCTCAGCCAAAGCCGCCTTCAGGTGGTAGTGCGCCCCCAGCACCCGTGCGAAGGCCCGCAGAAACGGCACCGAGCCGGCAAAGCGCGTGGTCATGTCAGACTGCGCCACCAGCCATTCCACCGCCTCGCGCAGCGATTCGCCGGCCTGCCAGACCTTCTCGGCCATGCCCGGATGGCGCGCGCGCGCCGTCTCGGCATGGGCCTCGATCTCGTCCAGAAGGCGAAACGCCGCCTCGCCCCCATCCATCATCTTGCGCCCCACAAGATCCATCGACTGGATCCCGTTCGTGCCTTCATAGATCGCCGTCACACGCACATCGCGGCTGAACTGCGCCGCCCCGGTTTCCTCGACAAAGCCCATGCCGCCATGCACCTGCACGCCCATCTCGGCCACGCTGATGCCGGTATCGGTGCCAAAGGCCTTGGCGATCGGCGTCAACAACGCCGCCCGCGCCCTGCACTCCGCCTCGCCCGTCGCGGTGGTCATGTCGATCGCCACCGCACAGGCCATCGCGATCGACCGCGCCGCGAATGTCTCGGCCTTCATCGTCAGCAGCATCCGCCGCACATCCGCATGATCCAGGATAGGCCCGCGCCCCTCGCCCACAGGCGTGCGCCCCTGCCGCCGATCCGCGGCATAGGCCAGCGCGTGTTGCGTCGCCGCCTCAGCCACGCCAATCCCCTGCGCCCCCACCCCAAGGCGGGCGTTGTTCATCATGGTGAACATCGCAGCCATGCCGTCATGTTCCGCGCCGATCAACCAGCCGGTCGCCCCCTCATACTGCATCACGCAGGTCGGGCTGCCATGCAGACCCATCTTGTGCTCAAGGCTCACCACCTTCAGGCTGTTGGCCACACCCGGATTGCCCTTGGCATCCGGGATCAGCTTGGGCACCAGAAACAGGCTGATCCCCTTGGTCCCCGGCTTGCCATCCGGCAACCGCGCCAGCACCAGATGACAGACATTGGCGCTGAAATCATTGTCACCCCAACTGATATAGATCTTCTGCCCGGTGATCGCATAGGTCCCGTCCCCGTTCGGCACCGCCTTCGTGGTCAGCGCGCCCACATCGCTGCCTGCCTGCGGCTCGGTCAGGTTCATGGTCCCGCACCATTCGCCCGTCACCAGCTTGGGCAGATAGACCTGCTTGATGGCCTCGCTCGCGTGATGCTCCAGCGCCTCGATCTGGCCCTGCGTCATCAAGGGGTTCAACTGCAACGACAGACAGGCCCCGCTCATCATCTCGTTCACCGCCGTGGTCACCGCCATCGGCAGCCCCATCCCACCGAAATCCGGGCTCGCCGCGATGGAGACCCAGCCGCCCTCGGCAATCGCAGCATAGGCCTCGGCAAAACCGGGCGTGGTGCGGACCTTGCCATTCTCCAGCCGCGCCGGATGCAGATCGCCCGCCCGCTGCAACGGGGCCAGCTTGTCCTCGCACAGCTTGCCCGCCTCGGTCAGGATCGCATCGGTCACATCCGGCGTGGCATCGGCGAAACGATCCGTGGCGATGACGCGGCCCAGATCGGCGACATGGTCGAAGATGAAACGGAAATCCGCGACGGGGGCACGGTAGGTCATGGGTCTTCTCCTCCGGCGCGCACGTCTGCCGCGACCTTGGCAAAGACGCACGGCGCTTGTATGCAATGGTATTGCCGTAACGTGAACCGAAGCGCCACAGCCTTCAACCGAAACGCGGCGTCATTGGACCGGACCGCATGACAAAGACCGAACTGCTTCCGCCCGACGCCGCCGGGATCGCCCGCGCGGCGCAGCATCTCGCGGCAGGCGCGCTGGTCGCCTTCCCGACCGAAACGGTCTACGGCCTTGGCGCCGATGCCCGCAACAGCCTCGCCGTGGCCCGGATATTCGAGGCCAAGGGAAGGCCCCGCTTCAACCCCTTGATCGTGCATGTCGCCAGCCTTGAACTGGCGCAAACCTATGTCCATTGGTCCCATCAGGCCGAGGTCCTCGCCCGCGCCTTCTGGCCGGGTCCGCTCACCTTGGTCTTGCCGCTCCGCGCCGATGCGGGCCTGTCCGATCTGGTCACCGCCGACCTGCCCAGCCTTGCCATCCGCGTCCCCGCGCATCCACTGGCGCGCCAACTCCTGACGGCCTTCAACGGCCCCGTCGCCGCCCCCTCCGCCAACCCCTCGGGCCGGATCAGCCCCACGACAGCGGCCCATGTCATCGCGGGCCTCGATGGCCGGATCGAAGCGGTGCTGGACGGCGGCCCCTGCCCTGTCGGCCTCGAATCAACCATCATCGGCCTGACCGACGAACCCACCCTTCTGCGCCATGGCGGCCTCGCCCAAGAACAGATCGAAGCCCTTCTCGGCCATCCGCTGCGACAGGACACCACCCCCGGCAAACTGACGGCGCCGGGTCAGATGGAATCCCACTACGCCCCGAACGCCCGCATCCGCCTGCACGCCACCAGCGCCGCCCCCGGCGAGGTGCTGCTTGGCTTCGGCCCCATGCCCTGCACGCTCAACCTCTCGCCCACAGGATCCCTGACCGAGGCCGCCGCCAACCTCTTCCCGCATCTGCACAGGCTGGACGCGGGCGATGCAACCACCATCGCCATCGCCCCGATCCCCGAGACGGGCCTTGGCCGCGCCATCAACGACCGCCTGCGCCGCGCCGCCGCCCCGCGCCCCTGACGCGCGTGCCAGGCACCGCACCTGCCGCTTCTTCTTGCCGAAAATATCCCCCGCGGAGCGTCCGGCGCCCATCACGGGCACAGGTCTCGAAAGCTAGGCCCGCCCCGCCGCCGAGGACAGCGCCAGCGCATCCACCCCCAACCGCCGAAGCGCAGCCTCCCATTTCCCCGCATCGGGCGTGCCAAACACCAGGTCGGGCGTCGCATCCACCGTCAGCCAGCCATTCTGCGCCAACTCGCCCTCCAGCTGCCCCGGCCCCCATCCGGCATAGCCCAGCGCCACGATGGCCCGGTCCGGGCCATGCCCTGCGCCCATATCCTCCAGCACATCCACGGTGGCCGTCATCCCGAACATCTCCGCCACGGGCAGCGTTGTGATCCGCGACCGGTAATCCCCGGAATGCAGCACGAAGCCGCGCGCATGTTCCACCGGTCCCCCGAAATGCACGGGCCGGTCATGCAGGCCGGGGGACATGGTGATGCCCACCTGATCCAGCAATCCCCGCAGGCTCAGGTCGGCCACCGGCTTGTTGATGATCAACCCCATCGCGCCATCCTCGGAATGGGCGCAGATCAGGACCACGGCGCGCGCGAATCGCACATCCCCCATGGCGGGCATGGCGATCAGCAGCTTGCCCGTCAGATCCAGACGATCCGCCTGACCCAAGGGACGCCCTGTCGATGATGGATCCGTGTCACTCATGATCTTGATATATGCCCGATCCTGCCAGTTGCCAGACTGCACCTGCCACACGCCTCACACAAGCGGGCATCGCGGGCCGGCATGGCCCGGACAAATGCCGCACGTCTCAACACGCGGCAATCGCCCGAATGTGAGTTGTCCTTGAGCAGCATTTCGCGCATCACCGCTGCATGACACGCATCATCCCATCCCTTGCTCTGCCGCTCTGCCTCGCCTGGGGCATGTCCCTGACCGCCGGCCTGTTGGCCACGGCGGCGCAGGCGCAGACCGACAATCCCGCCGAGATGGTGCAGGCCCGCGTCCTGCCCGGCTGGACCGCCGCAAATGGCAGCCATATGGCCGCGCTGCATCTGACGCTGGCGCCGGGGTGGAAAACCTACTGGCGCGCGCCGGGCGATGCGGGGATACCACCCGCGCTGGATCTGCAAGGCTCCCACAACCTCGCCTCGGTCACGCCGGTCTGGCCCACACCCGAGGTGTTCTTCCAGAACGGCATGCAGACGGTCGGCTATGCCGATCAACTGGTTCTGCCGCTCCAGATCGTGGCGCAGAACGGGGCGCAGCCCGCCCGGATCGCGGGACGGATGCAGATCGGGATCTGCAGCACGATCTGCGTGCCGGTCGATCTGGATTTCGCGCTGGACCTGCCCGCCAATGGCAGCGCGCCGCAGCAGGCCCTGATCAAGGCGGCGCTGGCCGATCAACCCGTCAGCGCGGCAAAGGCCAGCGTCGGGGATGTGGACTGCACCCTCAGCACGATCAGCGACGGCCTCGCCCTGACGGTCAAGATCGACATGCCCAGCGCAGGTGGCACCGAGACGGTGCTGATCGAAACGGCAGACCCCTTGGTCTGGGTGGCCGAAACCGCCAGCACCCGGCAGGGTGGCACCCTGACCACGACCACGGAACTGGTGCATGTGTCGGGTCAGGCGTTCGCGCTGGATCGTTCGGGGCTCCGGATGACCGTGCTGGGGGCCGACCGCGCGGTCGATATCAAGGGCTGCACGGCGAACTGACGACCCCGTCAGCCTGCAGCCCCGCGCCGCGCCCGCCGGGCCGCCAACAGCCCCGCCACACCATAGGCCGACAATAGCAGCACCGTCACACCGCCCAGAAACAACAGCAGCGCCGCCCCCATCGGCGCAGCCGTGGCCACCCCCGGCAACAGCCCGGCCAGCGCGCCGGGCAGCGCGCCCTGCCACACGACCCAACCCAGCGTCAGCGCCAGCCACAGCACCACCCCCGCCACGGTCAGCCGCAACACAGGCGCCGTGGCCCGCAGCCGCAACCCGCGCCGCAAGGCATGGATCTGTCGCCCGACATCCTGCTGCATGGCCATCAGCGCGGGCACGACCAGCAGCACCAGCACCATCCCGAAGCCCAGCCCATAAACCAGCGTAATCACCGTGGGCTTCAGAAATTGCGCCTGCGACGATGTCTCGTAGAGCAGAGGCGCAAGCCCCAGCACCGTCGTCAACGTCGTCAGCATCACCGCCCGCAACCGATCCGCCGCCCCGTCGATGATCGCGGGAATCAGCCCGCGATCGCGCGCCTTCTCGTCGATCGTCGTCACAAGCACGATGGAATCGTTGATGATGATCCCCGTCATCCCCAGCAGGCCCACCACCGTGAACATCGACATCGGCACATCCCACAGGGCATGCCCCCAGATCGTGCCAACCAGACCGAAGGGGATCACCGCCATCACCACGATGGGCCGCGTCCAACTGGCGAAAATCCACGCCAGCACGATGTAAATCCCCGTCAGACACAGGATCAGCCCGGTCCGCGCATCCGACAGGAAGTCGCTTTCCTGCTCGGACAGCCCCGCCAGCCGATACTCCAGTTGCAACTCCGATGCGATGCGCGGCAGGATGTCCGTCTCCAGCGCCCGCATCACCTCGGCGGCGCGGGCCGGATCATCCTCGGAAATGTCGCCCGTCACCGTGATCACGCGCAACCCGTTTTCGCGCCGCACGGTCGAAAACCCGGCCCGCGCCTCGACACTCACGATATCGGCCAAGGGCACATAGATCCCCGAAGGTGCGCGCAACTGCATCCGCTCCATGAAATCGGCGGTCAACTCTCCCTCGGGCAGTTCCACCCGGATCGACGCGCTGCGCGGCCCCTCGGGATAGGTCGCAGCCTCCAGCCCGTTCAAGCGGTGCCGTAGCACGCGCCCCAACTCGTCAATGGCAAAGCCCAAAGCCTGCCCCTGCGGCGTCAGGTCAAGGATCAGCTCTTCCTTGTCATAGGACAGCGTATCCTCGACCGCCGACACCTCGGGGAACGGCGCCAGCGCGGTTTTCAGCGCCTCGCTCGCCGCCTTCAACCCCTCGGCTGTGGCACCGAAAAACTGCACATTCAGCGCCTCGCCCGCCGGACCGGACCGCCAGCCCCGGAAACTGACGGTCTCCGCCAAAGGATGCATCTGCACCGCCTCCTGCAAATCCGCCACAAAGGCGAAAGAGGAATAGGGCCGCAGGTCCGGGTCGATCATCTCGATCGACAGCCCGCCCAGCAGATCCGCCTCGGTATCCTCGGCCCCCGGCAGGCTGCGCCCCGCATTGCCACCGATTTCCGCGATCATGTAATCAATCGGATTGCGGCCATGCTCGGCCTCATAACGCGCGGCCACTTCCTCGGCGGCGCGCTGCATGGCCTGCATCATCTCGATCGTGTCGGCCCGGCTGGCCCCCGGCAGCATCGAGAAATTGCCCGTGACGCTCCCCTGTTCGGGCGAGTTGAAGAACCGCCACGGCACATCCCCCCGGATCAGAGATCCCACCTGCACCGCCAGCAGCAGGATCACCCCCGCCAGCACCGGATAGCGCGCCGTGACCACCAACCCGATCAAGGGCCGAAACGCCCGGTCCCGCACCCAGTCAAACCCCCGGTTCACATAACGGCTGGGCAGGTCATACCAATGCACCTTTGCCGCATGGGCCAGCGCATGCGCCATGTGATTGGGCAGGATCAGAAAACACTCCACCAATGACGCGGCCAGCACCGCGATCACGGTAAAGGGGATATCCGCTATCAGGCTTCCCATCCGCCCGCCGATCACCACCAGCCCATAAAACGCGATCACCGTCGTCAGCATCGCGGCAAAGACCGGCATCGCCATCCGCCGCGCGGCATTCTCCGCCGCCACCACAGGCGGTTCGCCCATCCGGTGCCGGGCGTCCGCATGTTCGCCCACCACGATGGCATCATCCACCACCAGCCCCAACGTGATGATCAACCCGAACAGGCTGATCATGTTCAACGTCAGGCCAAAGGCATACATCAGCGCAATCGCCGCAAGCATCGCGACAGGAATCCCCGCCGCCACCCAAAAGGCCGTGCGCGCATTCAGGAACAGGAACAACAGCCCCACCACCAGCGCCAGACCCGTCAACCCGTTCGAGATCAGCAGATCCAGCCGCCCCGTGATCTGCTCGGCCCGGGTGCGGATCAGATCGACGGTCACACCTGCGGGCAAGGTCGCCTGCAACGCCGCCGCCACCCGCTCCACATCCCGCTGTGCCCGGATCGCATCCCCGCTGGCCGAACGGTCCACCCGCACGCTCATCGCCGGATTGCCGCCCACGAAATAGCCACGCTCCCGGTCCACGCCCAGCTTCTCGATCCGCGCCACATCCGACAGACGCAACACCGACCCGTCCGGATTCGACCGCAGCACGATCTGCGCGATCTGATCCGGCGCGGTCCGACCCGCGCCCGTCCGCACGCGGGCATTGGCCCCGGTCACATCCCCTGCCGGATCGGCCGTCACCTCCGCCGCGACAATCGCCGCGATCTCCGCGATCGAGATGTCATGCGCCATCAGATCGACCGTCGTCACCTCGACCAGCGTTTCGGGCGCGGCGACACCCCGCACGGTGGTGCGCGTGATCCCTTCGGCAAACAGCCGCGTCACCAACTCGTCGGCAAAACGCGCCAACTGATCGACGCCGACGGGTCCGGTGATCACCACATCCGTCACGCGGTCACGCCAGATGCCGCGCTGCACCCGCGGCTCCTCGGCCTCGGCGGGCAGGGTCGTGACCTGATCCACCGCCGATTGCACATCCTCGGCCGCGCGGCTCATGTCCCAGTCCGGCTCGAATTCCAGCCGGACCTGCGCCCGCCCCTCACGGCTGTTCGACACCGAGGACGCGACCCCCTCCACCGCCAGCAGCGCCGACTCCAAAGGCTGCACGATGGCGCTGTCCACATCCTCGGCCCCGGCCCCGTCCCAGACGACGCTGACGGTCACGTCATCGACCACCACATCGGGAAAGAACTGCGCCCGCATGTTGGGCGCGGCGGCCAGCCCCGCCACCACCATCACCACCAGCAGCAGGTTCGCCACCGTCCGGTGCCGCGCAAAATAGGACAGGATACCGCCCGCCATCGGGGGGATGTCGCGCACCATCCCGCTCAGCCCCCGATCCGCTGTTCAAGCCGCTGGACCACATCGGCGGGCACACGGTCCGCCTGCAATTGCGCCAGCAGCCGCACGCGCACCTCGGATGGCATCCTGTCATTGCCCTCGACAAAGGCCACCAGACGCGCGCGCCGCTCGGCCGTCAGTTCCAGCAGATCAGGCCCGGCCTGCGCCTCCTCGCCCGCCGCACGCAGGGGCCGCACCCCGATCCCCGCCCCCAGCAAGGGCGAGCGTTCGACCACCACCTCGCGCCCCTCAAGACCATCGCCCTGCACCAGAATGTCATTGCCCTGCCGCCGGATCAGCACCACTGGCAACACTTCCAGACGATCCCCCTCGCCCAGCACAAGAACCGTGCCGCTGCTGTCCATCGCTGACCCCGGCAGCCGCACCACTGCATCCAAGGGCGGCTCCTCCACCTCGACCGTGACGAAATCGCCCGGCTTCATCCCGCCCGCATCCTCCAACGCGGCATAGATCAGACGGCCCGACTGCCCCTCGGCCACGGCGGCGCTGTCCCGGCTCAGACGCCCCGCCCGCACCAGATCCACGCCGAACACATCCAGCCGCACCCGCACCGGCAGATCGGCCAGCCGCCCGGCACCGTCCAGCAGCCGCGCATATTGCGCGGTCGAGACTCGAAACGCCACGTCCAGCCGATCGGGATCAATCAACTGCCCCAACTGCTCATTGGCCGTGACCAGCCGCCCCTCGACCAGCGTCACGCCACTCAAAACCCCGGAAAACCGCGCGCGGATCACCGTATCAGCCAGCCGCCGTACCGCCTCGTCCAGCGCGATGCGGGCCCGGTCCTGTCCGGTGGCGGATTGCGCCACACGCGCTTCGGCCTGCGCGATGGCCTGCCGCCGGGTCAGGATCGCCGCCCGCGCCGCACTCGCCGCCAGTTCCGCTGTCTCCACCGCCGCATCCGACCCCACCCCGCGCGCCGCAATGTCGCGCTGCCGCGCCGCCGCGCGTTCACGCAGCGCCAGTTGCTCCTCGGCGGCCAGCAATTCATCCCGCGCAAGGTCCAGCGCCACGGCCGCATCCCGCGCCTCGGCCGCAGCATCGCGCAGATCGTTCTGCGTGCGCGCCAAGGCCGCCTCGGCATCCGCAGGGTCGATCCGCAGCAGAACCTGCCCCTCGGTCACGCTGCCTCCTTCGACAAACTCCGGCGCCAGTTCCAGAACCGTGCCCCCCACAGCCGCGCGAATCTCCAGCGTACGGCGGCTTTCCACCTGCCCGAAGGCGGTCAGCACCGGCGTCACCGTATCGGCCGCAGCGGTGACGACATTGACCGAAAACAACCGCTCCTGCGCCGCAGGCATCCGCGCCTCCCGCGCCAGTCGGTCCTGCACCGCGCCCCGGATGATCTGTCCCGCCATGATCAGCAGGGCCAGCGTCAGGGACAGCAGGAACAGCCCGGTCAGGCTCTGGCGCAGAAACCGCATCGTCATTCAATCCTTGATAGGCAGGGATGGCCCCGGCATCAGAGCCTAGTGGCCCGGCAGGTTTTGCCAAGCCACAAGGCCGTTACGGCCATGATACGCGCGCCGCCGCTACTTCCGTCGGTGATGCTCATCAAGACGCGGAAAAATTTCGACAAAATTGCAGGGCCGGTGCCGGTAGTCCAGTTGATAGGCCAGAATCTCGTCCCACGCATCGCGGCAGGCACCGGGGCTGCCGGGCAGGGCGAACAGGTAGGTGCCCCCCGCCACACCCGCCGTGGCGCGGCTCTGCACGGCGCTCGTGCCGATCTTCTGCATCGACACGATGGTGAAGACGGTGCCGAAGGCGTCGATCTCTTTTTCATAGACATCGCGATGCGCCTCAACCGTCACATCGCGCCCGGTCAGGCCCGTGCCACCCGTGGAAATGATCACATCTATTGCAGGATCAGCGATCCAGTCGCGCAATTGTTGCGCAATCTCCGCGCGTTCATCGCGGATAATTGCGCGCTCCGCCAGAATATGCCCCGCATCCGTCAACCGCTGCACCAGCGTGTCGCCCGACCGATCCTCGGCCAGACCCCGCGTATCCGACACGGTCAGAACCGCGATCCTGACCGGCAGAAACTCCTTGCTTTCGTCAATCCGGGACATGGCTCATCCTTTCTGCATCAAGGCCAGCCTGAGGGCGAGGCCCGTGAATATCCCCGCGCTGATCCAGCCCAGAACGCGGGCAAAGCGGGAATGCCCGGCCAGCCGCCCCGCCGCCCCCGCGGCAAAGACACCCACCGCGCCGTTGATGATGAACCCGCCCAGCGACATGACCGCACCATAGATCAGGAACTGCCCCAGCACGGCCCCGCGGGCGGGGTCCACGAATTGCGGCACGAAGGCCAGCACGAACAGTATGACCTTGGGATTGGTCAGGTTCACCACCAAGCCCTGACCAAAGGCGCGCCACGCCGCGCGCGGACGCACCAACCGCGCCTCGGCCGCGCCAAGCGGCGCGGCGCGAAGCGCCTGCACCGCCAGCACCAGCAGATAGGCCACGCCCACCCAGCGGATCACGTCCAGCGCCCCCGGCATCGCCGCGATCAGCGCGCTCAGGCCGATCCCCGCCAGTCCCGCATGGACAAACACGCCCAGCGCAATGCCCCCGCTGGCCGCAATCGCGGGCCGCGATCCCGCCCGCAATCCCTGCCCAAGGCAGAACATCATATCCGCCCCCGGTGTCAGGTTCAGCGCCAGCGCCGCCGGCAGAAACGCCAGCAAGACCCACGGATCGACGATCATGCCCCCTCCCGCAACCGCGCCTGCACCGCCAGCAGATCAGCCCAGGCCTCGCGCTTGGCCGCCGGGTTGCGCAGCAGATAGGCCGGATGCGTCATCGGCATGGCGGGCAGGCCCACCGCCTCGGCCCATTGCCCGCGCAGCCGCAAGATCCCCTTGCGCTGCAACAGCGCATCGCAGGCATGATTGCCCATCAGGATCAGCACATCGGGACGCGCCAAGGCAATATGCCGCTCCAGAAAGGGGCGCATCATCGCGATCTCACCGGCATCCGGGTCGCGGTTCTGCGGCGGACGCCACGGCAGGACATTGGTGATGTAGACCGCCGCCTCCCGGTCCGTTGCCTCCCGCGCCAGACCGATCGCCGCCAGCATCCGGTCCAGCAACTGCCCCGCCTGCCCCACGAAGGGCCGCCCCTCCAGATCCTCGTCCCGCCCCGGCGCCTCACCCACGACCATCACACGCGCCCCGGCCATGCCATCCGCAAAGACAAGGTTCCGTGCCCCGCGCTTCAGGTCGCAATGCTCAAAGCCCTCCAGCGCCGCGCGCAACCCGGCCAGATCAGTGGCCCCCGCCGCCGCCCGCTCCGCCTCGGCCACGGTATCCACCTGCGCCATCGGCACGATCTGCGGCCGCTGCGGTTCGGCCACAACCGGAGCCACCGCCTTGCGCGCCACAACGGGGGCCGTATCCGGCAACGCATAGCGATCAATCGGGCTGTCCTGAATGCACTCATCCGCACCCAGCGCCATGTGCCATTCCAGAAGCGCCCGCGCGCTGCGATGATCCAGACCCGATTCCATGCCGTCACCCTACCCTGCCGCAATCCCATGCGAAAGCGCGCGCCGCATCCTTGCCCCAGCCCCGGCACCTTCCTATAAGCAATCAGCACCCCAAAGGAGGCCCGCATGACTTTCACCCAAAGACATCTGCTGGGGATCGAACCGCTGGCCCCGCATGAGATCACGACGCTTCTCGATCTGGCCGACCAATATGTCGCCCTGAACCGCCGCGACGTGAAACACGGCGACGTGCTCGCCGGCCTTACCCAGATCAACATGTTCTTCGAGGCATCGACCCGCACGCAGGCCAGTTTCGAACTGGCAGGCAAACGCCTCGGCGCGGATGTGATGAACATGTCGATGCAGGCCTCCTCGATCAAGAAGGGCGAAACCCTGATCGACACGGCCATGACCCTGAACGCCATGCATCCCGACCTTCTGGTCGTGCGCCACCCCCATTCCGGCGCGGTGGACCTGCTGGCGCAAAAGGTCAACTGCGCCGTGCTGAACGCAGGCGACGGTCGCCACGAACACCCGACGCAGGCGCTTCTGGACGCGCTGACCATCCGCCGCGCCAAGGGCCGCCTGCACCGCCTGAATATCGCGATCTGCGGCGACATCGCCCACAGCCGGGTCGCGCGCTCCAACATCCTCCTGCTGGGCAAGATGGAAAACCGCATCCGCCTGATCGGCCCGCCCACCCTGATGCCCGCCGGGATCGGCGAATTCGGGGTCGAGGTCTTTGACGACATGCGCGCGGGCCTGCAGGACGTGGACGTTGTGATGATGCTGCGCCTGCAAAAGGAACGCATGGACGGCGGCTTCATCCCGTCGGAACGTGAATACTACCACCGCTTCGGGCTGGATGCGGAAAAGCTGGCCCATGCCAAACCCGACGCCATCGTCATGCACCCCGGCCCGATGAACCGCGGCGTGGAAATCGACGGCACGCTGGCCGATGACATCAACCGCTCGGTCATTCAGGAACAGGTGGAAATGGGCGTCGCCGTCCGCATGGCCGCGATGGACCTGCTGGCCCGCAACCTGCGCGCCGCCCGCCAACCCGGCGCACAAGGGGTCATGGTGTGACCGCCCGCCTCACCATCCCGGCAGAGGAGCACCGCACGGTCCGCCTCTTCGCCGTCAACCTGCCCGAGGCGCAGGTGACCGACATGCTGCGCGACGCGCCCCCCGCCCCACCGGGCGAACTGCCCCAGGTCCCCGCCGCCGCCACCCTGCTGGACTGGCCCGCCCTCGACACAAGACATACCGAGCTTTTCGCCATCCGCGACCTCACCGGGCTGGGCCTGACCGGCTACCTGACCGAGGGGCTGGGTCTGGACGAGGCCGAGATCGCCGCCGACCGCCCCCGCCTTGCCGCACTCGAAGGCTACGTCCTGATCGTGCTGTCCCGCGCCTTTGGCGGCGACCCTGTCACGCTTGATATCCCCCCTGCCCTGACCCTGATCGGCACCTACCGCGAAAAATCCGCACCCGTCCTGTTCGAGCCGCTCCCCGGCACGGCAGGCCAAGGCACCCTGACAGGCAAGCCCGCGCCCGCCGACAAGGTCGCCCGCGCCCGCCTCCTGCGCCTCGCCGCCCTCAGCGCACTGATCCTGATGCTGCTGGCCATCGCGCTGGTTGCCGTTCTGGGCGCCGGCGAATGACAGGGTCGATGATCCCCTCCATGACCCCCACCGTGACGCTGGAGGCGGAAGAGGCCGTGCAGCACAGCTTTACCCCCGACCGCCCCACCTATTGGCGCGATCACGCATGGATGGCCGCCGCGGCGATGGGCATCGGCATGGCGATCCTCTGGGCGATGGGCAACCCGCATGTCTGGACCGGGGCCGTCGGTGGTCTGGCCGCTGTCGCCGTCCGCGCCCTCTACATCGCCTCCGACGAACTCGCCGCCCGCTGGGACCTGACCAACCGCCGCCTCCTCGGCCCCGGTGGCCGCGCCGTGCCCCTGTCGCAGATCAAGGCGCTGAACACACTCGGCTCGGCGGTGCAGATCGTGACCCATGGCGGCGACAAACACCTGATCAAATACCAGGCCGACGCCGCCGCCACCCGCACCCGGATCGAACGGGCCATGGGTGGCGACATGACACCATAGCGGCAACATCCGCCCCACACCGACAGCCGTAGGGTGCGTGCTAGCACGCACCAATTCGCACGCGGCAAATGAGCCGTAGGGTGCGTGCTTGCACGCACCAATTCGCTCGCGGCAAGGGGTGAGAGGGGTGCGTGCAAGCACGCACCCTACGCCTGAACCGGCGAACGCCGCGCCGCAGCGGGTGCGGCGCGGGTTGTCCTTCGCCCGGTCTTTGCGCCTCGGTTCAAGTCACCTGCCCGTCAGCCACGTCAACGATCCGCGCCCTACAAAATCCCTCAAATCGTTAAAATTTCCCTAACAAGAGCCTCCAACGCATTGAAATCATTCAACCCGATTTTTGTCCCACGGTGGGACAGGTCCGGGATGCGGCCCTGTGATCCTGCTGGACCCAAGGGGCGGTGCAGGGTAAGACGACCCGGACGCCAGTGACCGGGGGCCGCATGACCACGATACTCATCCACAACGCCCGCCTCATCGACCCCGAGGCCGGGACCGTCTCGCCGGGATCGCTCCTCATCAAGGATGGCCGGATCGCCGCCATGGGGGCCGAGGTCGCCGTGCCCAAGGATGCCCGCACCATCGACGCCCGCGGCGCCTGCCTCGCGCCGGGCATCGTCGATATCGGGGTCAAGGTCTGCGAACCGGGGGAACGGCACAAGGAAAGCTTCCGCTCCGCCGGTCTTGCAGCGGCGGCCGGGGGCGTCACCACCATCGTGACCCGCCCCGACACCACCCCCGCCATCGACAGTCCCGAGACGCTGGAATTCGTGACCCGCCGCGCCAACGAGGCCGCCCCCGTCCGCGTCCTGCCCATGGCCGCGCTGACCAAGGGCCGCGAGGGGCGCGAGATGACCGAGATCGGATTCCTGCTGGACGCCGGCGCCGTCGCCTTCAGCGATTGTGACCATGTGGTGCGCAACACCAAGGTCCTGTCCCGCGCGCTGACCTATGCCCGCAGCCTCGGCGCGCTGGTGATCGGCCATCCGCAGGACCCCGGCCTGTCGGACGGGGCGGCGGCAACCAGCGGCAAGTTCGCGTCCTTGCGCGGATTGCCCGCCGTCTCGCCCATGGCCGAGCGGATGGGACTGGACCGCGACATCGCCCTGCTGGAAATGACCGGCGCGCGCTATCACGCCGACCAGATCACCACCGCCCGCGCCCTGCCCGCCTTGATGCGGGCCAAGCGCAACGGGCTGGACATCACGGCCGGCACCTCGATCCACCACCTGACGCTGAACGACATGGACGTGGCCGACTACCGCACCTTCTTCAAGGTCAAGCCCCCCCTGCGCGCCGAGGATGACCGGCTGGCCGTGGTCGAGGCGCTGCGGGATGGGGTCATCGACATCATCAGCTCCATGCACACCCCGCAGGACGAGGAAAGCAAGCGCCTGCCCTTCGAGGAAGCCGCCGCAGGTGCCGTGGGGCTGGAGACGCTGCTGCCCGCCGCACTCCGCCTGCACCATGCGGGCGAGCTGACCCTGCCACAACTGGTCCGCGCGCTGGCCCTGAACCCGGCGAACCGTCTGGGCCTGCCGCAGGGGCGGCTGGCTGTGGGCGCACCGGCCGACTTGGTGCTGTTCGATCCCGACGCGCCCTTCGTGCTGGACCGGTTCAGCCTGCGGTCGAAATCCAAGAACACACCGTTTGACGGGGCGCGCCTGCAAGGCAAGGTGCGCGGAACCTTCGTCAATGGCACTTGCGTATTCGGAGACCTGTGATGCCGCTGATCGAGACACCCGCAACACTGCTGATCCTCTGGGCCGTGATCGGCTATCTGCTGGGGTCAGTCCCCTTTGGTATGGTGCTCACGCGGACCATGGGTCTGGGCAACCTGCGCGAGATCGGATCGGGCAATATCGGCGCGACCAATGTGCTGCGCACGGGCAGCAAGACAGCCGCCGCCCTGACGCTGCTGCTGGACGGGGCCAAGGGCGCGGTGGCGGTGCTGCTGGCGAGGGCGATGGCGGGCGAGGATGCGGCGCAACTGGCCGCGCTGGCGGCCATGATCGGCCATTGCTATCCGGTCTGGCTGCGCTTTCAGGGCGGCAAGGGCGTGGCCACGTTCATCGGAGTGATCCTGGCACTGGCCTGGCCCGCGGGTCTGGCCGTTTGCCTGACATGGCTGGTGGCGGCGGCGGCAAGCCGTATCTCATCACTGGCAGCACTGGCGGCCGCCGCGGTATCGACCATGTGGCTGGTGATGCTGGGCCATGGGCAGGCCCTGCTTCTGGGTGTGGTTCTGACCCTGCTGATCTTCTGGCGTCACCGCGCCAATATCGCGCGGCTGCGCGCAGGCACCGAGCCCAAGATCGGGCAGAAATAACAGGCAAGGGTCAAGGGGGGCTGTCTGCCCCCCACGCCGAACGTCGTTCGGCGTTCCCCCCGAGGATATTTGAGGCAAGAAGACGCGTATCGGAAGGCAGATCCGTCAGTAGCTGTATTCGGCATAGATGCGGCTGAGATCGCCGTTCCAATCGCCGTGATACTTGTCGAGCAGCTCGTCGGCGGGGGTCTTTCCCGTCTCGATGCTATCCTTGAGCGCGTTCAGGAAATGCGTCTCGTCGGGCACGAGACCACCCGCACCGGCGCGGGCGCGGGCCTTGAGACCCGCTTCGGACAGGGCCAGAACATCGCGGGCCAGATCATGCATGTGGATGTCGCCCACACGGGCCTGAAGCCCATCGACGCTGGCCGCGACACGCAGCCCTTCGCGGGTGTCGGCATCCCAGCCCTTGACGATGTCCCAAGCGGCATCGAGCGAGGATTGATCATACATCAGCCCGACCCAGAAGGCAGGCAGCGCGCAGAGCCTGCGCCACGGGCCACCATCGGCACCGCGCATTTCCATGTATTTCTTGATCCGCGCTTCGGGGAAGGCGGTGGTCAGATGGTCGGCCCAATCGCTGAGCGTCGGTGTCTCACCCGGAAGCGCCGGCAATTTGCCCGCCATGAAGTCGCGGAAGGACATGCCCAGCGCGTTGATATACTGGCCGTCGCGGTAGACGAAATACATCGGCACATCGAGCGCGTATTCGGCATAGCGCTCGAACCCCATCCCGTCCTCGAACACGAAGGGCAGCATGCCCGTGCGGGCCGGGTCAAGATGGCGCCATACGCGGGCGCGCCAGCTTTTGTGACCGTTGGGCTTGCCCTCGAAGAAAGGCGAATTGGCGAACAGCGCCGTGGCCACTGGTTGCAGCGCCAAGGCGACGCGCAGTTTCCGGACCATATCCGCCTCGGAGGCGAAATCGAGGTTCACCTGCACCGTGCAGGTGCGGCGCATCATCGTCTGGCCGCTGGTGCCGACGCTTTGCATGTAGCTGTCCATCAGGCGGTAGCGGCCCTTGGGCATCAAGGGCATCTGGTCATGGGTCCAGATCGGGGCTGCCCCCAGACCGATGAAGCCGACACCGACCTTGTCGGCCACGTCCTTGACCTCGCGCAGGTGCTGGTTCACCTCGTCGCAGGTTTCGTGGATTGTCTGGACGGCGGCACCGGACAGTTCCAGTTGTCCGCCCGGTTCAAGACTGACATTCGCGCCATCCTTGACCAGACCGATCAGCTTGCCGCCTTCTTCGACAGGGGCCCAGCCATGGGTGTCGCGCAGGCCTGTGAGGACCGCCAGCACCGAGCGGGGGCCGTCATAGGGGATGGGTTGCAGCGTATCCTTGCAATAACCGAACTTCTCGTGCTCGGTCCCGATGCGCCAATCCTCTTTGGGTTTGCAGCCCGACGCCAGGTACTCGACCAGTTGGGAAGGGTGCTCGATCGGCCCGCCGCCGGATTGAGGGATGGACATGCTGGGCTCTCCGAGTTCTTTGCGCGTGTGTTCAGTGGGCAGGAGTGCCGCGTCAACGCGGCAGTGTCAATCGCGCAGGCGGTGCGTCGCGATGCCAGATCACGGCGATGTGCGCCCCCTGCGGCCGCATCTGGGACAGAAGCCTTTCCGTGCTGAGGCCCGGAAGGGCGGCGAAGATATCGAAAAGCGCCTCGGCATTCTCGGCGGTGAGGGGGATGGCCAGCATCGGTTGTCCGGGCTGGTGCAGCCGCCAATGCGCGGGCTGGCCGCTATGGTCGATCTCAAGCCGGTCCAGTTCGGACAGGGCCACCACGCCGCCGGTGAGGGGGCCGAAATAGGCGACCTGCCCTTCGGTGATGGAGACCACACCCGGCCCGCCACGCCCGGTGACAAAGCGCAGGCGCTGCAAGCCGGTAAACGCCAAGGCCAGCCCGGCGGCCAGAACCGGCCAGCCGATCCAGCCCAGAAGCCCCGTGCTGCTGGTGACCCACCACAGGCCCAGAAGCGCGACGGCGGCGCCGAGAAGCACGCCGCGCCAGCGGTGCAGGAGGGTTGCGACTTCGGGGCGAATGAAGCTCATGCGGTGGGCCGGGTCCAGTCACCCAAGGTTGCCTGCCAGAGGGTCAGCGCGGCGACGGCGGCCGTATCGGCGCGCAGGATGCGCGGGCCGAGGCTGACGGGATGGGCGAAGGGCAGCCCGTGCAGGCGTTTGCGTTCAGCGGGGGAAAAGCCGCCTTCGGGGCCGATCAGGATCGCCCAGGGTTGCGCCGGAGCGGCGGGATTGCGGGCTGGCAATGTCGGGGCCGCCACTGTCGCCGTGCCGCCATCGGCGAAGCCTTCGTCACAGAACATCAGTTGCCGCCCCTCGGGCCAGTCGGCCAAAAGCCGGTCCAGCCGGATCAGACCGGCCACTTCTGGCACGAAAGTGCCGCCGCATTGCTCGGCCGCCTCAACGGCATGGGCTTGCAGCCGGTCCTGCCGGATGCGTTCGGCATTGGTGAAGTCGGTCTGCACAGGGATGATGCGCGCCGCCCCCATTTCGGCGGCTTTTTCCACGATGAAATCGGTGCGGGCCTTCTTGATCGGCGCAAAAAGCAGCCATAGGTCGGGGGGCATCCGGAGAGGGCGCGTCTGCGCCTCGCAGGCCAGCAGGCCGCCGCGCTTGGCCGCCTCGGTCACGCGGGCCAGCCATTCGCCGTCGCGCCCGTTGAACAAGAGCACCCCTGCCCCCTCGGACAGCCGCATCACCCCGAAGAGGTAATGGGCCTGATCCCGGTCCAGAGGAACGGTTTGCCCCGCACCCAGCGGTTGGTCTACAAAGAGCCGGATTTTCGCATCAGTCATGAGGCAGACAATATGACCGCGCAGGATGAGATGCCAGAGGACAACACATCTCCATCAGGTCAGGTTGCCGATGCGGTGCGTGGCAACTGGGTCGACCGGCTGGCCCCGCCTGCGACACGGCCCTATCTGCGCCTGAGCCGGGCGGATCGCCCTATCGGGACATGGCTTCTACTGCTGCCCTGCTGGTGGGGGCTGACGCTGGCGATGCTGCATGACGGGCAGGCGCGGCCGTTCGATCTGTGGATCTTTGTCGGCTGCGCGCTGGGCGCGTTCCTGATGCGGGGGGCGGGGTGTACGTGGAATGACATCACGGATCGGGATTTTGACGGCGCAGTGGCGCGGACCCGGTCGCGGCCCATTCCATCGGGACAGGTGACGGCGCGACAGGCGGCGGGCTGGATGGTGGTGCAGGCGCTGATCGCGTTTCTGATTCTGCTGACCTTCAATACGGCGGCCATCGCGCTGGGGATCATCGCCTTGATCCCCGTGGCCATCTATCCTTTCGCCAAGCGCTTCACATGGTGGCCGCAGGTCTTTCTGGGGCTGGCCTTCAACTGGGGCGCGCTGCTGGCCTGGACCGCGCATACGGGCAGTCTGGGCTGGCCTGCGGTGATCCTCTATGTCGCGGGGATTGCCTGGACGCTGTTCTATGACACGATCTACGCCCATCAGGACACCGAGGATGACGCGCTGATCGGCGTCAAATCCACGGCGCGGCTGTTCGGGGAGGACAGTCCGCAGTGGCTGACCGGGTTCATGTATGCCACGACCCTGCTGATGAGTGTCGCCGTTCTGGCGGCCACACGTGCGGTGGGAGCGGATATATTGCCCACTGTCATCGCGTTGGGTGGGCCTCTGGCCATGCTGGCACATATGCGCTGGCAGATGGCGCGATTCGATCCCGAGGACATGCCAGGCCTTCTGCGCCTGTTCCGCGCGAACCGGGATGCGGGGCTTTTGCCCCTGCTGTTTTTCGCCGGTGCGGCGTTGGTGTGATTGCACCTGCCCCCGTCGCACCCTAAGACAGACCCATCCGGCCACTGCCTGCAGAGGTTTCATGCGCCTTTCCGCCATCGCCATCGTGACACTGACCTTTTTCGCCGCGGCAGGCGTTTGCCTTGTCGCCGCCGGATTCGCCGTCAGAGCGATCGAGGACAATTCCGAATATGGCGTGCGACTGGCGCTGGATGAAAACGACCTGTCATGGGCTGAAGTACAGGCAAACGGGCTTCAGGTTCTGCTGACAGGCACCGCCCCGACCGAGGCGCTGCGGTTCAAGGCCCTGTCCACGGCGGGCGGCGTGGTCGATGCGGCCCGCGTGATCGACGGGATGGATATCAAGGACAGCGGTAGCGTCCAGCCGCCGCGATTCTCGGTCGAGATCCTGCGGAACGAAAGCGGGATTTCCCTGATCGGACTTGTTCCGGCCGCCACGGATCGTGAGGCCTTGCTGGCACGGCTGGCACCGATCGCGGCGGGAGGCACGGTGACCGACCTGCTGGAGACCGCCGATTATCCGATGCCCGACCAATGGGATCGCGCGCTGAATTTCGGCATCCGCGCACTGGAATCGATGCCCCGCTCGAAAGTGTCCATTTCGGCGGATCGCATCTCGATCACGGCCATGACCGACAGTGCGGAGGAGCGGCGCAAGCTTGAAGTGGATCTCGCACGCCGCGTGCCGACAGGGGTGCGATTGTCGCTGGATATCTCATCGCCGCGTCCGGTGATCACGCCGTTCAACCTGCGCTTTCTGATCAGCGAGGGCGTCGGTCGATTCGATGCCTGTTCGGCCGATACCCAAGAGGCGCAGGACCGAATCCTTGCCGCCGCCCGCGCCGCCGGAATGGAGGGCAAGGGCACCTGCACCATCGGGCTAGGCGTGCCTTCGCCCAACTGGGCGCGTGCGGCGGAACAGGCCATCGCAGCGCTGGCCGAAATCGGGGGCGGGTCGGTCACCTTTACCGATGCCGATATCACCCTGCTGGCTGCGGAAGGCACCGAACAGGCCCTGTTCGACCGGGTGGTGGGCGAGCTGGAAAGCCGTCTGCCTGACGTCTTTGCGCTGACCGCCGTGCTGCCCGCACCGGAAATTGCCGAAGGACAGGGACAGGTGACGTTCAGCGCCGCCCTGACACCCGAAGGCAAGGTGCAGTTGCGCGGCCGGATCGGCGACGAGACCAACCGCAGCATCATGGAAAACTATGCCAAGGCGCGTTTCGGCTCGGAAGCGGTGATCTCGGCGGTGCGCAGCGACGAGACCTTGACCGAGGACTGGACCGTGCGGGTTCTGGCGGGGCTGGAGGCCCTGTCGCGCCTGTCCACGGGATCGGCGACCGTCACGCCCGAGACCTTCTCGGTGACCGGGACCACGGGTAATGACCGCGCCAGCGCGCAGATCGCGGCGCTTCTGGCCGAAAAGCTGGGCGAGACTGCTGATTTCACCATCAACGTCACCTATAACGAAGAGCTGGACCCCGTCGCGGCCCTGCCCTCGCCCGAGGAATGCATTCGCCGGATCAACGCCATCCTGTCTACGCGCAAGATCAATTTCGAACCGGGTTCGGATACGCCGGATGCTGCGGCGGGCGGAATCATCAGCGACATTGCCGACATCCTCAAGGAATGCGGAGAGCTGCCGCTGGAGATCAGCGGCCATACCGACAGCCAGGGCCGGGTCGAGATGAACCAGCGCCTGTCCGAGGCCCGCGCGCTGGCGGTTCTGAACGAATTGCGCACACGGCGGGTGCTGACATCGTCCATCACGGCGGTCGGCTATGGTGTCGACCAGCCCATTGCCGACAACGGCACGGAAGAGGGGCGCGAGGCCAATCGGCGGATCGAATTCCGGCTTTTGACGAACACGCCCGATGCCGGAACCGCCGCCGAAGACGGCGGCACGGCCGAGGAAGGGGTTGCAGAAGACGCGCAAACCTCGCAGGAAGGTGAGGCGGCCTCCGATGGGGGCAGCGGCGACGCGACCGCCCCGGATGACGGACAGGAAGAGACCGACGAGTGAACAGAACCGAATTCATCATCGCGACGGCGGTCATCCTGTTTGTCGCCTTCAGCCTTGGCTGGTTTGCGAACTGGCTCATCCACCGTTTCACCCGTGTCTCCAAAGCCGATATCGGCGAGCTGGAAAAGATGGCGCAGGAGTTGCACGAGGCTGAAGAGACCCGCGATCAGGCGATCACCTACATGCAGCAGCGCGAGGCCGAACTGAGCAACCAGTTGACCCAGACCGAGGCCGAATTGTCGGCCACGATGGAGGGGCTGCGCGAAGCCCGTCACGAGGCCGAGGAAATGCGCGCCTATATCGAGAAGATGAACCAGCGCTGAGGCGTGGTCAGCTTGCGTTCAGCCATCCGGCTGGATCAGGAATTCCGTCTCGAACGCCCCCAGCAGGGCGGCGACATCAGCCGCGATCCGCGCGGGGGCGGCATCAGGAAACACCTCTGACAGCGTAGCGGCGATCTCGGTGCCGGTGATCGGGTCTTCCAGCAGCGTCCAGATCGCGCGAGCCACCCTGTTGAGGTGGAAATAGCTGTATTCGGTCGCGTGCCACAGAAACAGATCGTCCTGCACGGCGCGCACGGCCACTTGCGGGCTGCGGCGGTAGGCTTGTGTCAGGCTGGCGGGCGGATGCACCACCGCCTCGATCTCGGCGGGCAGGGCTGAGGCCACCGTTACCCCGGGCGCAGGCAGGACATCCGCGCCAAAGGCCCGGCGCAGCAGATCAACCGCATCTTCCAGATCGCTGTAGACCATCTTGAGGCAAAGCAGGCTTTCGGCCATCCGCGTGACCTGATCGAAATGTTCCGTCCCTTCGCCGGGGGCCGAGATGTTCTGGCGCACGAGATGCTGCACCGCCTCGGTCGGTTCCATCCGGTGCAGTTGCGCGGGCGCGTCTGGGCCGCGTGCCAGCACGATGAAGGCACTGACGGGCGCGCGTGTGCCGTGGGGCGCGACATTCGGACCGCAGAGATAGCCATAGCGGCGATCGGCTGGCCCCATATAGGTATCGACATGGGCGCGGAAGGCCGCGCTTACCCCGGCGGGAAGAGGCAGGCGCAGTCGCGGGGCCAGACCCAGACCGAAAGCCAGACCATCCTCCATCACGGGCAGGATATCGTCGCAGAATACGGTCATGTCCGGTTCCGCCGTCAGGCGCGAGATCAGGGTGCTTTTGCCCGCCCGCGCGGGACCGGTCAGAACCACCAGATGCCCGTTGATCCGCACAGCCCCGCAATGCAGACCGAGGCAGCCACGATACTGGTTGCAGAACGCCTGCGAGATGTCGGCAACCACACCACAGGCCGCGCTCGCCGCCATCAACCCGCGCAGCGGCTTGTCCAGCCACGGGGAATGCAGGTCATAGCGCGCGTTCTGGGCGCGGATCCGGGAGACATGATGCGGCAGATCGGGGGCATCGTTCTGAAGACCCGTCGTCACAATCTCGGGTGTCCAGCCTGTCATCAGCGCATTCAGGGCCGACAGCACCTCGTCGGCGTTTTCCAAAACGATGGTGCCGTCAAGGCCGGGATAGCGGAGAAGTTGCACAACAGGACGAGGGGCGCGCCCAAGGCGCGCCCCGGTGTTGACCTGCGGGTTATCGCAGGCCGTCATGTCATCGCCGTCCCGCGCCCGAAGGACCGGAGGATCCACTGGGACCAGACCGCCCAGACGAACTGGACGAACCGGAAGAGCTGGATGAGCCCGACGGTCCGGAGGGGCCCGAGGCGCCAGAGGCACCCGAGGCACCCGACGCGCCCGAGCCGCCCGGACCAGACCCGCCCGAACCGCCCGGACCCGAGCCGCCGCCCGATCCGCCTGCCCCGCCACCGGAGCCGCCTGCACCACCGCCGGAGCCGCCTGCACCACCGCCGGAGCCGCCTGCACCACCGCCGGAGCCGCCTGCACCACCGCCGGAGCCGCCGCCCGAGGCGTGGGCCGCCCCCAGATGCATCATGACCGGCGCGACGTAGAGGACACCCGTCGCAAGTCCCAGACGCGCCAGCAGAGCGCGACGCGACACAGCCGTCTTGGAGTTCTGTTCTGACATGTTGTTATCCTTTTCTCTCATCTCACCGCATCAATGAGCGGCTATGTCAGAAGAACGATGTCCTCTGGTTCCTATTCCCCGCTTACCGAAAAAATCTCGCTCGCCTCGCCTTTGCAGTAGCCCGGAGCGGAAACCAGCCCATTGCCGAACACCGGGTCATAGCCCGCCTCGCCCAGATCCTGCGCGCAATCGACCATCTGGCCGATACTCAGATCCAGCGGGGTGTCCGGTTCCCGCAGTCGTTGCACCGCCAAGGCTGCGGTGACGAAGGGAACGGCAAAGGAGGTGCCCGATTTCAGACGCCCCCCCGAGATGGAGGCCGCCGTCCACACGCCGACACCGGGGGCGGCAAGGCTGATATAGGGGCCTTGATTGGCCTGCCTGTAAATGCGCTTCTGACTGTCCACCGCCGTCACGGCCAGCACATGTGGCCATGCCGCCGGATAGACCGGCGGTGCCCCGGCGCCACCATTGCCCGCAGCGGCCACAAGGGCCACAGACCGCGCCACGGCCTCTTCGGTGATCTGGCGCAGCACGGCATTCTCGGGCCCCGAGAAGCTGAGATTGATGACGCTGACCCCTTGGTCCAGCAGCAGGTCGATGGCATTGGCCAAAGAAAAGGCATCCGCCTGATCGCCACTGCCACCGCGATGGAACGCCTCGACCGCGATCAACTCGGCATAGGGCAGCAGCCCCGGCACACGGCTGTCCAGCCGTCCCAGCAGCATCGCGGCGATGGCGGTGCCATGCTGGCGGCCCGCCGCGTCGCGATCCCCCAGATCGGTCTGGTAGACCGTCAGCTTCTGCCCGGCCAGCGCCTCGTGATCGACATTGATTCCGGTGTCGATCATCCCGATTTTCGGCGCAAAGGCACTGGGCCAGCCGGACCAGCCGATCATCTGATGCGCGGCGCAGTCTCCATCGCGGCACAGAAAGTCATCCGGCACATAAAGGTGGTTCACATCCGCCGTCGCCTGAGGCAACAGCCCGGCCAGTTCGGCGCGCGCCTGATCGGGGCTGCGTCCTGCCGGCAGACCCAAACGGACCAGTGTGCGATCCAGCGACGCATTTTGCCGTGATCCCAGCACGCGGTAGCCGACAGCTTCCGCAGCCGCAAGACTCTGGTTGGAGGGAAGGGTCAGCACGATCTCGGGCGGAGGAGGCGGGGCGCGACGGCGCGGCGCCTGCTGGACCGGAGCGCGCTGGCGGGAGGCGCGCTGGAACGGATTGCCCCCCTCACCACTCTCACCGGGACCCGAGCCGCCGCTGGCACCTCCGCTTGCGCCGCCGCTGCCACCGCCACCGCTGCCGCCGCCCGAGGCGCGCGCCATCCCCAAGGCCGTCAGCGCGGGTGCGGTATAGGCCATCGTGCCGGCCAGACCGATCCGCCGCAGCAGGGCACGGCGCGCCAGATCGGGGCCTTTGGGTTCGGTTGGTTTGCTGGACAAGGCGTGTCTCCTTTTCGGGCGCGGGTGCAGCGGGATATAGCCAGATCGTGGCCAAAGTCCCCTATCTTGGTTTCGAACACGGGCCTTTGCGGCACGACCCGGCCATGTTCGGCAGAAACGGGCGGATCTTCGCAGGGCTTCGCATGACGAAAACGCGGCCAACCCGGATAAATTCCGTAGATCCTGAAAAAATGCGACTATCTCACATGACACCGGGAATAATGTTCCGGTGCCTTGCGTTGTTTGTCCAGAGCCGGATCTGACCGGCCGGCCCACCAGAAGAAAGTGCTTCACCCGTGTCTGATGTGATCCGCAACGAGATGATCCGGTTGCTGCCCCGTCTGCGGGCCTTTGGCCGCAGCCTGACGGGCGTTCAGGATCAGGCGGATGACCTTGTGCAGCAGACCGTGGAAAAGGCGCTGCGCCACATCGACAGCTATGCGCCGGGCACCCGGCTGGACAGCTGGATGTTCCGCATCATGCGCAACACCTGGATCGACGGGCACCGCGCCCGCCGCCCCACGGTGACACTGGACGACGTGGAAACCGTCACGCCGCTGGTCGGAGAGGACGGGCGCGATGTGACCGAGAACCGGATCTATCTGGCGCAGGTCCGCCGGGCGATGCAGGCGCTGCCGGAAGAGCAGCGGACCGTGCTGATACTGGTCTGCGTCGAGGGCCTGCGCTACCGCGAGGTGGCCGAGGCGCTGGGCATCCCCGAAGGCACGGTCATGAGCCGCCTGTCGCGGGGCAGGCTGGCGCTGGCCGAAGCCTTGGCCGGAACGACCCGCACCGAGGCTCCGGCGATCGGACAGATACAGGGATTGACCCCATGACCCATGAAACCGACATGAATGTGAGCGATGAGATGCTGATGGCCCTTGCCGATGGCGAACTGACCGGACCCGACGCAAGCAAGCTGATGGCGCGGATCAAGGCCAATCCCGATCTGGCGGCTCGCTATGCGTTGTTCACCGATACCGCCGAGGCGCTGCGACAGGCGATGGACCCCGGACCCGTGCCGGATGCCCTGATCTCGACGGTGCTGACGGCACCCACGGGACTGGCCCCGACACAGGCGGCGCAGGCGGCGCCTGTGACACCGTTGCGGCGCAAAGACCGGGCGGCCGCACGGTCGATGGTCTGGCCGATGGCGCTGGCGGCTTCGCTTGCGCTGGCGGTGGGCGTGGGAGGCTTCCTGACAGGGCGCAGCCTTGCCCCCGCCCCTGTCGGGCTGGGAACAGCCGCAGCCGCACTGGCCGGGACACCGACGGGCGGCAGCGTCACGCTGGCCGATGGCAGCATGGCGCGGGCGCTGGGCAGTTTCGCGACCGATCTGGGCTTGTGCCGGTTGATCGTAGTGGACGGGGCCGATGGTCACGCGGATCGTGCGGTGGTCTGTCAGGCCGAGGATTCCGCATGGCGCACGGCGCTTTCGGTAACCGAAGGCGGCGCGGGCATGTTCCTGCCCGCATCGGACATGGCCGTCGGCGTGATCGACGAATTTCTGGACGGCATCGGTGCCGGGGCGGCCATGACGCCCGAGGCGGAGGCACAGGCGCTGTCGCGCTGATCCCGCCTCGGCAAGAGCTGTGTCAACACACTCCCGCCACCGTTCGGGACGCGCGGGGTTACTCTGTCAGGATCGCGCTGACCTTGAGTGCCCGTTGCAGGCTGCCATCCACCTTGAGCTTGCCGGTCATATAGGCGGTCGCAGGGTTCTGATCGCCCGAAAGGATATTGCGGAACACCTGCTCGGACGCCGCAAGGGTCACATCGGCCTCGTCCGCCTCGGTGCCGGGATGGGCTCCGTTCGCGTCCAGCAAGACCACACCTTCGCCGGTGATCACCAGTTTGGCGCTGCCCTGAAGATGCCCGGTGACACGGGGACCAAGGAAGGCGATGAATTCATCCAGAATCGCGGACATGACGAGGTTCCTCTTCGGAAAAGCGTGGCGGGAGGGGTCACCTGAGGATCAACCGGAACCCGCCGCCCTTGCCAAGCACGACCTTGCGTCAGGCCAGAGGGATGATGCGGCGACGGGCAAAATCTGCGGGCGGATGCCTACCAGCGGGTCAACGCGTCCTCGTCCTCGTCCTTTGCGGCGACCCAGCTTTCGCCATCGGCGGCCAACTCCTTCTTCCAGAAGGGCGCGCGGGACTTGAGGTAATCCATCAGATATTCCGCCGCCTCGAAGGCGTCCTTGCGGTGCCGCGCTGCGGTGGCGACCATCATGATCTGCTCGCCGGGGCGCATCGGCCCGAAACGATGGATCACCAGCACATCGCCCAGCGACCAGCGCGCCTGCGCCTCGGTCGCGATCTTCTCGACCGCGCGTTCCGTCATGCCGGGGTAATGTTCGATCGTCATCTGCCGCAAGGGACGGAACGGATCGTCGCGCACCACGCCGGTAAAGGTTACGACAGCCCCCATATCGGTGCGGCTGGCGGCGAAGGCATTGGCCTCGGCCCCCAGATCGAAAGGCTGTTCTTGCACGATGATCCGCATCGCGCCCCCTGTCAGCCGCCGGTCATGGGCGGAAAGAAGGCCACTTCGCGTGCGCCTTTCAAAGGCGCATCGAAATCGGTGAGATCCTGATCGACCGCGACGCGCAGCGCCTTGAGATCGGAAAAGGCCAGCGCATAGCGTTCCTCGCGCGCGCGCAACTCTTCCACCAGTTCCGCCACAGTGGCGGCATCGGTCGATACCTGTTCACGCGGGACTCCGATGCGTTCGCGCACCCATGCGAAGTAAAGGACATCAATCATCTGTCATCCCTCAGCAGCGGCTGAGCCTTGCGGAAATAGTCGATCCCCGTGATCAGGGTCAGCGCAGCCGCGATCCACAACAAAGCCAGCCCGATATTGCCGGACCAGACCATCCCCTGCAACTTCCAGCCCAGACCTTGCAGATCGGGCTGACGCCCTTCGATGATGGCCATGACCATGGCTTCGTCCATCCCGTAGATGATCATGCCGAAGTAATGCTCGAACACGCCCTGAGCGAAGAGCACGGCAATCGCCACCATCTGCGCGGT
This sequence comes from Seohaeicola sp. 4SK31, assembly GCF_028802875.1. Classification (NCBI taxonomy): domain Bacteria; kingdom Pseudomonadati; phylum Pseudomonadota; class Alphaproteobacteria; order Rhodobacterales; family Roseobacteraceae; genus Seohaeicola; species Seohaeicola sp. 4SK31. The sequence continues at coordinate 51,305 of NZ_JARAMP010000003.1, read as the reverse complement.
TGTTTTCCATTTGGCCAGTTTCGTGACCTTCAGCGTGCCCGCGACATCGCCCAGAAATTCGCGCAGACCGGACACAAAGACCTCGCGGAAGAGGATCACGGTGGCGGGCAGCACCAGCCATGGCGACATCGAGGAATACCCCACGATCACCATCAGCGCGATCACCACCATCGCCTTGTCGGCAATCGGGTCCAGCATCGCGCCCATCTTCGTCTCTTGCTTCCATTCACGCGCCAGATAGCCGTCGAACCAGTCGGTGATCGCCGCCGAGACGAACAGGATCAACGCGAACCAATCGGCATAGGGTCGTGTGAAATAGAGGAACATCACGGCCACGCCGGGGGCGGCCAACAACCGTCCTGCGGTCAGGATATTCGGCAAGGTCCATCTCATGGCCCATTCCTAACGGGTCTTTCAGACTCTGGAAAGGCGATAACACAAGGGACGGCGGCGAGTTGCGACCGTGAAGTTGAGTATTTGCAGAACGATGAAGGGGGCGGCTCGCGCGCCCCCCTGCCCTAGCTTTGCGGCCGTTCCGCCCAGCCTGCAAAGATCCGCTCCAGTGCGACAACAGCGTAATAAAGGACGATACCCAGAACGGCGAGCGCGATGAGCACCGCAAACATGAGCGGGTAGTCGCCGTTCGTCTCGCCGGATTTGAACAACGCGCCCAGACCGCGGCCGTGGGGTGAGACGATCTCGACCAGATTGGTGCCGATGAAGGCCAGCGTGACCGAGACTTTCAGTGCGCCGAAGAATTCGGGCAGGGTCTTGGGCAGGGCGATCTTGCGAAAGATGGTGACGCGCGAGGCCCCCAAGCTGCGCAGGATGTCGCGGTATTCGGGCTCGAGCGTGGACAGGCCGATTCCCACCGACACGGCGATGGGAAAGAACGAGATCAGGAAGGCCATGAGCACGGTGTTGAAATCGTGCTGGCCGATGAAGATCAGCGCAATCACGGGCACCAGCGTCGCCTTGGGGATGGCGTTAAACCCGACCAGCAGCGGATAGAGCGCATCGCGGGCGATCCGCGAAAAGCCCATCGCCATTCCCAGCAACGTGCCGAAGAGCACCGCCAGACCCAAGCCGGCGACGGTGCGCCAGAGGGTCTGCCAGCCCATTTCAAGGAACAGATGGCTGTAGCGGGCAAAGGCCGGTGGCAGGTCGGAGGGCGAGGCCATCTTGTAATTGGGCCACCCATTCACCCAGACGATGAACTCCCAGACCCCCAGAAAGGCCAGAATGGCGAGGGTCGGAACAGCGATTTTCTGCAAGGTTTCCATCAGTGCACGTCTCCGTCACGGCCCTGCGCGATACGGATCTGGTCGCGCAGCAGATGCAGCATCTCGGCAGCCTCGGGCGTATAGAGGCTGTCGATGGTGCGGTCGGCGGGCAGGTCCACGCGCAACACATGCTGGGTGCGTGCGGGACGGCCCGAAAGCACGATCACCTGATCGCCCAGAAACACGGATTCGCGCAGGTCATGGGTGATCAGCACGCAGGTGAAGGGTTCCGCCGCGCGCAGGTCGCGCATCGTCTGCCACAGATCCTCACGCGTGAAGGCATCCAGCGCGCCGAAAGGTTCATCCATGATCAGCACATCAGGCTTGTGCACGATGGACCGGCAGAGCGAGGCGCGCTGCCGCATCCCGCCCGACAGTTCGGACGGTCGCTTGCCCTCGAAACCCTTCAGCCCGACCATCTCAAGCAGATGCATGGCGCGGGCTTCGCGATCGCGCTGCGGCATGCGGGGGGCGACGATTTCCAGCGGCAGGATCACGTTGTCCAGAATGGTGCGCCATTCCAGCAGCACGGGGTTCTGAAAGGCCATGCCCACGGTCTTGCGCGGGGAGGTCACGCGTTCGCCATGCAGCCAGACCTCGCCCTGATCGGGTTTCATCAGCCCGGCTACCAGCCGCGTGAGGGTGGATTTACCACATCCGGACGGGCCAACCACGGCGCAGAACTCGCCCTCCGGCACAGAAACATTGAGGTTGTCCAGCACCGGCAGAGGCCCGGCCTTGGTGCGATAGGCGTGGGTCACGCCCTTGATCTCGATGAGATTGGTCATGTGCTGGAGAAACCCCGAAACGCGTCACATGGAAAAGGCGCCTCCCGTCAGGGAAGCGCCATGATCTGGTTGGTGCCGATCACTCCAGCATCAGGCTGCCGTCGGTGGGCAGGTAATCGGCGGTGAAATAGAGCGAGGCATCGGGTGCGTTCACGAAATCATAGACCGATTTCGTCTGCTCGATCGCCGTTTCCATCCGCGCGGGGTCGATATTGCCCATGCCATTGGCCTTGACCCAGTCGGTCAGGACATTGGCATCCACCGACATCTGCAGGCGGCGCGTTTCAAGCGCGGCATCAGCGGCGGGGTTACGCTTGATCAGCGCCTCGATCGCCATGTCGGGATCGGCGATAGCGTCTTTCCAGCCCTTGGCGATAGCCCGCAGGAAACCTGTCACGGCCTCGGGGTTGGCGGCGGCGAAATCGGTGTTCACGATCACTGCGTTGCCATAGAGCGCCACGCCATGATCGGCCATCAGAAGAATGGTGATGTCATCCTCGGGCACGCCCAGACGGATCAGGTTCAGCGTGGACGAGAAGGAGAACCCGGTCACGGATGCCACCTTGCCCTCGGCCAGCATCGGCTCGCGCACGGGGAAGCCGACGGGTTCCACGGTGATCGACGCCATGTCGAGGCCGTTTTCGGCGGCGAAGATCGGGAACTGCGCCCAGGCACCGTCGGGCGGCGGTGCGCCCAGAACCTTGCCCGCCAGATCGGCAGGCGCGTTGATGCCCAGCGATTTGCGCCCCACAACCGCGAAGGGCGGCTTGTCATAGACCATCATCGCGGCGATCACGGGGGCACCGGGGTTCTGGTCCAGGAATTTCATCAGGCTGTTGATATCGGCAAAGCCGACGGGAAAGGCGCCAGTGGCGACTTTCGGGATGGCGTCAAGCGAACCTGCCCCTTCGGACACTTCGACGGACAGGCCCTCGGCCTCGAAATAGCCCTTGTCCACGGCGACGAAATAGGGCGCAGCGGGGCCTTCGAATTTCCAGTCGAGCGCAAAGGGCATCTCGGTCTGCGCGGCCAGCGATGTGGCAAGGGTCATGGCTGCCGCGAGGGCGGTAAAAGTTGTACGGATCATTGGTCACTCCCGGTTGGATACTTGCGCCAGTTCTGCATTTCCATCGCAGCAGTTGCACGGGTCCGAGGGACCACAGCCCACTGCGCCGGATTGGTCAGCGCATCTTATGCCTGATTCCTATGCGGTCACGCCGTTTCTGTCTACAATTTCAGCGGGCGATGGATACGATCCGCGATCAGCCCTTGTCGTGGAAGAAGGCATAAATCGTTTCGGCCATCGCATCCGAGATTCCGGGCGCGGCCTTCAAATCCTCAAGCCCGGCGCGGCTGACCGCCTTGGCGCTGCCGAAATGCGCCAGAAGCATCCGTTTGCGCCCTGCGCCCACCCCCGGCACCTCGTCCAGCGGGGTCGCGCCCACGGATTTTGCGCGTTTGGCGCGATGCGTGCCGATAGCGAATCGATGCGCCTCGTCCCGCAGACGCTGCACGAAGTAGAGCACCGGATCGTTGTGGCGCAGAGCAAAAGGGCGCTGTCCAATGCGGTGGAATTCCTCCTTGCCCGCGTCGCGGTCAATCCCCTTGGCGACGCCGACCATCGGAATGTCCTGCACGCCATGTTCGGCCATGATCTGCGCCACGGCGCTGACCTGCCCCGCGCCGCCGTCGATCAGCAGAAGATCGGGCCAGAGGCCAAGCGTGCGGTCGGGGTCTTCCTTTTGCAGGCGTTTGAAACGGCGGGTCAGCACCTCTTTCATCATGCCGAAATCGTCGCCGGGGGTCAGTTCGTCGCCGCGAATGTTGAATTTGCGATACTGCCCCTTGATAAAACCATCGGGCCCCGCGACGATCATCGCGCCCACGGCATCCGTGCCCTGAATGTGCGAGTTGTCATAGACCTCGATCCGCTGCGGCGGATTGGGTAGGTCGAACGCCTCGGCCAGACCTTTGAGCAGCTTGGTCTGCGTCGCGCCTTCGGCCATGCGGCGGGCCAGAGATTCGCGGGCGTTGCGGGCGGCACCCTCCACCAATTCAGCCTTTTCGCCGCGCTGGGGCACAAGGATTTCGACCTTGCGGCCCAGCTTTTCGGACAGGGCCGCCTGCATCAGATCGGGATTGTCCAGAGGATGCGACAGGATCAATTGCCGGGGCGGTTCCTTGGTGTCGTAGAACTGACCGATGAAGGCCTCGAGCACTTCGGGCGCCTCAATATCCGCGCCGATGCGGGGGTAGAAATCGGCATTGCCCCAGTTCTGATGGGCGCGGATGAAAAAGACCTGCACGCAGGCCTGCCCGCCTTCCATGTGCAGGGCAATCACATCCGCCTCGGCCACGCCGCGCGGGTTGATGCCCTGCACCGTCTGCACCTGCGTCAGCGCGCGGATACGGTCGCGCAGAGCGGCGGCGCGCTCGAATTCCATGTCGTCCGAGGCTTGCTGCATCTGCGCGGCCAGCGTTTCCTGCACCGCAGTGGAGCGGCCCGACAGGAAGCGCACGGCGTCGGCGACAGTCGCGGCATAATCGGCTTTCGAGATCTCGCCCGTGCAAGGGGCCGAGCAGCGCTTGATCTGATGCAAAAGGCAGGGTCGTGTCCGGCTGGAGAACATCGCATCCGAGCAGTTGCGCAGCAGGAATACCTTTTGCAACTGGTTCAGCGTGCGGTTCACCGCGCCAGCGCTGGCGAAAGGGCCGAAATACTGCCCCTTGTCCTTGCGCGCGCCGCGATGCTTGGTGATCATCGGAAAATCGTGATCCCCGGTGATCAGGATGTTCGGAAAGCTTTTGTCGTCGCGCAAGAGCACGTTGTAACGCGGCTTGAGCTGCTTGATGAGGTTCTGCTCCAACAGCAGGGCCTCGGTCTCGGTCCTTGTGGTCAGAAACATCATCCCGGCCGTTTCCGAGATCATCCGCGCGATCCGCCCCGAATGGCCCGAGGGGCGCGCATAGTTCGACACCCGCGCCTTGAGATTGCGCGCCTTGCCCACATAGAGCACGCGGCTTTGCGCATCCAGCATCCGGTAGACGCCCGGCGAGCCGTCGAGCGTCTTCAGGTAATCCTGTATCAGGGCATATCCGGTGAGGGCCTGCGCCTCGGTCTGGTCGGGTGTGTCGGTCATGCGTTCAGAGGTATGATTCTTTGCGCCTCGCTGCAATCTTTGCCGCGCAGGGGCAAGGGCAAACATGTCCCCGTTTTCTGTGGATAAGTCTGGAGACAAGTTTTCGCCATCTGGAAATTTTCCTTAGTTCCGGCCCGCTTCGCTGAATTGCCTAATTTTTAGGCATTATTTCAAGCCCTTGAAAACATTCACAAATATTTTCACTCATTGCAAAATACTGAAAACGTTAGGGTTTTTGTAACGGTGGCGTAACAGCGGCGTGAACGGTGCAAAACTTTGACGGGGTTGATGCCGGGAACGGTGATTTGACCTGCCCCGGCGTCACTCGACGCCCAGAACGTCCGGTGTTTGCCAACCCAGATGCTGCCCGCCATCGACGCACAAAAGTTGCCCGGTGACGGCAGGCGCGTCGAGGAAATACCCCAAAGCCGCCGTGATGTCCGCGGGGTTCGCGCCGCGCCCCAGAACGGTGGCCGCACGCTGATCGGCGAAGTGCCTGTCCGACTGCCGCGCGCCTTGCAGAGTCGGCCCCGGACCGATGGCATTGACCCGGATACGCGGGGCCAGCGCCTGCGCCGAGGTCTGTGTCAGCGCCCAGAGGCCCATCTTGGCCAGGGTATAGGTCATGAACTCGGGCGTGAGCTTGCGCACGCGCTGGTCGATCATGTTGACGATCAAGCCTTGAGCAAAAGGCTCTCCCGCCGCGTCGCGTCCGGCATCGGGTATGGCGGCGGCCATGGCCTGCGTCAGGATGAAGGGCGCGCGCAGGTTGCTGTCGAAGTGCCGGTCCCATCCGGTCCGGGTAGCCGTTTGAATAGTGTCATACTCGAAGATCGACGCGTTGTTGACCAGACAGGTCACGGGACCACCCAGCGCCTGCATCGCGGCGGGGATCAGCGCATGGGTTTCCGCCTCCTCCAGCAGATCCGCCTGAAGGGTCACGGCGCGACGGCCCTTGGCGCGGATCAGCGTGGCCACATCTTCTGCCTCGGGCCGCGAGGATGCGTAATGCACCGCCACGTCAAAGCCGCGATCCGCCAGATACAGCGCCATGGCCCGGCCCAACCGCTTGCCCGCCCCGGTCACAAGCGCGATCTTGTCCATGCTCACATCCCCTTTGCCGCATTGTCCCGTTCACCCGCGCACATCTGCCTGCGTCAGAGGAACATGCTCCAGACATAGGCCACATACAGCACGATCAAGATGCCCCCCCAGACGCGACCGATATTCTGGCGCAGGAACACGAAAGGGATCAACAGCAGCGAGGCCGCCAGCATCACCCAAAGGTCAAGCGTCAGGAATTGCTGATCGACCGGTATCGGTGCGACAAGCGAGGCGACACCGATGATGCCGAGCAGGTTGAAGAAGTTCGACCCGATCACATTGCCCAACGCCACATCGGCCTGACGGCGGATGGCCGCCATCACCGTTGTCGCCAGTTCCGGCATCGAGGTGCCCACGGCCACCAGCGTGAGGCCGATCACCGTCTCGCTGATGCCGAAAGTGCGGGCGATGACCGTGGCGCTGTCCACAAGGATATCGGCACCCAGCGGCAGGCCCGCCAGACCCAGCACCAGAAACAGGATGATCTTCCACCACGGCATGTCGGGGTCCGCCCCTTCCAGCTCGTCCAGATCGTCGCTGTCGTCGATCCCTTCCGCGACCAGCGTCGCCGCAGCCTTGTGCTTGCGCGCATCGCGGAACATGTCGGCCAGCGCCAAGGCAAGAGCCCCCAGCAGGATCACCCCCGATATCCAGTCGAACACGCCCCGGAAGGCCAGCGCGATGAACAGAAGAGAGGCCGCAATCATCACGACAAAACTTTTGCGCGTGTCATGTTCGGCTGTATGCATTACGGCGATGAGGGCCGGAATACCCAGAACCAGCAGGATATTGGCGGTGTTCGACCCCACGACATTGCCCATCGCGATGCCCGGAACACCGTTAAGCGCGGCCTTTACCGAGATCAGCAACTCCGGCGCCGACGTGCCGAAAGCCACGATTGTCAAACTGACGATCAGCGCCGGGATTCCGATCCGCAGTGCGAGGTTCACCGCACCCTTGACCAGCGCATCACCTGCAAACAGCAGGATTACCAGCCCGAGGGCCGCCATCAACCAGACCATGACTTATCCTTTGTTATGTCCGCAGGAACAGGGACCGCGCCCGATGCGGTAACGTTTGCAAGACGGGCAGCGCGCTGCTTCAAGCCGCTTCTGCCCGGGAAACTTGATCTTGCCGAACATGGCGAGGACGCCCATGCCGACCAGAAAGAGGACAACGATTTTCAGGATCACGTCAAAGCCCGAAACGCGCGAAGGCCGCGCGCTCCTCTATGCCGGCCAAGGCATCCTGCGCCAGTGTCGCCCCGAAACGCTGGAACAGACTGCGCCGCCGCCCATAACGGGCCAGACGCACCTTGTCGCCATAGAGTTCCTTGAGCTTCGGTTCCAGATGGGCGATCCCGTCGATCAGGCCCAGTTGCTGCGCCTGCCCCCCCAGCCAGAAACGCCCCGTGAACAGGTCGGGGTCATCGGCCAGCTTCGCACCGCGCCGCGACCGGACATAGGCCACGAAACTGTCGTGCAGCCCGCCCAGAAGTTCCTTGAGCCGGGCGACATCCTCGGGCTTTTCGGGCAGGAACGGGTCCAGCATGCTTTTGGAGTCGGCCGAGGTATAGACCCGCCGCTCCACCCCTTGCTTGGCCAGCGCCACATGCGCGCCAAAACCGGCCGAGATCACGCCGATCGACCCCACGATCGAGCCGGTATCGGCCCAGATATCATCCGCCGCCGCCGCCAGCCAATAACCGCCCGAGGCGGCCACATCCTCGACAAAGGCATGAACGGGGATTTTCTTTTCAGCCGCCAGCCGCCGGATGCGCGCCGCGATCAGGGCCGATTGCACGGGCGAGCCGCCGGGTGAGTTCAGCACCAAGGCTACCGCACGCGGCTTGCCGCGCCGAAAGGCACGCTCCAGCACCGGGCCGATGGCCTCGTCACTCAGGGGGCTGCGGGGGCCGGAGCCGATGCTGCCGGCAAGGCGCACGACGGCCACGACCGGGTCGGCCTTCATGAAGGGGATATAGCGTTTCATGGGCTGCATGTAGAATGTGCCCCTGCGACAAACAAGGCGCGTGGGCCAAACAACATGGGACGGGGGCGGATTATTTCGCCCCCTGCCCGGGCCGTTACGCCGGTTGTCGCGCTCACCCCTTCAGACGGCTGAGCCAGCCCTTCTTCTTGGGCGCCTCTTCGGTGCTGTCGGCGGTTGCGGCCTCGTCCTCTGCCGGGCCTTCGACGACGTTCTGGAAATTCTCGAAGAACTGATCGGCCATCTTCTTTGCAAAGCCGTCGATCAGGCGGCTGCCCAATTGTGCCAGCTTGCCGCCAACCTTGGCCTCGACGTCATAGATCAGACGCGTACCCTCGGGGATATCCTCCAGCCGCACCTTGGCCTCGCCCTTGGCGAAACCGGCAGCACCCCCCTTGCCCTCGCCCGACAGGGTCAGGCTCTCGCCCTCGACCATGTCGGTCAGGCTGACCTGGCCCTTGAAGGTGGCCTTCACCGGGCCGACCTTCTGCACGACGGTCGCTTCGAAACCGTCTTGCGGGTTGCCCGTCACCTCTTGCGCGCCGGGCACACATTCCTTGAGGACATCGGCGCTGAGCAAGGCCGCCCAGACCTCGGAGCGGGGAGCGTTGATGTCGCGTTGATCGTTCATCTGCATGGGTGAGAGGTCCTTCTTTGGCCGTGTTCTGGCATATCGTGCACGACAGACTAGCCCAGCCTTGACGCTGCGCCAAGCGGTCTGACGCAGGTTCCAGAAAGACACTGGTCGCGGGCCTCTGTCAGGGCTAGGGATAGGCTGATTGCAAAGGTATTTCCATGCGCACGCCCCTTGTCACCGTTCCGCAGAACACCGCCGCCGGGATCGGATTCGTTCTTGCGGGGATGGTCGCGATCTCGATCAATGATGTGCTGATCAAGGCGCTGTCGGGCGGCTATCCCCTGCATCAGATGGTGTTCATCCGCTCGGCCATCGGAATCGTGTTCAGCCTGATGCTGGTGCAGATGGAAGGCGGCTTCAGCATCCTGCGCACACGCAATCCGGGGCTGCATCTGATGCGCGGCGGATTGGTCGTCATCTCGAACCTGACCTATTTCGCGGCACTGGCCGTGATTCCGCTGGCAGAAGCCACGGCGCTGTTCTTTGTGGCGCCGCTGATGATCACCCTGCTGTCGATCCCGCTTCTGGGAGAAAAGGTCGGCCCGTTGCGGCTGGTTGCGGTCAGCGTCGGTTTTGCCGGTGTGGTGCTGATGATGCGGCCATGGGACAGCGATACGCAGGTGTCGCGCGTGATCCTGTTTCTGCCGGTGCTGTCGGCCCTGACCTATGCGCTGAACCAGATCCTGACGCGGCGGCTGGGGGCCAGCACCCGCGCTTCGGCCATGGCGGTCTATATTCAGGGGATATTCATCGTGGTCTCGCTTGGGTTCTACGCCGTTGCCGGGGATGGCCGCTATGCGGTGGGGGTCGAGAACGGCTCGCTGCAATTCCTGCTGCGCGCATGGGTCTGGCCTGAAGGGACAGACCGCTGGCTGTTTCTGGGTCTGGGGCTGAACTCGGCCATCATCGGTTTTTCGCTGGCGCAAGCCTATCGGCTGGCCGATGCGGCGGTGGTCGCGCCGTTCGAATATATCGGGCTGCCGCTGGCGATCTTCTGGGGCTGGGTGATCTGGGGCGAGGTGCCTGTGCCCGTGGTCTGGGCCGGCAGCGCACTGATCCTTGGGTCAGGCGTGTTCGTGTTCATCCGCGAAAGGATGCAAAGCCGCCGTCTGGCCGCGACACCGGTGCAAGGGCGACAATAGGGCTGGTGAGTGGCACCGGACAGCAAGAGGGCAGAGGATGTCCCCTGCCCTCTTGGTCTTCAGTCCTGCCTGATCATCAACCGCGCCCGGACAGCATCGGGATCGTCATGTCCTTGGCATAGGCATTGGCCTGCGCCAGATAGGCATCATAGCTTTCGCGCACGCGGGCCACGTCTTCGGAGGCGGCGGTCAATTCGTCCTGCACCTCGCCCCATGCGGCGCGCATGCCGTCCACGATCTCGGGGCTGAATTGCAGGAACTGCACGCCATCCGCCCGCAGGCTTTCCATCGCCTGCGCATTGAAGAAATCAAACTGCGCCTGCGTTTCCAGCGCCACGGATTGCGCGGCCATTTCGCAGATCATCTGCAGATCGGGTGACAGTTCGGCCCAGGCATCCCGGTTGAACACGATGGCCAGCCCGGCGCCCGGCTCGTTATAGGCGGGCAGGTAGCACAGCTTGGTCACCTTTTGCAGACCAAAGGCCTGATCCAGCATCGGACCGACCCATTCGGCGGCATCAATGGCACCCGACTGCATCGACTGGAAGATCTCGGGCGGGGGCATCAGAACGGCGTTCACACCCAGTTTGCGATAAATCTCGCCACCCAGACCAGCGATGCGCATGTTCAGACCCTTCAGGTCTTCCAGCGTGTTCACCTCGTTCTTGAACCAGCCCCCCGATTGGGTGTTGGAATTGCCGCAATAGAAGCCCTTGAGGTTACGCTGGGCGTAGATGTCGTCCCAGATCTCTTGCCCACCGCCCCATTTGAGCCATGCGAAATGCTCGTTCGAGGTCATGCCGAAGGGCACGGCGGTGAACCAGTGGATCGCGGGGTTCTTGCCGGCGGCATAGTAGGTCGGCCCGTGGCCTACCGGAGCATTGCCCTGCTGCACGGCATCCTCGACCGCGAAGGGCGGGACCAGTTCGCCGCCGCCATGGACGGTGAAGTTCAACCGCCCGTCGGACATGGCGGCGACCACCTCGGCGAAGCGGGTGACGTTGGTGCCCACGCCCGGCGCGTTCTTGGGAAAGGCCGTGGGCAGGTTCCACGTGATGTTGCCCTGCGCGATGGCGGGGGCTGCCAGTGCGGTCGCAGCAGCGGCCACACCGGCCCCGCTGGCCAGAAAGTCACGTCTTTTCATCATGGTCTCCTCCAAATGATGGGTGGGTTGTCTCAGAACAACACGCCGGGCAGCCATGTGGCCAGCGCGGGGAATGCAATCAGGATAGCAAGCCCGATCAGTTGCAGCACCACAAAAGGTGCCACCCCCAGATAGGTGTCGCGCGTCGTGATCTCGCGCGGGGCGACCGAGCGGAAATAGAACAGCGCAAATCCGAAAGGCGGTGTCAGGAACGAGGTTTGCAGGTTCATCGCCAGCAGCACCCCGAACCAGACCGGCGATATGTCTCCGCCCAGCAATGGCGGTCCCAGAAGGGGCACGACGATGTAGATGATCTCGATCGCTTCCAGGAGGAAACCCAGCAGGAAGACCAGCCCCATGATGATGAAGAGCGCGCCCCATTCGCCACCCGGCAGGTTGCCCAGAAGATGGACCGCGGCCTCCTCGCCGCCGAATCCGCGAAAGACCAGCGCCAGCATCGAGGCGGCGATGACGATGCCGAAGACCATACCGGTGATGCGCAACGTCTCTTCCGTGGCGGGGGCCAGAACGCCTGCGCGCCAGAGTTTCCAGACCGCGACGGCCAATCCCAGCAGCAGCAACGCCACCAGCAGCACGGCCACCCCTGTCGCGACCGCGCCAGCCCGCCCGGTGGTCATCAGCCGCAGCACCAGCAGCGCCAGCACCGCCAGCGCCCCCAGCCCCACAAGCACCCGCCCCCGCCCCGGCCGGTGATAGCCCGCCATCATCAGTGCGCCTACGGCCCCCAGCCCCGCTGCTTCGGTCGTCGTGGCGACCCCGGCAAGGATAGACCCCAGCACGGCAAGGATCATCAGCAGGGGCGGCGCGAAACTGCCGAGGATCACGCCCAGCGGGGGGCGTTGGAGGGGTGGCCGCGTGCCGACCGGCGCAGGAGCCGCGCGACCCGCGATGGTCAGCACGGCAAAGGCATAGAGCGCGTAAAGCCCGACCAGCATCAGCCCCGGCAGAAGCGCCCCGGCGAACAGATCGCCCACCGACACGGCATCGGGCGCGAAATTGCCCGCGCGCTGCTGCGCCTCGAGATAGGTATTGCCGATCTGGTCACCCAGAAGCACCAGCAGGATCGAGGGTGGGATGATCTGGCCCAGCGTGCCGCCGGCGCAGATCAGACCGCTGGCCAGCGGCTTGGGCACGCCCGCCTGCAACATCGCGGGCAGACTCATCAGCACCAGCATCACCACAGTCGCGCCGACGATGCCGGTCGAGGCGGCGATGATTGCAGAGAAGATCAGCACCGACACCGCCATACCCCGCGCCGACCCGCCCAGCATCTGCCCCAGCACCTGCAACATCCGCTCGGACACGCGGGATTTTTCCAGCAGCACGCCCATCAGCACGAACAAGGGCACCGCCATGAGCAGGGGGTTGGACATGATCCCGTAGACGCGGGCGGGGAAGAAATTCAGGAATCCCAGATCGAACACGCCGACCAGACTGCCCAGCAGCGCCATCACGAAGGGCACGCCTGCAATGGCCAGCATCGCGGGGATCCCGCTGAGGATGCCTGCGGCCAGCGCCAGACCCAGCATGATCAGAAAAACCTCCGCCAAGGTCATGACTGCGGCTCGCTGCCAGGGCGCAGCACCGCGGCGATGCCTTGCAGGATCATCAGCGCGCCCGCGACCACGACCATCGTCTTGACCAGCCAGACACCGCCCAGACCGCCCGTTTCGACCGCGCCTTCGCGGATCGCCCAACTGAACCGCAGATCGGGCAGAAAGGCCCAGATCATCAGACCGAAGACGGGGATCAGGAAAACCACCAGCGCCACCAGATCGGCGCGGCGCAGATAGGTGGGGGGCAAACGTTCGGACAGCACATCGACCCGCACATGCCCTTCACGCGCCAGACAATAGGGCACCGACAGGATCAGAAGGACCGCAAAGGCATAGCCTGCAAGGTTCTGCAACTTGATGAAACCCATGTCGAAGCCGAACCGCAGGATCACGATGGCAAGGACCGAGGCGACCAGAACGGCCAGCATGGCGGCACAGGCCCATGCCGTCAGCCGGTCCGCCCCGCGCGCCAATGAAAGCACTGCCTGCCGCATCAGGTCGCGCGACGGCTTGCGCCGGCGGTTGCGGTGATGGTCTGCGTCATGGGCCCGTCCCTTCGCATGGGGCACAGCACCCCTGCCCCGAGTGATAGTGAAGCAGCACCCGGATGCCAAGGGAGGGACGTCCGGCACGCGATGCACCTGTCGCGCGGGCAGATGCCTCCGGCGGGGATATTTCGGGCAAGAAGAAGCGGCAGGCCGGATCCCCCTTTCGCAGGCGCCGCTTTCCCGCGATAGTCAGGCCATGATCGAGAAACTGGAAATGTTCATCGCGTTGGCCCGCGAACAGCATTTCGGCCGCGCGGCCGAGGCTTGCGGCGTGACGCAGCCCAGCCTCTCGGCGGCGATCAAGCAACTGGAAGATCAGCTTGGCGTGATGTTGGTCTGGCGCGGCTCGCGGTTTCAGGGCTTGACGCCGGAAGGGCAGCGCGTGCTGGAATGGGCGCGCCAGATCGTGGGCGATGCGCGCACCATGCGCGAAGAGATGCGCGCTGCCAAACAGGGTCTTTCGGGCAATCTGCGGCTGGCCGTGATCCCCACGGCGCTGACGCTCGTGTCGGACCTGACCACGCAGTTCAGCCGCCGCCATCCGAATGTGCGCTTTACCGTGCGCTCCAGCACCTCGATCGAGATTCTGGCGATGCTGGAGAATTTGCAGATCGACGCGGGTATCAGCTATCTGGACAACGAGCCGCTGGGCCGCGTCTCGACCGTGCCGATCTATGACGAACGCTATTGTCTAGTGCTGCGCGCCGATGATCCGCTGGCCGGACAGGATCGCCTGCGATGGGCCGATCTGGCCGCATTGCCGCTGTGCCTGTTGACGCCCGACATGCAGAACCGCCGCATCATCAATCTGCACATGGCCGAAGCGGGGGTAAGCGTGGTCCCGATGGTCGAGGCGTCATCGGTGATCGTGCTCATCAGCCACGTTCTGGCCGGCGGTTGGGCCACGGTGTTGCCCCTGAAGGCGGCGGACATATTCCTGAAGGGCGGTGATCTGGTGGCGGTTCCCTTGACCGACCCGCAAGCCAGCCATGCGGTTGGCCTGATCGCGCCCTACCGCGAACCGCATACCCCGGTTCTGGCGGCGCTGATGCAGCAGGCGCAGGCCATGGCGGAAAACCGACCCGATTATGTCGCCTGAGCGACCAGCTTGATAGGCGTTACCTATCAAACAACCAGAATGCGATATTGATTGACCATGCAACTCTGCGATGATGGGGGAAAGCCGTCACGCCGGAGCCCGTCGCCATGCCAGACATCCACAGCCGCCGCCCTTCGCCCGAGGAGGTTCGGTCCCGGACCAGAGAGATTCTGGCCGCGCATGCCCATCTGGAAGGGCCACTGCTGCCGATCCTGCATGCCATGCAGGAGAGTTTCGGTTTCATCCCGCAGGATTGCGTGCAGCCCATCGCGGAGGGCCTGAACATCGGGCGGGCCGAGGTACATGGCGTGATCACCTTCTACCACGACTTCCGCGAGGCCCCCGCCGGGCGGCATGTGGTCAAGATCTGCCGGGCCGAAGCCTGTCAGGCGCAGGGCGGCAATGCCTTGGCGGATGACACGTTGGCGCGTCTGGGTCTGGAATGGCACGGCACTACCGCCAATGGCGCAGTCACGATCGAGCCGGTCTATTGCCTTGGTCTCTGCGCCTGCGGTCCTGCCGCGATGGTGGATGGCAAAGTCATGGGCCGCGTCGATGCCGCGCGGATGGATGCCATTCTGGCGGAGGTGGGGGCATGAAGGTCTGGCTGCCCCGCGATGCTGCCGCGCGTGCGCTTGGCGCGGATGACGTGGCCGAGACGCTGCTGACACAGGCGCGCGCCCATGGCATCGACCTGACGTTGATCCGCAACGGCAGCCGCGGCATGATCTGGCTGGAACCGCTGCTTGAGATCGAGACGCCCGAGGGGCGGATCGGGTTCGGTCCGGTGACACCCGCCGATGTGGCGGCAATCCTTGACACGCCTGAGGCGCATCCCAAAGCGCTGGGTCTGGTCGAGGCGCTGCCATGGATGGCGCGGCAAACGCGACTGACCTTTGCCCGTTGTGGCGTGATCGACCCGCTGTCACTGGCGGATTATGAGGCGCATGGCGGCCTGTCCGGGTTGCGTCGCGCGCTGGAGATGGATGCCGCCGGGATCGTGGCCGAGGTGACCGAAAGCGGGTTGCGCGGGCGTGGCGGGGCGGGGTTTCCGACCGGCATCAAATGGGACACCGTGCGCAAGGCGCAAGCCGACCGCAAATACATCGTCTGCAATGCCGACGAAGGCGACAGCGGCACATTCGCCGACCGCATGATCATGGAGGGCGATCCCTTTACCCTGATCGAGGGAATGATCATCGCCGGGCTGGGCGTTGGCGCGACAAAGGGTTTCGTCTATCTGCGCTCGGAGTATCCCGATGCTATCGAGGTGATGAATGCCGCCGTTACCATCGCGCGCGATGCGGGTCTGCTGGGGGCGTCGGTTCTGGGGACAGGTCCCGCCTTCGACATGGAAATCCGTGTCGGTGCCGGGGCCTATGTCTGCGGCGAGGAAACCTCGCTTCTGAACTCGCTGGAAGGCAAGCGCGGCGTGGTGCGGGCCAAGCCCCCTCTGCCCGCGTTGCAAGGGTTCATGGGCCAGCCCACTGTCGTGAATAACGTGATATCGCTGGCCACCGTGCCGGTAATCTTTGAGAAGAGTGCAGGTTTTTACCGCGATTTCGGCTTAGGCCGGTCGCGTGGCACGATCCCGTTGCAGATCGCCGGAAATGTCAAACAGGGCGGGCTGTTCGAGACGGCTTTCGGCCTTAGCCTTGGCGAGATCGTCGATGATATCGCAGGCGGCACCCGCACCGGTCGCCCGGTCAAGGCGGTGCAGGTGGGCGGGCCGTTGGGTGCCTATTTCCCACGCAGCAAATTCGACACGCCATTTGGCTATGAGGAATTCGACGGTCAAGGCGGGCTGATCGGCCATGCGGGCGTCGTGGTTTTTGACGAGAGTGCCGACATGCTGGGGATGGCGCGGTTCGCCTTCGAGTTCTGCGCGGTGGAATCCTGCGGCAAATGCACCCCCTGCCGGATCGGGGCGGTGCGCGGCGTGGAAACCGTGGACCGGATCGCGCGCGGGGACGCGGATGCCATCCCCCTGCTGACCGACCTGTGCGAGACGATGAAGGACGGCTCGCTCTGCGCGCTGGGGGGCTTCACCCCCTACCCCGTCATGTCCGCCCTCACACATTTTCCTGATGACTTCGCGACCACCAGAAAGGCCGCCGAATGAAAGACTTCATCCTCCCCCCGAAAGACGACCGCGACATGGGCACGCCCGCGTCCCGGTCCGCCACGATGGTGACGCTCAAGATCGACGGTTTCGACGTGACCGTGCCCGAAGGCACATCCGTGATGCGCGCCAGCGCCGAGGCGGGCATTCAGGTGCCGAAACTCTGCGCGACCGACAGTCTTGAGGCCTTCGGATCATGCCGTCTGTGCGTGGTCGAGATCGAGGGGCGGCGCGGCACGCCCGCCTCCTGCACCACGCCGGTAGCGGAGGGCATGGTGGTGCACACGCAGTCGTCCAAGGTGCGCAAGATTCGCAAGGGCGTGATGGAGTTGTATATCTCGGACCACCCGCTGGATTGCCTGACCTGTTCGGCCAATGGCGATTGCGAGTTGCAGGATATGGCCGGGGCCGTGGGCCTGCGCGATGTGCGGTATGAGGCGGTGGAGACCCATTTCCAGCCCCGCCAGAACGGCGAGGCGAACCCGAACTACATCCCCAAGGACGACAGCAACCCCTATTTCACCTATGACCCGGCGAAATGTATCGTCTGTTCCCGCTGCGTCCGCGCGTGCGAAGAAGTGCAGGGCACCTTCGCACTGACGATCACCGGCAGCGGCTTTGACAGCCGCGTGTCAGCGGGGGCGGCAGGGGATGACTTCATGTCGTCCGATTGTGTCAGTTGTGGCGCCTGCGTGCAGGCCTGCCCCACCGCGACGCTTCAGGAAAAGTCGGTGATCGAACTGGGCACGCCGGAACGGTCCGTCATCACGACCTGCGCCTATTGCGGCGTGGGCTGTTCCTTCAAGGCGGAACTCAACGGCGATCAGCTGGTCCGCATGGTGCCCTACAAGCATGGCAAGGCGAACCGGGGCCATTCCTGCGTCAAGGGGCGTTTCGCCTATGGCTATGCCAGCCATACAGATCGCATCCTGAACCCCATGATCCGCGACCGGATTGACCAGCCGTGGCGTGAGGTGACGTGGGAAGAAGCCATCGGTTTCACCGCCACCCGCCTGCGCGATATTCAGGCCAAACATGGCAAACAGGCCATCGGCGGCATCACCTCAAGCCGCTGCACCAATGAAGAAACCTATCTGGTGCAAAAGATGATCCGCGCGGTCTTTGGCAACAACAACACCGACACCTGCGCGCGGGTCTGTCATTCGCCCACGGGGTATGGGCTGCGCACGACATTCGGCACCTCGGCGGGGACGCAGGATTTCGACAGTGTGGAACATACCGATGTGGTGATCGTGATCGGCGCGAACCCCACCGACGGGCACCCGGTCTTTGCCTCGCGCCTGAAAAAGCGCCTGCGCCAAGGCGCGAAACTGATCGTGATCGACCCGCGCCGGATTGATCTGGTGAAATCGGCGCACATTGCCGCGTCGCATCACCTTCCCCTGCGACCGGGAACGAATGTGGCTGTCCTGACCTCCATCGCCCATGTGATCGTGACCGAAGGGCTGGCGGATGAGGATTTCATCCGCACCCGCTGCGACTGGACCGAATTCGCCGATTACGCGGAATTCGTGAGCGACCCGCGCCACGCGCCCGAGGCGACTGAACTGTTGACCGGCGTGCCTGCGACTGAGCTGCGCGCCGCTGCACGGCTTTTTGCGACGGGGGGCAACGGGTCGATCTATTACGGGCTGGGCGTGACCGAACATTCCCAGGGCTCGACCACCGTGATGGCCATTGCCAACCTTGCCATGATGACCGGCAATCTGGGCCGCCCCGGTGTGGGCGTGAACCCGCTGCGCGGCCAGAACAACGTGCAGGGCGCCTGCGACATGGGCAGCTTCCCGCATGAATTGCCGGGCTATCGCCATGTGTCCGACGATGCCACCCGCGCCGTGTTCGAAAAGCTCTGGGGTGTGACAATCGACGCGGAACCGGGCCTGCGGATCCCCAACATGCTGGATGCGGCGGTCGAGGGTACGTTCAAGGGCCTCTACATCCAGGGCGAAGATATCCTGCAATCCGACCCTGATACCAAGCATGTCTCGGCCGGGCTTGCCGCGATGGAATGCGTGATCGTGCAGGATCTGTTCCTGAACGAGACAGCGAATTACGCCCATGTCTTCCTGCCGGGTTCCACCTTTCTGGAAAAAGACGGCACCTTCACCAATGCCGAGCGCCGCATCAACCGCGTGCGCCGCGTCATGGCCCCGCGCAATGGCTATGCCGATTGGGAAGTGACCCTGATGCTGGCCAATGCGATGGGCGCAGGATGGACCTATACCCACCCCGCCCAGATCATGGACGAGATCGCAGCCACCACGCCCAGCTTTGCCGGTGTCTCCTATGAGATGCTGGAGGAGAAAGGCTCGGTCCAGTGGCCTTGCAACGAGAAGGCCCCCGAAGGCACGCCGATCATGCATGTGGACGGATTCGTGCGCGGGCGCGGGCGGTTCATCACCACGGAATATGTCGCGACCGAGGAACGGACCGGACCGCGCTTCCCGCTGCTGCTGACCACCGGACGGATCCTCTCGCAATACAACGTGGGTGCGCAAACCCGCCGGACCGAGAATGTCGCGTGGCACCCGGAAGATGTGCTGGAAATCCACCCCCATGACGCCGAGGTGCGTGGCGTGAAACAGGGGGATTGGGTGCGGCTGGCGTCACGGGCCGGCGAAACAAGCCTGCGCGCGCATCTGACGGATCGCGTCTCGCCCGGTGTGGTCTATACAACCTTCCACCATCCGGTGACGCAGGCCAATGTGATCACCACCGATCACAGCGACTGGGCCACGAACTGCCCGGAATACAAGGTCACGGCGGTGCAGGTGGCCCTGTCCAACGGCCCCTCGGAATGGCAGCGCGACTATGCGGCGCAGGCCGAACAGTCGCGCCGTATCCTTCCGGCAGCGGAGTGAACCGATGAGCCGCAGCCCCCTTCTCCCGCACCGCGCGCCGCAGCCCTCGCCCCTGCCGGTCGAGCGTCCACTGCCCGAGGAAGTGCCGCTGGCATTGGTCTATAACGGCAGCACACTGGCCGTGATGATGGGCACGCCCGAGGATCTGGAGGATTTCGCCACAGGGTTTTCCCTGTCCGAGGGGATCGTCACCCGCCCCGCCGATCTGGGCGAGATCGAGGTGCTGCGCCACCCGTCGGGCATCGAGTTGCGGATGTGGTTGCCCAACAACCAGGCGCACAAACTGGCGGCACGGCGGCGCGCCGTGACGGGGCCAGTGGGCTGCGGCCTCTGTGGGATCGACAGTCTGGATCAGGCGCTGCGCCAGCCGCCGCCGCTGCCCGATGACAGGCTGCATCTGACGCAAGCCGATCTGACCGCCGCGATGGAGGGATTGCGCGCCTGTCAGCCCCTGCATGACGAAACCCGCGCGGTCCACGCCGCTGGCTTCTACATCCCCGGCCGAGGCATCGTCGCCGCGCGTGAGGATGTGGGGCGGCACAATGCGCTCGACAAGCTGTGCGGCGCGCTGGCGCGCAGCGGAATTGCCCCCGAAACCGGGGCGGTCGTCCTGACCAGCCGCGTCTCGGTCGATATGGTGCAGAAATGCGCGATGTTCGGCGCGCCCTGCCTCATCGCGGCCTCGGCCCCCACTACGGCAGGCGTGGCACTGGCCGAAACCGCAGGCATCACGCTGGCCGCCCGCGCCAAATCGGGCCGCGCGCAGGTCTTCACCCATCCCGCCCGCATCCTGACAGGAGGTCCGCAATGACCGCGTCCCCCGCCGAAAAACTGGTGGCCATGGCCAATCAGATCGCCACCTTCTTCGACACCCAGCCGGGTGATCCGGCGGAAGGCATCGCCAAGCACATCAACGAATTCTGGGAGCCGCGGATGCGCGAGGGGCTTTTGGCCCATGCGGCGACCACGACCGCGGACCTACGCCCCAGCGTGATCGCAGCCTTGCCCCATATCCGGCGCGCCAGACAAACGGCCTGACGCGAAAAGGCCGGTCCCGCCGCGCGGCAACCGGCCCTTTCATCGTTCTTCAAATACTCAAAACGCAACCGCGCCCCGGATCACGCGGGTTGCGTTTCCAGCGCGAAACAGGCGGCATAGCCCGTGGCCGTATCCACGCGGTGCGGTGCCTCGACCTTGCAGCGCGGCATGGCCAGCGGGCAGCGGGGGTGGAAGGCACAGCCGGGTGGCGGGTTGATCGGATTGGGGATCTCGCCCTCCACGGGCTTGCGCCGCCGTCCCGACAGCGCCAGATCCGGCACCGCATCCAGCAGCATCCGCGTATAGGGGTGCTGCGGTTCAGAAAACAGCCGCTTGCCATCCGCCACCTCGACCAGACGGCCCAGATACAGCACCCCGATCCGGTTCGCCATGTGCCGCACGACCGACAGATCGTGGCTGATGAACAGATAGGTCAGGCCCATCTCATCCTGCAAATCCTTCATCAGGTTCAGGATCTGCGCCTGCACCGACACGTCCAGCGCCGAGGTCGGCTCGTCACAGACGATGAATTCGGGCTTGGACGACAGGGCGCGGGCAATCGCGATCCGTTGGCGCTGACCGCCGGAAAACTCGTGCGGGAATTTCTCGGCATCCTTGGCCGACAGACCCACCGTATCCAGCAACTCGCCGACGCGATTGGTCACGTCCGCGCCTTTCATCAGGCCGAAGGTGTGGATCGGTTCCGCGATGATGTCACCAACGCGCCAACGCGGGTTCAGACTCGCGAACGGGTCCTGAAAGATCATCTGGAAGCGGCGGCGCAACTCGCGCATCTCGGCCCCGGCGGTGCCGGTCATGCGGTGCCCGTCAAAGTCGATCGTGCCTTCGGAGGCGCCCAGCAAACCCACGACCATCTTGGCGATGGTCGACTTGCCCGAGCCGCTTTCACCGACCAGAGCGAAGGTCTCTCCGCGCTTGATCTCGAAGCTGACATCGGCGACGGCGGTCAGGAACTGCTTCTCCTCGCGCTCCAGCACCCGGTTCAGCCAGGGCTTGGACACATCGAAATAGCGGGTCAGGTGTTCGATCTTCAGCAATGCGTCAGACATTGGCCTTCTCCTTTGCCGCAGCGCCGACCTCGTCAAAAAGCCAGCACGCCACCTTGCGCCCGTTGCCACGGTCCAGCGGATCGGGACGATCCTTGAAGCAGCGATCAAAGGCACGGTCGCACCGCGGGTTGAAGGCGCAGCCCTGCGGGATGGCGTTCAGGCGCGGCATGGCCCCCGGAATCTGCACCAGCCGCGCGTTGTCCTGTGTCAGCGTGGGGATCGACCCCATCAACCCCGCCGTATAGGGATGTTCCGCCGCCGTGATCACCTCGCGCACCGGGCCGATTTCGGCCAGACGCCCGGCATACAGAACGGCCACCCGGTCCGCCGTTTCGGCAATCACGCCCATGTCATGGGTGATCAGCATCACCGCCGCGCCCCGTTCGGCGCAGATTTCCTTGATCAGGTCGATGATCTGGCTTTGCACCGACACATCCAGCGCCGTGGTCGGTTCGTCCGCGATCACCAGCTCGGGTTCCGCACACAAGGCCAGCGCAATCACCACGCGCTGCCGCATCCCGCCCGAGAAATGGTGCGGATAGTCGTCGATCCGCCGCGCCGCGGCTGGGATGCCCACGCGGTCCAGCAAGGCCACGGCACGGCTGCGCGCCTCGGTCTCTGAAATATCCGCATGGGTGCGGATCGTCTCGATCAGTTGCTGGGCCACAGTGTAGAGCGGGTTGAGGCTGGTCAGTGGGTCCTGAAACACCATCCCGATGCGCTTGCCGCGAATGCGGCGCATCGCCTCTGCATCCAGATTGTCGATCCGCTGGCCTTTCAACAGGATTTCACCCGCCGCGATCCGGCCCGGTGGCTCCAGCAGACCGATGATCGCCGCCCCGGTCAGGGATTTGCCGGCACCGGATTCGCCCACCACGCCCAGGACCTCGCCGGGCATGATGTCGAAGGACACGTCGTCAATGGCGGTCAGGATGCCGCGCCTTGTAGGAAACTCGACCCGCAGGTTGCGGACGGACAGCAGAGCGTCGGTCATGATCTTACCTCAGCCTTGGGTTCAGCGCGTCGCGCAGCCAGTCGCCCAGAAGGTTGACCGACAGCGCCAGCAGCAGAAGCGCGATGGAGGGGAAGAGAATGATCCACCATTCCCCCGAGAACAGGTATTGCTGACCGATCCGGATCAGCGTGCCAAGGCTGGGCTGCGTCGGCGGCACACCCACGCCCAGAAAGGACAGCGTCGCCTCGGCGATGATGGCCAACGCCAGACCGATGGTCGCGATCACCAGCACAGGCCCCATCACGTTGGGCAGGATATGCTTGACCACGATCCGCGCCGGATGCACGCCGATCACGCGCGCGGCCTGCACATATTCCTTTGACTTTTCAACCATTGTGGCACCCCGCACCACGCGGGCGAACTGGACCCAGTCGGACAGGCCGATGGACACGATCAGCACCCAGATCGCCACTTCCTCGCGCATGGAGGGCGGGATGAAGCCGCGCGCGATGCCAAAGATCAGAAGCGCGATCAGGATCGACGGAAAGGACAGTTGCACATCGGCAATGCGCATCAGAAGGCTGTCGACCCAACCGCCCCGCCAGCCGGCCAGAAGGCCCAGACCGATCCCCAGAAACATGCCCAGCGCCACAGCGGCAAAGCCCACGAAAAGCGAGATCCGAGCGCCGTAAAGGATTGTCGAAAAGATATCCCGGCCCTGATTGTCGGTGCCCATCAGATAGACATTACCGGTGAACTGGTTCGGCTCGCCCGGAGGGGTGAAGCCGTCCATCAGGTTCAACGAGGCGGAATCGAACGGATCATAAGGCGCGATCCAAGGGGCGAATACCGCGCCAAGGATGATGATCAGCGCCACGATCGTGGCAACAATCGCCACTGGCGAGTGGCGAAAGGACCAGGCGATGTCGCTGTCCCACATGCGTGCAAAGCGGTTCATGGCAGCGGCTCCTTAATGGCGGGTCGCGGCGCGGTCCACGCGCAGGCGCGGGTCCACGACGTAATAGAGCAGATCGACGATCAGGTTGATGACCACGAACACCAGCGCGATCAGCATGAGGTAAGCCGCCATCACCGGCACGTCGACAAATCGGACCGAGTTGATGAACAGCGCGCCGACACCGGGCCACTGGAACACCGTTTCGGTAATGATGGAGAAAGCGATGATCGAGCCCAGTTGCAGGCCTGTGATCGTGATGACCGGCACCATCGTGTTCTTGAGGGCATGGCCGAAATGCACCGCTCGATTGCTCAGGCCACGGGCACGGGCGAATTTGATGTAATCGGTGCGCAGCACCTCAAGCATCTCGGCACGGACAAGGCGCATGATCAGGGTCATCTGATAAAGCCCCAGCGTGATGGCTGGCAGGATGATCGAAGCGCGGCCCGTCGCGGTCAGAAACCCCGTTGTCCAGCCGCCGATCTGTACCGTGTCACCGCGCCCGAAACTGGGAAGCCATTGCAGTTCCACCGCAAAGACCCAGATCAGCAGCACGCCGATCAGGAAAGTCGGCAGCGACACCCCGATCAGCGAGACGGTCATGATCGTGTTGGACAACCAGCCGTTTCGTTTCAACGCGGTATAGACCCCGAACCCAACACCAAAGACGAAGGCCAGAACGCCGGACACCAAGGCAAGTTCCAGCGTGGCGGGCAGACGCGACAGGATCAGCTCCATCACCGGCTGTTGCAGCCTGTAGGAGATCCCGAAATCCCCCTGCGCGGCGCGACCGATGAAAGTGGCGAACTGCGTCAGGAACGGATCGTTCAGCCCCAATTGCTCGCGCAGCGCCTCGCGGTCGGCGATGGTGGCTTCCTGACCGACCATCGAATTGATCGGATCGCCCACGAAACGGAACAAGGCAAAGGACACCAGCGCCACGACCAGCATCACAAGCACCGATTGCAGGATTCGTCGGATGATATAGGCCAGCATGGCAGGAACCGCCTTTTCAAGGGTCTGTTAGGTCAGCTTTGCTGTCTTAAAGCAAAACGCCCGCGCAGCGATAGACTGCACGGGCGCAAGGATCAAGCCGGATCAGTTTCCGAAGGTGACCGTCGTCATCTTGGGCTGGTTTTCCGGGTGAACGTCCAGATTGATGTTGTCCTTCATCGCATAGGCCAGCATCTGGTTGTGCACGTTCAGGAACACGCGGTCTTCCATGACCTTGTCCCAGATTTCCGCGATCAGCGCATCACGCGCCTCAAGATCGGTCATCGTGGCCAGTTGTTCGATCTTGGCATCCAGTTCCGGGTTGGAATAGCGCGAGCCATTGAAGCTGCCGAAGCTGCCTTCACGGGTGTGCACGAGGAAGTTGAACACATAGGCCGAGTCAAAGGTCGGAACGCCCCAGCCCAGCAGATAGAAGTCGGTTTCCCACTTTTCGATCAGCGGGAAGTGGAGGCTGCGCGACTGCGACACCAGATTGGCGTTGATCTTGGCGCGGCCCAGCATGCCGACCATCGCCTGACAGATCGCCTCGTCGTTCAGGTAACGGTCGTTCGGGCAGTGCAGATCGACCGAGAACCCGTCGGGATAACCCGCTTCGGCCACCAATGCGGCAGCACGCTCGTAATCAGGCTTGCCATAGGCGTTCATCTCTTCCGTCCAGCCGTTCACGAAGGGCGGCAGAGGTGCAGCAGACGGCTGGGACTGGCCGCGCATCACGACCTGCTGGATCGCATCGCGGTCGATCACCAGAGCCATGGCTTCGCGGACTTCCGGCTTCTTGAACGGGTTGTCGTCCACATTGGCCGAACGCAGCTTGTCCGAGGTCATGTCGTAGGAAAAGAAGATGTTCCGGTTTTCAGGCCCGGTGGCGATCTTGATGCCATCGGTCTGCTCAAGCCGCGCGATATCCTGCACCGGCACGTCCTGCACGATGTCCACCTCGCCCGACAGCAGGGCAGCGACGCGCGTCGCGGCTTCGGCGATCGGGGTATAGATGATCTCGGTCACGGCGGGGGCTTCGTCCCAGTGACCGTCAAAACGGGCCATCACGGTGCGGACTTCGGGATCGCGCGACACCAGCGTGTAGGGGCCGGTGCCGTTCGTGTTGCGGACGGCAAAGTTTTCCTCACCGGCTGCAAAGTTCTGCGGCACCACGACGTCATTCGCCTCGGCCCAGCCCTTGTCCATGATGAACGTGTTGGTCAGGTTCTGCACATAGAGCGGCGACGGACCGGTCATCTTCACGTGCACGGTATAGTCATCGACCATCGACACGCTTTCCACCGCGGAATGCAGCGCCTTGAAGCCCGAGCTTTCGGCACGGACGCGATCCAGCGAAAAGACCACATCCTCGGCGGTGAAATCCGCGCCGTCATGGAACTTGACGCCTTCGCGCAGCTTGAACACCCAGACGGACGGGTCTTCTTCGCTGATGCTCCATTCGGTCGCCAGACGCGGCTCCAGCGAGCCATCAGTGGCGCGACCGACCAGCGTTTCATAGATGTGGTGCAGCAGGGTCGAGGTCGGCCCCTCGTTCTGCGAATGCGGGTCCAGCGTCAGGGCATCGGCGACGCGCGCCCAGCGCAGGGTCTCGGCGCTGGCAGCCGTCATGGTCAGCGCCATCGCGGCACCGGCCATCAACATGGCGCGACCCGTCCGCGCGACGGCGGAGGTAGGGAACTTGGAAAACATGGATCAACTCCCGTTATGTGTCGGGTGGGTCAGCACAGGCAGCCCCCCGTTTTGTTTGCAATATTTTGACGCCCGCAGTGCGGGTGGTGGCAGCAGGATACCTGCGACGCTTTGTCTGACGCAACCAGTTTCCTCAAGTTGTCGTCGCGTCACCCACAGGTTGACTACTGTATAGCAATCAGGCCCATTCACCCTTGCGGAAGACAGGCACGCGGCGGCCGTCGGCTTGGACACCGTCGATGTCGATCTGGTCCGACCCGATCATCCAGTCGATATGGATGGCGCTGCTGTTGCCGCCCTGTGCCGCGACCTGCGCCGCGCTCATCTTGTCACCGCCCTTGAAGCATTTGGAGTAACACTGTCCCAGCGCGATATGGCAGGCGGCATTCTCGTCGAACAGGGTGTTGAAGAACAAAAGCCCCGATTGCGAGATAGGCGAGCCATGCGGCACCAAGGCCACCTCGCCCAGACGCCGCGCGCCCTCATCCGTGTCCAACACTTTCCGCAGCACCTCCTGCCCCTTTGTCGCGTGTGCTTCGGTGATGCGCCCGCCTTCAAACGTGACGCGGATACCGTCGATCAGGCTGCCCTGATGCGAGAGCGGCTTGGTCGATGACACATGCCCCTCGACCCGCAGGGCATGGGGTGTGGTGAACACTTCTTCGGACGGGATGTTGGGATTGCAGATGATCCCGTTGCGCGACTGGGACGCGCCGCCCATCCATTCATGCCCATCGGCCAGACCCACGGTCAGATCGGTGCCGGGTCCGGTGAAATGCAGCGCATGGAACGCCTGACCGTTCAGCCAGTCGGACCGCTCGCGCAGGCGCGCGTTATGTGCGGCCCAGTTGGCGACCGGATCACCCTGATCCACACGCGAGGCTGCAAAGATCGCCTGCGCCAGCCGTGCCACGGCCTGATCTTCGGGCAGATCGGGGAACATCAGCCGCGCCCAGGCCCGCCCCGGCCACGCCACGATGTTCCAGTTGATCGCGAAATTCGTGATCCGCTCCCGCGCGGGCGTATAGGCGATGGAATTGGCCTTGTTCGCGCGGCCGACCTTGTCGGGGTCCTCGGCGGCCAGCAGCATGGGATCGTCGCCCACAATGGCCAGACGCGCGGTATTCGCATCGAATGCCGCGCCCATCCCGTCATAAAGCCAGCCTGCGGCGCGATCAAAGCTGTGATCCGCCCCATGACGATAGCGCGCCAGCGCCACCTCGGGGTCCGAAAACAGCGGCGTCACCAGACCGGCCCCCGCCTTGTAGGCGTGTTCCGCGATCCGGCGCACCAGCGGCAACGCCTCGATCGGCGCGGTCAGCAGCAGATCCTGACCCGATTGCAGGTTCAACCCGACCCGGACCGCCAGTTCCGCCAACCGGTCAAGGCTGGCCGCATCAATGGGTCCGGCTGTGGGTGTCTCATGGCGTGTCATCGCTGGCTCCTTGGTTCAGGTCTTGGCCCTGACCATAGCGGCGGGGTTCCCGTCGTCAATCGACCCGCGTGATCACGATACCGACGGCCTGCCCCGAAAAGGCGACGAACCTGTAGCTGTCTGCAGGCAAAGCTTCCTGCAAGGCTTTCCACTCATGCCCACGCCAGCCGGGATAGCCGTAAAGCTCGTCAAACAGCAGCACCGTGCCGGGCACCAGACGGGGCCGGATCGCATCCAGCACGAACCGTGTCGGCGTATAGGTATCCAGATCCAGATGCGCAAAGATCACCGGTTCTTCCGGATACTGGGTCAGCCAGCCGGGGACGGTATCCTGCACCATGCCCTTGATCAGTTGCACATTGGGCAGCACCTCGGGCAACTGCCCATCCAGCGAATAGCGGCCCCGTTCCGCGCCACGGGCATGGCCGATCCAGTCTTCCTCCAGCCCTTCGAAACTGTCGAAGCCCCAGACCGTCACCCCGGCCTTGGCCAGATGCCGGGCGAAAAGATTGACCCCGTGCCCGCGCCAGACGCCGAACTCGGCAAAAAGCCCTTCGGTGCCAAGTGCGGCGACCGCCTGTTGCAGACACCACAGGCGGATGCGCTTCTTGTCCTCGAACAGCATCGCGCCGATCATGTGGTCGCGCAGCGCCTCGAAACTGTCCTGCACGGCATGCTCGCGCAGCAGATCAAGCGGGGTGCGTTCTGCTGCCGGTTCGGTCATCGCGCCACCTGCGACATGCCGTCATGGGATATGAAGAAAGGCCAAGCACGGGCGACGCCCGGACTGCGGGTCATCTGAAAGTGACGCAACACGAAAAACCCCTTTGCACATACCGGACCGCCTGCCGTGTTCACGAAACAAACTTGGCCGCAGACTGTCAAGCAAAGGTCTTGCCCAGCCGGATCAGACCAGCCCCGATCGTTCCAGCAATTCGCGCCCATAGCCGCTGCGCAGCCCCGCCGCGCGCAGGGTGGCAACCGCTGCCGCCTCCTCGACCCGTCCGGCGCGCAGCACGGCCAGCCGGTCACAAAGAAAGCTGACCACCGGAAGATCATGTGTCACCAGCAGGAAGGTCAGGCCCTTCTCTGCACGCAATCCCTTGAGAAGGTTCAAAATTTCCGCCTGGACTGAAACGTCTAGCGCGCTTGTCGGTTCGTCCAGAAGCAGCACCCGCGGCTCCAGCATCAGGGCGCGGGCGATGGCGACACGCTGGCGCTGCCCGCCCGACAACTGATGTGGCAGGCGGAAGCGGAAACGGCGCGGCAGACCCACGGCATCCAGCATCGCCAGGACCCGCGCATCGCGCCCCTTGATCCCGTGGATGGCCAGCGGCTCGGCCAGCGTGTCATCCACAGTGCGGCGCGGATGCAAGCTGCCATAGGGGTCCTGAAACACCATCTGGACCTGCCGCGCCAGATCGGCCCGCCGCCCCGGTTGCAGGGCATGCCCCGCCAGTGTCATCTGCCCTTGCCAGTCATCCACCTGTCCCACAAGGGCCTTGAGGATGGTTGATTTCCCCGATCCGCTTTCTCCCACCAGCGCAAAGCTTTCGCCTTCCGCCACGGCCAGCGAAACGCCATGCAGCACGGTCGTGTCGCCATAGCGCACCGTCAGGTTCTGCACGTCGATCATCGGGCGGTCCCTGCCATGAAACCGTCCAGCGCGGAACGGTCCAGTATCGGCAGTGTCGCGCGCTCCTCGTTCAGCTTGGGCAAACTGGCCAGCAGGCCGCGCGTATAGGGATGCTGCGCTGCGTTCAGCGCCCCCGCACCTAATTCCTCGACGATCTGCCCGCGATACATGACCAGAATCCGGTCGCACCACCGCGCCACCATGTTCAAGTCATGCGAGATCAGCAAAAGCCCCATCCCGCGTCTGCGCACCAGATCGTCCATGATATCCAGCACCTGCCCGCGCACGGATACATCCAGCGCGCTGGTCGGTTCATCCGCGATCATCAGCGCGGGCTCCATCACCACCATCATCGCGATCATCACGCGCTGGCCCATGCCGCCCGACACCTCATGCGGATAAAGCCGGGCCACCCGTTCGGGATCGTCGATCCGCACCGCCTCCAGCGCCTCCAGCACGCGGGCGCGGCGGGCGCTGGCCGACAACTGCGTGTGAAACTCCAGCGCCTCGGCGATCTGGTCGCCGATACGGATGACCGGGTTCAGGCTGAACTTGGGGTCTTGCAGCACCATGGACATGCGCGCCCCGCGCAACTTGCGAAACTCCCGTTCGGGTAGGTTGCGCAGGTCGCGCCCTTCGAATTCCAGACGATCCGCCGTCACCCGCGCCGGCGCACCGATCAGCCCCATGATGGCGCGGCCCGTCATGGATTTGCCCGACCCGGATTCCCCCACGATCCCCAGCCTTTCCCGCCCAAGGGCAAAGGACAGACCGCGCACCACTTCGACCGGGCCTTGGTCGGACGGAAAGGTGACGCGCAGATTGTCTACCGCAAGCAGGCTCATCCCTTGCTCCTTTGCTTGGGGTCCAGCACGTCGCGCAGTCCGTCCCCGAACAGGCAGAAGCCCAGCGAAACGATCACGATGGCAAAGCCCGGCATGGTGGCGACCCACCACTGATCAAGGATGAACGACCGCCCGCGCGAGATCATGGCCCCCCATTCCGGAAGCGGAGGTTGCGCGCCAAGGCCCAGAAAGCCAAGGCCCGCCGCCGTCAGGATGATCCCCGCCATATCCAGCGTGACCCGCACGATGGTCGAGGACAGGCAGAGCGGGATGACATGCAGGCCGATGATGCGCCATGACGAGGCGCCCTGCATCTGCACCGCCGCGATGAATTCGGCATTGCGGAAGGTCAGCACCTCGGCCCGCGCGATGCGGGCATAGACCGGCCATGCTGTGATGGCGATGGCGATGACTGCATTCTCGATCCCCGGCCCAAGGGCCGCGACAAAGGCCAGCGCAAGGATCAGCCGGGGCAGCGACAGGAAAATGTCGGTGAACCCCATCAGCAGCCGGTCCACCCAGCCCCCGAAATAGCCCGCAACCGCCCCCATGATCAGGCCCAAGGGGGCCGCGATCACCGCCACCAGCACCACGATCATCAGCGTGATCCGCGTGCCGTGGATAACGCGGGACAGGATATCGCGGCCCAGCTCGTCCGTTCCCATCCAATGGGTCGCCGAGGGCGGCTGCAACCGGTTGGCCAGCACGCCCTCGGTGGGCGAAAAAGGCGCCAGCCACGGCGCGAAGGCCGCGATCAGCAGCAGCGCCACGATCACCACCAGTCCCACCATCGCCAGCGGGTTGCGTGCCAGCGCCCGCGCCAGCCGGAACCCCTGCCCCAGCCGTGCCTGCATCCGCGTTTCGGGATCGTCGCTGGTCAGCCAGTCGCGCAGGTTCATCTCATGCGCGCTCATGTCCGCGCCCTCGGGTCCAGCAGACGGTAAAGCGCGTCCGACCCCTTGTTGATCGCCACGAACACCGCCCCGATCACCAGCGTCGCGCCCAGCACCGCGTTCATGTCCGCATTCAAAAGCGCCGTGGTCAGGTAATTCCCGATACCGGGCCAAGAAAACACCGTCTCGATCATCACGGACCCTTCCAGCAGCCCAGCATAGCTCAGCCCGATCACCGTGATCAGCTGCACCCGGATCGGGCGAAAGGCATGCCGCCACATCACCACCCGCTCGGGCACCCCCTTGACGCGGGCGGTGATGATGAACTCCTGCCCCAACTGCTCCAGCATGAAACTGCGGGTCATGCGCGCGATATAGGCGAGGCTGAAAAACCCAAGGATCGTGGCCGGCAGAACGATATGGGAAAAGGCGCTGCGAAAGGCCTCCCAGTTTCCCGCGATGGCGCTGTCCAGCAACAACAGGCCCGACCGCACCGGCACCATCCCGTCAAGGAAAATGTCGATCCTCCCCGGCCCTCCGACCCATCGCAACTTGGCGTAGAACAGCACCAACCCCACCAGACCCAGCCAGAAAGCCGGGATCGCATAGCCCGCAAGCCCGATCACGCGGATCACCTGATCCACCCATGTGCCCTGCCGCGCGGCGGCCCAGACCCCCATAGGCACGCCCAGCGCCACACCGATCAGGATGCCAAGCGTGGCCATTTCCAGCGTCGCTGGAAAAACCCGCGCCAGATCATCGGCCACCGCCCGCCCGGTGGATACCGATTGCCCCAGATCGCCCTGCACCACATCGCCCACGTAGCGGGCGAATTGCACGACCCACGGATCATCCAGCCCCATGGCCTGACGCGCCGCCTCATAGGTTTCGACGCTGGCGCGGTCCCCCACGACCGCAAGCACAGGATCAATGGGCACCACGCGACCGATCACAAAGGTGATCGCCAGCAGCCCCAGAAAGGTGACCGCCACGGTCAGAACAAACCGCAGCGGCGGCCAAACGCGCTGCGCCAGCTTGCGGGCTGGAGCTTGGGTCATGGTCTGCGTCAGGGTCATCATCTCTCCCGCTTTGGGCAAGCGTAACAAATTATTTTTGACCTATCAAAATTTTTTTACTAGCCTTCGAGTCGGAGGCCCGCATGACCGAAGCTGCCCGACAGACAGACACGCAAAGTCCGCCCGCCTTTGGCGGTCGCATTCGCGAATTGCGTCGCAAGGCGGGGCTGACCTTGCAGACATTGGCGGATCAGGCGGGTATCTCGGTCGGGTTTCTGTCGCAGGTGGAACGCGACAAGGCGACCCCCAGCCTTGGCACCTTGGCCAGTCTGGCAGGCGCGCTGGATGTGGATATCGACGTATTCGTCGCCACGCCCAAACCCGCCGACAGCATCACCCGCGCGGGAGAGCGGCCACGCTTTTCGTTGACCGATGCCTCGCTGTCCTATGAGCGGATCAACACGACCCTGCCCGGCGGCACATTGTCGTCGCTGATCGTGCATATCCCCGTGGGCTATGCATCCGAGGTGACAGCCCATGTCGGCGAAGAGTTGATCATGGTGCTGGACGGCACCCTGAAACAGACCCTCGGCGCGGCGAGTTTCGTGCTGAACCCCGGCGACAGCCTGCATTTCATGGGCGATACGCCCCATTCATTTGCCAATATCGGGGAAGGCCCCGCCCGTCTTTTGTGGACAGGCACCTCGCCCCGCCTGATCGGACGATCCCCCGAACGCCCGTAGCGGGGACAAGCTGCGGCATATCAACAGGAGAAGGCCCATGATCTTTGCCCCTCGTAACCTTGCGGCCACGCTGGCCGTCAGCCTGATCGCGCTGTCCACCGCCCCCGTGCTGGCGGTAACGCCCGATGACGCGCTGGTGATCGCGCAGAACATCGACGACATCGTGACCATCGACCCGGCCACCGCCTATGAATTCAGCTCGGGTGAATATGTCACCAACGCTTATGACCAACTGGTCCAGTATGACGCGACCGACACCACCACGCTGGCCCCCGGTCTGGCGGAAAGCTGGGAGATCGACGCCGCGGCCAAGACCGCCGTGTTCAAGCTGCGCGACGGCGTGACCTTCCATTCCGGCAACCCGCTGACCGGGGCCGATGTCGTGGGCAGTTGGAAACGTGTGCTGGTGCTGAACAAGGCCCCCGCTTTCATCCTCGCGAACCTTGGCTGGACGGCCGAGAATATCGAAGAAATGGTCACCGCCGATGGCAACACCGTCACCGTGCGCTGGACCGGCGATTTCGCCCCCTCCTTCGTGCTGAACGTGCTGGCCTCGCGTCCCGCGACCGTGGTGGATGTGCAAACCGCCATGGCGAACGAGGTGGACGGCGACATGGGCCATGCCTGGATGAACCAGAACAGCGCAGGCACTGGCCCGTTCAAGCTGGCCCGTTTCGCCCCCGGCGAGGTGCTGATGCTGGAAGCGAACCCTGCCTATTGGGGCGGTGCGCCCGCGATGCAACGCGTGCTGATCCGTCACGTTCCTGAGGCTGCGACACAGCGTCTTTTGCTGGAATCCGGCGATGTGGACATGGCCAAGAACCTGTCCCCCGATCAGGTCGCGGGCCTTGCGGGCAATGACGCCGTCAAGGTGGAAACCTATCCCCAGACCGCCGTTCACTGGTTCAGCTTCAACCAGAAGACCGAAGCCCTGACCAACCCCGCGCTGTGGGAAGCCGCCCGCTATCTGGTGGATTATCAGGGCATGGCCGACAGCTTCCTGAAAGGCCAGATGGAGGTGCATCAGGCGTTCTGGCCCGAAGGTTTCCCCGGCGCGCTGACCGACACGCCCTTCAGCTATGACCCCGACAAGGCCAAGGAGATTCTGGCCGCAGGCGGGGTAGAGCTGCCTCTGACCATCGAACTGGACGTGATCAACTCGGCCCCCTTCACCGATATCGCGGCCAGCCTGCAACAGACCTTCGCGCCAGCCGGCATCAACTTCGAGATCCTGCCCGGCACGGGTGCGCAGGTGATCACCAAGTATCGCGCGCGGACGCATCAGGGGATGCTGCTCTATTGGGGCCCCGACTTCATGGACCCCCATTCCAACGCCAAGGCCTTTGCCTATAACGCCGACAATGCGGACGACAAATATGTCTCGACCACCACATGGCGCAACGCATGGATGCCGCCCGCCGAGGTGAACGCAAAGACCATGGCGGCACTGGCCGAACAGGACACCGACACCCGCAACCAGATGTATCTGGATCTGCAACAGCAGATGCAGGCCGAAGCGCCCTTCGTCATCATGTTCCAGGCGATCAAGCAGGTGGCCATGGCCGACCGGGTGGATGGCTATGTGAACGGCGCCAGCTCGGATTATGTCTACTACCGGCTGGTGGAAAAGAACTGATCCCCCCTTATGCATGGGCGGCCCCGGTCGCCCATGCCCCCATTCCACACACCCTTAGGAACAGCCATGACCGATGCCACCTTTGCCGCCCTGCACCGGGCCGCCGACGCCGCTTGCGGCGCGCGGCTTTTCACCGTCACCGTTCTGGACCGCACCGCAGGGCTGGCGCGCCGGGCTTATACCTCGCATCCGCTGGACTACCCGGCAACAGGCACCAAGCCCCTGCGCGATGATGCCTGGTCCGATCTGGTCATCGGAGAGGGCAAAAGTTTCGTCGCCAACAGCACGCCCGACTTCGCGATCTATTTCAGCGATCACGCGCTGATCAACGCATTGGGCTGCGAATCCGCTCTGAACATCCCCGTCGCGGATGACAGCGGGCTGGTGGTCGGCACGGTCAATATCCTTGACGCCGCCGGTCATTTCACGCCCCAACGCGTCAGCACGCTTGAGGCGCTGGTCAAGACCCACCGCAGCGCCCTGCTGGCGGCCTTTGCCACCGTCCCGATGGAGAATCCGGCATGAGCCGCCTTGATCGCCTGCGCGCCCGCATGAAAGACACCGGCACAGGGCTGGTCGCCCTTGCCCCCGGCGCGCATATGCGCTGGCTGCTGGGTTTTGCCCCGCACCCCGATGAACGCGCCTGCCTGCTGCTGATCGGATCCGACAAGGCGGGCTTCCTCATGCCCGCCCTGAACGCCGGCGATGCGCGGCAACATACCGACCTGCCCTTCTGGGAATGGGCCGACGCGACCGGCCCCGATGCCGCATTGGCAGCAGCACTCGCCGAACTGGCCCCCTCGCCCGACCGCGTGTCGGTCGATGAATCCATGCGCGCGGATCATGCGCTGTTGCTGCTTGATGCCTTGCCCAACCGGGCGCGCGGCTTTGCCACCGACACGGTCGGCGCGCTGCGAATGATCAAGGATGCGGAGGAGTTGGCCGCGCTGGAGGAGAACGCCCGCATCGCCGATACCGCGCAAACCGCCCTGCGCGCCGCCCTGCGCGACGGCATGACCGAACGCGAGATCGCCGCCGTCGCCCGCGCCGCCTTTGCCGCAGCAGGGGCCAACCCCGAATTCGCCATCGTGGGAATCGGCGTGAACGGGTCCTTCCCACATCACCATACCGGCGACACGGTCCTGCGCCCCGGCCAGCCCATCGTCTGCGATATCGGCGGATCGAAGGACGGCTATTATTCCGACATCACCCGCATGGCCTGTCTGGGTGCACCGCCCGCCGACTACGCCGAAGTCCACGCCGTGGTGAATGCCGCAGTCGAGGCTGCTTTGGCCGTCATCCGTCCCGGCATCCCGGCGCAGGATGTGGACCGCGCCGCCCGCGACGCCATCGTCGCGGCAGGATATGGCGATTACTTCACCCACCGCACCGGCCACGGGCTGGGATCGCAGATCCACGAGCCGCCCTACATCACCGGCACCAATCCCCTGCTGCTGGAGGAAGGGATGGTCTTTACCGTGGAACCCGGCATCTACCTGCCCGGACGCTTCGGCATCCGGCTGGAGGAAGTGGCCGTCGTCACTGCCACGGGCTGCCGCATCCTGTCGGGTCTGTCACGCGATCTGCATATCGCCTGTCCGCGCGTCTCGCGGCAATGAAACCTGTTCACAAAGCCGTTGGTGCGGTTCCCTCGCCCGCCGCTTGCCCCATAGTATGACTGGCAAGCGGCGCGCTACCGGGTCCGCGCCAGGATCTCCGACCCGCAGTTGTGGCCGGACCGCCAAGGCGGCGGCGTTTCAGACAGGAGCGTTCGGAATGCCCCAGAACCAGATCAATCGCCGCAATCTTCTTGTCGCCGGGGCCGCAACGGCCGGTGCCGTTCTGACCACCGGAGCCTCCGGCCTGCTGGTGCCCGCGCGGGCACAGGGTCTTGCCCCTACCCCGACCATGCGGGGCGGGGCCAACAATTACCTTCCGGGCGCCCCCATCGTCGAACGGATCGGCGGTGGTGGCTTCTGGATGACGGGAACGGTCCGTCGCGCGGGTGACGGCGCTCCGCTGGAAGGTATCCGCATCCAGATCTGGGCCCACACGACCGAGGGTCATGAGCGTGATCCCCACAGCCATGGGGCCACGCTGACCCGTGCGGACGGCTCCTTCCGGCTGGAAATGCCACAGATCGTGCCCGCCTTCGGACAACCTCACGGACATCTCGCCTATGATGACACCGCCTTTCAGACCGTATTCCTGCGTCCCGTGATGCGCAGCCCCGGCGACACGACCCTCAACGCGGATTTCGTGTTGCAGCCCGCCTGATATAATGGGCTCGTTTCGCGCTATCCTGATCTGGGCCGCAGTCGCCACCGCAGTCACAGTGCCTGTCGCCGTGGCCCTTGGCAGCCCGCTGCTGGCCTGGCGTGAACCGATCTACATCATCGCCGGTTTCGCGGGTATTGTTGCGATGGCACTGCTCCTGCTGCAACCGCTGTTGGCGGGGGGATATCTGCCCGGTCTGCCGATGCGGCAAGGGCGGTATCTGCATCGCTGGACCGGGGCACTGATCCTGCTGGCGGTGATCATCCATGTGGCAGGGCTTTGGCTGACCAGCCCGCCCGATGTGATCGACGCGCTGCTGTTCGCCTCGCCCACCCCGTTTTCGGCATGGGGCGTCGTGGCGATGTGGGCCATCTTCGCGGCCGCCCTTCTGGCGCTGCTGCGCCGCCCGCTGCGGATCGGGATCAGACCGTGGCGTCTGGGTCATTCCGCACTGGCGCTGATCATCGTGCTGGGCAGCGCCATCCATGCGGTGCTGATCCACGGGACGATGGGAACCGTCTCGAAAACGCTGCTCTGCATCCTTGCCGTGGCAGCGACCCTGAAGGTTCTGACAGACTTGCGGACGTCGGCGCTGCTCGGACGCTCACGCGGCTGAAATGAAGGCCCGCATCACCCCCACTGAAGACCGCGCGACATTTTACGGAACTCCACGCGCCGGGGCACGTTGTCTCTCCAAGGGAACGCAAAAAGCGTGCGACCGGCAGGGCAAGACAAAGCCTTTCTGTCCGGTCAGCATGAAACCCAGAGACAAGATCCGGTGGCCACGCTGCCGGTGCCCCGAGAGGCAGTGAAACAATCGTCATTCGTTCAAGCCTGGGACCGGCCATGTGCCGGCCAGACGCTTGATCGGCAATTTTCCGCATCCCATCCGGGGTGCCGACTCAGGAGGTCATTCATGACACCGAAACTTTTCGCAACGACCGTGATTCCGCTGATGCTTGCAACCGCCGCAGGCGCCCAGACGGCATCTGCCCCCCAGCCCATGATGGGCGAAACATGGAGCGAAGCCACTGCAGAAGCTTTCTTCACCGATGACGGCACGATGTCGCTGCGTTCGGACGCTGATATCCAGACCAGCTGGGCCGCATTGACCGCCGAAGAACAGTCCACCGTCCGTGCGGATTGCGTGGCCGTGGACGACAGTGCCGCGAACAACACGTCTGGCGCTGCGGAAACCGGCACCGGTCAAAGCAACAGCAGCACTTTCGGCACCGCGACCACAGGGGCTGACACGACCGCCGGGTCAGGTGGGACGTCGGACATCAACTCGGGTGCATCGGCCACCGGGACGGTGCAGTCGGACCCCAGCACCTTTGGTTCTGCGGAAACCGGCACGGATTCAACCGGGGCAGCCGCGTCCGGTTCGGCTGACACAAGCACGACCGGCACCGCGGAAAGCGGCACCGGCCAGACCAACAGCAGCACCTTCGGCACCGCAGCGACGGGAACCGGCTTCGATCAGGTGTCGCAGGAATCCTGGACCGAGCTGTGCAGCATCGTCAGCGATCTGTGATCCAAGCTCACGCGTGACGACCACAGAAGAAAGGGGCGCGGATTTCCGCGCCCCTTTCCGCATGCCCGCGAACGTCAGGACGTCGGGACACGCACAAAATCATGAACCACGCCAAGAAAAGAGCCATATGTCCCCGCCTCGCTCCGGTGGACGGGCGGGGTGACGGAACAGCACGTCCATCATCTGATTCAGCCTTTGATCCACGGTCCCTGCATTGCGGATGATGCCGCCATCGGCGGACGTCGCCTTGGTGAAATGGCGTGTAAGTCAGCCCCGGCCTGCCACGCATAAATCAAAGAAGATTGGAAAAAGACCTGCGCCGTATTACGCTGGAACTGCAAAGTGACGTCGCCTTCTGGTCCTGACACATGACGGAGAGTGCTGATGTTTGTCAAAGGCTTGACCCTTGCCCTGATCCTGACGGCATCAGGCGCGTTGGCACAGACCCGCGTTCTGGACGTCGTGCCTTACACTGGCTCGGAAGAACGCCCCGGCGACCGGATCGAGGAGGCCTTCGGACAGACGGAACGGGTCACCGGTTTCGCCGATGGGGCGGTCATCAGCGCGCCATTTGAGGGGCGCATCCTGCTGCGACGGTTCAAGAATCCGCCGGGCAAATCCACCTTCGAAATCGTCGAAAACTACCGCGCCGCGCTGACAGCGCAGGGGATGGCGCTCGACTGGTCATGCTCCAGCAGGTCAGACTGCGGCAACCAGAGCGACGGCGGCTGGAAAAGCCGCAACGGCATGAACCTCGGGATCGGCAGCGATGTGCAATACCTGACAGGCACCCTAAGCTTCGAAGGGGCGCGGGTCCATGTCTCGGTCGGTGTCGAAAAGAACAACCATTATGTGCAAGTCCTTCAGGCCGATGCCATGGCCACGGATCAGGTCAAGGTCACCGATGCCGCCGCCATGGCCGCAGCGATCGACAGCGAAGGCAAGATCGCGCTGGACAACATCTATTTCGATTTCGGCAGCGCCGTGCTGCAACCGGCCTCTGATCCCGCCATCACGGAAATCGCGCGGCTGCTGGCCGACCGCGCAGGATTGCAGGTCTATGTCGTGGGCCACACCGACAGTGTCGGCACGCTTGAGTCCAACCTTGCCCTGTCGCGGGCGCGGGCTCAGGCCGTGGTGGAGGCGCTCGAGGCCCGCTTCGGTGTGGCTGCAGGGCGAGCCGTGCCGGCAGGTGTCGGCCCCTTGGCCCCGGTCGCCACGAACACAACCGAGGCCGGGCGGCAGGCCAACCGGCGGGTCGAGATCGTGGCACGCCAATGATGGGACGGGTCCGGAACGCAGTTGCGGCTCTGGGTCTGCTATTCTGCACATACAGCCTCGCAGGGGCCGAAACCTGCGCCCCGACCTTTGCGGCCGTTGACCCCGAAGCCGCCGCCGCCGCGGCCGAAGCCGAAGAACGCGCTTATGACGCCATGGAAGAAGACATCGCCCGCGACCGCGCGGACGGGCTTTACGCCATGCGCTACAGCCACCATTCGCTGCCACTGGACAGCGAGATCCGCATCCATGCCAAGGCGGAACAGGATGATCTGGCCCGCGATGTCTATCTGATGCTCATGCGCCTTGATATGGCCCTGTCCCTCGCCGGGGTCACCAATTTCCCGGATCGCGACCGACGCCCCGTGGACCTTCACCTTCTGGACAGCACAGTGGACACCGGCAATCTGGGAGACAGCTCCTGTCCCGGAAGACGCTGCGAGGTGAACCTTTACCCGCCACTCTGGCGCGACAAACCACGCGAGGCGCTGAACTTCACGCTGGCGCATGAGATGTTCCACGTGGTGCAGGAAAAGCTGCACCCGTCAGTCGATCGTTGCGAGGCGACATGGTGGATCGAAGGCACCGCCGAATGGTTCGCCAATCTGGCCGTTCACGGGCAGGACGACAGCCGCGGTTTTCTCGCCTCGTGGGATACCGCGATCCGCAACCTGCGGCTGATCGACGTGGAATACGCAGCCGTCGCCTTCTGGTTCTGGGCGGCCGAGTTGAACGGCCCCACCTATCCGCTTGAGGTGGCGCGGCTGGGCGAAGCAGCGCTGTCCCGGCCAAGCGCCATCGCCAGCCATATGACGCCAGAGGAATGGTCAAACCTGATGTTCATGCATCTCTCCGACGCACTGGCCTTTCCCGACGGTCGCCCTGCGCGCATCGCCCCGGACCCCGGCCCCGCGCTGGAACAGGACGCGGGCGTCGTCACCCTGTCAGGTCCGGCCCTGTCGCTGCAACGCGGGCAGGTCATGCTGGAGCCGGGCTTCTGGACGCTGACACTGGACGCGGCAAGCCCCGGCACCGTGGCACTTCTGGCCCATGAATCAGGGGCAGGCTTCGATGAATTGCGCCCCGGCGTGCCCGTGCGGCGCTTCTTCGGCTGCAACGACGGCGGTACCTTGCTTTTCGCAGCGGGATTTGGCTCGACCGGCGAGACGATGGCGCGCCTGCGGATCGCAGAAGCCGAAGGCGGTGGCGACTGCGGGTCCTGCATGCAGGGAACATGGGAAATGACCACGCCGCGTGATCCGACCGCTGAGAGTGAACGCCCCGCCGCCATGCGCGCCTTGCTCGCCGCGCCCGCCGAAATGACGACACAGATCATCCACGACTGGGATGGCCCCCGGCTGACGTTGATGCCGCAGGGTCATTACCGTTGGGCGGACCCGAAGACTTACCTGACGACCGGCTCCGGACCGGATGGAGCGGCCGAGGTCGTAACACGATTGTCCGCCAACGAGGAAATCGGGCGTTTTGAAGAACGCGAGGGGCTGCTGCTGTTCCGCAAGGACAGCGCGCTGTCGACAGGCACCACCTCGTTCAGCACAGGTGCGCTCAGCGGTGGCGACACATTCACGGACCCTTGGGCCTTTGTCCCCGTTCTGCCCCAACCCTATCGGCTGGCCTCCTGCGCCGGGGCCGAGATGGTCTGGGAACGCGCAACCAACCCTGACATGCAGACAACCCGCGTCTTTCGGAGGATCGACTGAGGCGGCTTGCCCCGACAGGGCCGACTGGCTGCGGGCGCAGGTGCCTTTCGCGTTGCGCCATGATCCGTTTGACCTGCGCACATGTCCCGCGCCATGGTGTCCCCTGATCGTCACGGCAAGGCGCGCGCATTGGCATTTACCCTGAGACAGCTTCAATTCTTCATCGCCGCAGCGGAACAAGGCTCTGTGACGGGTGCCGCGCGTGTGCTGTCGATCTCGCAATCCTCTGTGACCGAGGCGATCCGCGCGCTGGAGGATGATCTGGGTGTGATCCTGTTCGAAAGACAGGCGCGCGGTCTTGAGATCACGCATCTGGGCAGCCAGTTCCTGCGCCACGCGCAGCAGATCCTTGCGGATGTGTCGAACGCAAGGCAGGCCTTTCGCGATCAGGCGGATCAGGAAGGCGGGCGGCTGGCCTTGGGCGTGACCTCGCTTGTGGCGGGCTATGTGCTGTCGGACATCCTGTCCCGCTTCCGCCGCGCCCATCCAAGGGTCGAATTGAACGTGATTGAAGATAGTGGCGAATACCTGCAACACCTGCTGATCGGCGGCGAGTTGGATGTCGCGGTGCTGCTGACTTCCTCGGTGCATGACCGCATGGCGCTGAATGTCGAAACGCTGCTCGTCTCGCCCTACCGGCTGTGGTTGCCGCTGGGCCATCCGCTGGGTCAGGCCGATGCCATCGCGCTGGACCAGTTGGCCGAGACGCCATTGATCCAGCTGATGGTGGACGAAATCGAAGAGAGCATGCGCCAATTGATGCAGGCCATGGCCGTGAAGCCGACCATCGCCTTCCGCACCCGCTCGGTCGAGGCGGTTCGCAGCCTTGTTGCAACCGGTGCGGGTCTGGCGATCCTGCCGGGTCTGGTCTATCGGCCGTGGTCGCTCGAGGGGGACCGAATCGAGATCCGCGACGTGTCGGGCGATCTGCCCAATGTGCAGGTCGGTCTGGCGTGGCGGCGCGGTGCCCCGCTCAGCCCGCAAGCCCGGAATTTCATCAGGGTGGCGCAGTCCACGCTGCCGGGCCGATAAGGCGTAAATTGGCAATCGCCTGAAATTCCTAGGCAAAGCTGAGCGCAGGCTAAGGTATCGGAAAAACCGATGGATTGGTTCTGCATTTTGATATTGCGAAGAAAGCCGCCCCACATACGCTGACTCCCAAAACAGAAAAGAGGGTCCGATACAGGGCCATGACACAGGGAGCACTGGAATGAGACATCTGAAACTGATGGGAACGACGGCACTGGCGGCGCTGATCGGGATCACCCCGGCATTGGCACAGGTCGCAGAACTGGGCACGCCGGAAGGCAAGCTGAACATCGTGGCCTGGCCCGGCTATATCGAGCGGGGCGAGACGGTCGCGGATTTCGACTGGGTCACCAAATTCGAGGAAGCGACCGGCTGCATGGTGCAGGTCAAGACCGCCAATACCTCGGACGAGATGGTCGCCCTGATGAACGAGGGCGGCTTCGATCTGGTCACCGCCTCGGGTGACGCCTCGCTGCGCCTGGTGGCGGGCGAACGTGTCCAACCCATTAACCTTTCGCTTGTCCCATCGTGGGACACGGTGGACGACCGGCTGAAGAACGCGCCCTGGTATGTGGTGGACGGCGTCCATTACGGCGTGCCCTACCAGTGGGGCCCCAACGTTCTGATGTATAATACCGAGGTGTTCGGGGATAGCCCGCCCACATCCTGGAACGTGGTGTTCGAAGAGATGGACCTGCCCGACGGCAAGACCAACAAGGGCCGCGTGCAAGCCTATGACGGCCCGATCCACATCGCAGATGCGGCGCAATATCTGATGTTCCATAAACCGGAACTGGGCATCACCTCGCCCTACGAATTGAACGCGGACCAGTACAAGGAAGCACTCGACCTGCTGCGGGTGCAGCGCACCCTGACGGCCCGCTACTGGCATGATGCCTTCATCCAGATGGACGACTTCCGCAACGAGGGCATGGCAGCCTCGGGGACATGGCCCTTCCAGGTGAACCTGCTGCAGGCCGACGGCGTGCCGGTGGCCAGCGTCATCCCGCAAGAAGGTGCGACCGGCTGGGCGGACACCACAATGATGCATGTGAATGCCGAAAACACCACCTGCGCCTATCTGTGGATCGAGCACACGCTGTCATCGAACCTGCAGGCGGACCTGTCGGTCTGGTTCGGCGCGAACCCCGTCGTGCCCGCCGCTTGCACCGATGGCCGCGGCATGCAAACCGCCGAGGGCTGCACCAAGAACGGGTTCGACGATTTCGAACGCATCCGCTTCTGGACGACACCGGTGACGAAATGCGAAAGCCAGGGCGAATGCGTGCCCTATTATCGCTGGGTCTCGGATTATATCGGCGTGATCGGCGGCCGCTGACGAACCCTTCTCTTTGACCAAGCCCTCACACGGCTCCCCCGCGCAAGCGGGGGGTGCCTTTGCCTGACCCGGAAGTTCCCATGACAGCAGCCGTTGAATTCCTGAATGTATCACGCCATTTCGGATCGGTCCGGGCGGTCGATGGTGTGGACCTGAGCATTGCCGAGGGAACCTTCTTCGCCATGCTGGGGCCATCGGGGTCGGGAAAGACCACCTGCCTGCGTCTGATCTCGGGGTTCGAGCAGCCGACGGGCGGCATGATCCGCATCTTCGGGCAGGATTGCAGCGCGGTACCGCCGAACCGACGCAATGTGAACACCGTGT
Source organism: Seohaeicola sp. 4SK31 (assembly GCF_028802875.1). Classification (NCBI taxonomy): domain Bacteria; kingdom Pseudomonadati; phylum Pseudomonadota; class Alphaproteobacteria; order Rhodobacterales; family Roseobacteraceae; genus Seohaeicola; species Seohaeicola sp. 4SK31. The sequence continues at coordinate 7,420 of NZ_JARAMP010000003.1, read as the reverse complement.
TTCAGGACTATGCCCTGTTTCCGCACATGAACGTGCGCGACAACGTCGCCTATGGGCTGATGGTCAAGGGCGTGGACAAGCGAACCCGTCACGACCGGGCCGAGGAGTTGCTGGCGCTGGTCAAGCTTGAGGGCTACGGCGCGCGCAAACCCGGAGAGCTGTCAGGCGGGCAGCGTCAACGCGTGGCACTGGCGCGCGCGCTGATCAACGAACCGCGCGTGCTTTTGCTGGATGAACCGCTGGGCGCGCTTGATCTGAAGCTGCGCGAGGCGATGCAGGACGAGTTGAAGGCCCTGCAACAACGCCTTGGCATCACCTTTGTCTTTGTCACCCATGATCAGGGCGAGGCCCTGTCGATGGCCGATCAGGTGGCCGTGTTCTCGCAAGGCAAGATCGCCCAGATCGGCACCCCGTCCGAGATCTATGAAAAGCCGCGGACACGCTTTGTCGCGGATTTCGTCGGGTCGTCCAACGTCCTGACCGCCGAGATGGCCAGCCGCTTCGGCGCGCCTGCCCGCCCGGCCAGCCTGCGGCCCGAATCCATCCGCATCGGCGATGAGGGGTCACGGCTGCGCGGCCATGTCACCGCCCTGCGCTATCTGGGGTCGGGGACCCGTATTGTCGTGGCCGTGCCGGGGGGCGAGCTGTCGGTCTTTGTGACCAAAGGCCAACCGCTGCCGGAACAGGGGGCCGAAGTCGGGCTTGTCTGGGACGCGCAGGCCATGCATGTGATGGAGGAGGGCTGATGAGCCTGACCGCCGAACCGTCTCGCATCGCGCAACCGGCGCGGGCCATCCTGCCAACCCGAGGGCTGGGAGATCGCATCTCGGCCCTGTTCTGGCGGCATCCGAATGTGCTGCTGATCACGTTGCTGGCGCTGCCGCTGGTCTGGCTGGTCGTGGTCTATCTTGGTTCTCTGGCCGCGCTTCTGCTGCAAAGCTTCTATTCCATCGACGAATTTTCGGGCCAGATCCGGCGGGAATTCACCCTGTCGACCTATGGTGAATTGCTGCAACCGGCCAATCTGGACATCATCATCCGCACCGTTGCGATGTCCGCCGCCGTGACGCTGGGGGCCGTCGTCATCGCCTTTCCCATCGCTTATTTCGCCGCCCGCTATGCGAAGGGCCATTGGAAGGCGCTGTTCTATCTGGGCGTGATGCTGCCGCTGTGGTCGTCTTATCTGGTCAAGGTCTATGCGTGGAAACTGATCCTTGCCCGCGAAGGGATCATCACATGGGCCACGGACGGGATCGGGGCATCGGCAGTGCTTAACGGAATCCTCGCGCTGCCAGTGATCGGGGGCAATTCACTGTCCACAAGCTATATCGGGACATGGCTTGTGTTCCTTTATGTCTGGCTGCCCTACATGATCCTGCCGATGCAGGCGGCGCTGGAACGGGTGCCGCAATCCATGCTGGAGGCATCTGCCGATCTGGGTGCAAGCCGCTGGCAGACCTTGCGGACCGTGATCTTTCCGCTGGCGCTGCCCGGGATCATCGCGGGGTCGATCTTCACCTTCTCGCTGACGATGGGCGATTATATCATCCCGCAGATCGTGGGCTCGTCGCGGCGCTTCATCGGGCAGGCGGTCTATCAGTTGCAGGGCACGGCCGGGAACATTCCGCTGGCCGCCGCCTTTGCCGTGGTGCCTATCGTGATCATGCTGATCTATCTGACGATCGCGCGGCGCAAGGGGGCATTCGATGCGCTCTGACAGCCGTCCGCCACTGTTTCTGACCGTGACCGCCATCGGGGGGCTGCTGTTCCTGCACCTGCCGATCCTGCTGATCTTTCTCTATGCCTTCACCACGGACGAGCGCACCTATCAGTTTCCGCCGCCCGGCCTGACCACGCAGTGGTTTGCCGTGGCGTGGAACCGCGAGGACATCTGGCCACCGCTCTATCTGTCGCTGAAGGTGGCGGCGCTGTCGACGGTGATGGCGCTGATCCTTGGCACGCTTTGCGCGGCGGCGATGGCAAGGACGCGATTCTTCGGGCGCGACCAGATCAGTCTGCTGATCATCCTGCCCATCGCCCTGCCCGGCATCATCACCGGCATGTCGCTGCGCTCGGCCTTTTCGATCATGGACATTCCGTTTTCGACATGGACGATCCTGATGGGTCACGCGACCTTCTGCATCGTGATCGTGTTCAACAACGCGGTGGCGCGATTCCGGCGGCTGTCGGGCTCGATCGTCGAGGCGTCGATGGATCTGGGGGCCAACGGGTTCCAGACCTTCCGCCATGTGATCCTGCCCAATCTGGGCTCGGCCCTGCTGGCGGGCGGTATGCTGGCCTTTGCGCTGTCCTTTGACGAGGTGATCGTGACCACCTTCACCGCCGGCCAGCAAAGCACGTTGCCGATCTGGATGCTGAACGAGTTGGTGCGCCCGCGCCAGCGCCCCGTCACCAATGTCGTGGCGATCGTGGTCTTTGTGACCACCTTTGTCCCGATCCTCATCGCGTATTACCTGACGCGCGGCGGCGCCGAGACCGCCGGCGGCGGAAAATGACCCGCACATGACCCAAGGGAGGTTACCACATGGGCAAGATTGATACGGACCTGCTGATCGGTGACCGGTTCGAACCGGGACAGGATGCGGCCGAACCCATCCTTGATCCGCGCACCGGTGCGCTGATCCTTGATGTGGCAGAGGCCAGCACGGCACAGGTGGACCGCGCCGTTGCCGCCGCACGCAAGGCGTTCGAGGGCTGGTCGCGCACCACGCCCGCCGCACGGTCTGCGGCGCTGCTCCGCATCGCTGACCGGGTCGAGGCCGAAGTCGAGGGATTTGCCGTGCTTGAGGCGTTGAACTGCGGCAAGCCCATCAATGCCGCGCGCAACGACGAGATTCCCGCCATCGTGGATTGCTACCGCTTCTTTGCTGGGGCCGTCCGCTGCCAGACCGGCGCGATTGCGGGCGAGTATATGGAAGGGCATACGAGCATGATCCGCCGCGATCCCATCGGGGTCGTGGCCAGCATCGCGCCGTGGAATTATCCGCTGATGATGATGGCATGGAAGCTGGCCCCGGCGATTGCGGGCGGCAATACGGTGGTGTTCAAACCATCCGAGCAGACGCCGCTGACCGCGCTGAAAATGGCGAAGATCCTGGCCGAGGAACTGCCGGAGGGCGTGGTCAACGTCCTGCCGGGGCGCGGTCATACCGTGGGCAATTACCTGATCAACCATCCGCAGGTCGACATGATCAGCCTGACCGGGGATGTGGCGACCGGCAAGAAGATGCTGGATGCCGCCGCCAAGACGGTCAAGCGGACTCATCTGGAACTGGGTGGCAAGGCGCCCGTCGTGGTGTTCGACGACGCCGATGTCGCCGAGGTGGTCGAGGGGCTGCGCGCCTTCGGCTTCTACAATGCCGGACAGGATTGCACCGCCGCCTGCCGCATCTATGCCGGGCGCAAGGTCTATGACCGGTTGGTGGCGGACCTGACGGATGCCGTCGCTTCGATCCAGTTGGGCAATGACGATGACACGACGAACGAGATCGGCCCGCTGATCAGCCTGCGCCAGCGCGACCGCGTGGCCAGTTTCGTGAACCGCGCCCGCGAGATGAACCACATCCAGATCACGACGGGCGGCGAGGCGATGGACAAGGGCTTCTATTATCGCCCCACGGTCGTCGCCGGGGCAACACAGGCTGATGAGATCGTGCGGCGTGAGGTCTTTGGGCCGGTGGTGTCGATCACGCCCTTTTCGGATGTAGACGAGGCCGTGACCTGGGCCAATGACAGCGACTATGGGCTGGCCTCGTCCGTCTGGACCCGCGACGTGGGCCGCGCCATGGCGACCGCCGCGCGGCTGCGCTATGGCTGCACATGGATCAACACGCATTTCATGCTGGTGAACGAGATGCCGCATGGCGGGATCAAGCAATCCGGCTATGGCAAGGACATGTCGGCCTATGCGCTGGAGGATTACACTTTCGTGCGCCACGTCATGGTCAAGCACGGGTAAGGCAAAAGGCGAGGTTCTTGCTTATACTGAAAGAGGCAAGCCAAGCCGTCACCCCGGATCAAGGCTGCGGGGCGTGTCGCCACCTGACACCGCCCCGCGCGACTATCGCATGGAAGACGCGCCCAAAAGGCTGCTATGCGCCCAGAAAATCCAGCAGGATTGCCTGAAACAGGCCGGGTTTCTCAAGATGGGCGGCATGGGCGGTTCCGGGAATGACGGCAAGCTGGCTGTTCGGCAGTCCTCGCCAAAGGGCTTCCACCTGCGACCAACGATAGGATTGATCTCCATCACCCCACACCACCAGCGACGGCATGGCCAGGCTTGACAGGGCCGCCCTGCCATCCCAGTGACTCATTGCATCAAGCCCCGCCTGCGCGGCACTCTGGCTGGCCTTGGCCCCCAGTTCGGCCACCACCTGAAAACCCTGCGCTGCATCGCCATGGCGGAACCATGTCGAGCCGATCCGGAGAATAGTGCGGGCTACACCATCCTCGGCCAGACGGCGGCGCGACATCTCGAGCGTTTCGAAGCGGTCCGGCATCAGGCCAAGCGGACCTGTGCCATAGAGGATCAGCTTGTCCACCCGGTCCGAGAACCGGGATGCAAACTCCTGCGCGATCATGCCGCCCATGGAATGACCCAGCAGGCAGAACCTGTCGATCTTCAACTCGTCAACCAACCCTGCCAGATGCAGGGCGAAGCCTTCGATGCGGTCGATGCAGGGCGCGCCCGCCGCATCCCCGAAACCGGGCAGGTCCGGCGCGATCACGTCGAAATGACCGGAAAGCTGGTCGAATTCCCGCTGCCATTGGGCGGCACCGCCAAGATAGCCATGCACCAGAAGCAGAACAGGTCCTGCCCCGGCCCGGCGATAGGTCGAACCGTCCGCACGCGTTATTTCATCTGTTCGGGCAACCAAAGGGCAGTCTCCGGCATGAGGATCAGAATGACGATCAGAAGCACAAGGGCGGCGATGAAGGGCAGACAGCCGATGATCACCTGTCCGATGGAAACTTGCCCGCGACTGATCCCCTGAATGACATAGAGGTTCAGCCCGACAGGTGGCGTCAGCACCGCGATTTCCATCGTGATGGTATAGACCACCCCGAACCAGATCAGGTCGAACCCGGCTGCGGCCATCAACGGAAAGATCGTGGGCAGGGTGATGAAGGTCATCGACACCGGCTCGAGGAACATGCCCATCACGATGTAGAAGATCAGCACGATGGTCAGCACCACATAGGGCGACAGATCGAAGCCAAGGAAGAATTGCGTGAATTCATAGGGCACGCGGTAATAGGTCAGCACGAAGCCGAACAAGGTGCCCGCCGACAGAAGCAGGCCAAGATAGCCCATGGTCCGCATCGTGGCCAAAAGAGAGTCGCGGAACCCGGCCCAGCGCAAGCCGCCCACGCCAAAGGCCAGAATGACCGTCAGCAGGGCAGCCACGGCGGCGGCTTCGGTCGGGGTGGCGATACCGGCATAGATCGCGACCGTGATGACAAGACCGATCAGGGCAATCGGCCCGACGGTGGCGGCGATCTGGAACAGCCCCATGCGCACTGCGTCTTCCTGAGCGGGAATGTCGCCGGGGCGCATCACACCCCAGACCATTACGACGACACAGAACAGCGTGACAAGGATCAGGCCGGGAATGACGCCTGCGATGAACAGGTCCCCGATGCTCTGATCGGTCACGATCCCGTAGAACAGCAGGATCAGACTGGGCGGCAGCAGCACCGACAAGGTGCCGCCGGCGGCCAGCACGCCCGACGACAGTTCCTTGCCATAGCCCAGACGCAGCATCTCGGGCAGGGCTACGCCGCCGATCGTCAGCGAGCCTACCATGGACGATCCGCAAACCGCGCCAAAGCCCGCGCAGGCCCCGATCGAGCCATAGGCGGCAGAGCCGCGCAGGCGAAACCCCTGATGCAGGAACTGGTAGAGATTGGGGCCGATGTTGGATTTGCCGATCAACTCGCCAAGGAACACAAACAAGGGCACCGCCAGCAGGATATAGTCGATCCAAACTCCCCAGAGCTTCAATTGCGAGGAGACCAGCGAGGTCTGGAAGCTTTGGATCTGCCACAGAAAGGGCAGCGACGCCGCCGCCAGCGCAAAGGGGATGGGCAGACCGATGGCGATCAGCAGCATCAGCAGCCCCAACAGGCCAAGTCCGACTTCATACCATTCCATCTGTCAAACCTCGCTTGACGGGGTGCGGATCAGGCGCGCCAGAAGCAGCGCCGTGTAGATCGAGAAAAGGACAAGTGCCGTGGCACCGGGTGCCCAGAACATCCAGCGGGGCCAGAGCAGGATTTCCGACGAGGAGCCCGAGTTGAAGGCGCTGCGCGTCGCGTTCAGACCCGCCATGGAAAAGAAGATCCCCACCCCGGCCATCAGGGCCAGATTCAGGATACCCACCAGCTTGCGCCCCAAGGGTGGCAGCATGTCGGTCAGCATCGTGACCTTGGGATAGGCATCCTCGCGCATGGCATAGGCCAGACCGGCAAAGGCCACGGGAAACAGTAGAAGTGCCGTCGCCTCGGTCACCATCCGGTCGGGTGTATTCAGGGCATAGCGGGTAAAGACGCCGTAGCTGATCCAGACCATCTGGATCAGGATGATCACCGCCCCCAGACCCGCGAACCAAAGAACAAGCCTCTCGACGACCGCGATCGCGCGGTCCAGTCCCGTGTTCATCTCTGTCCTCCTGTTTCCGTCATGTCCTCCGCCGCGTCAGGGCCGGCGGAGGACATGTATCGTGCCGTCAGGGCGCGTTTTCCTCGAACAGCGCCAAGACCGACGAAGCAAGGTCCGGCCCACAAGCGGCCTCTACCTCTTCGTTCCATTTGCCCTGCACGCTGTCGATCAAGGCCATCCTCTGATCCTGGCTGATGGACACTGCGGCCCCGCCGCCCTTCATCACGGCATTGCCGACACGCAGGTCGATCCAATCCTCGTAACGGGGCTTGAGCCATTCTTCGGTTTCACGCGCGGCGGCGGTCACGGCCTCCTGCTGTTCGGGCGTCAGGCTGTCGAACTTGGACTTGCTCATCATGTACTGCATGTTGCCGTAGAACAGATTGGCGTTCACCATATAGGGCATCACGCCCCAAAGCTGCCAACTGGAATAGGTGGCCACACCCATGTTGATGCCGTCCACCACACCACGTTCAGCCGACTGAAACACCTCTTTCGGGGCGACGAAGACCGGGGCTCCGCCCCAGGTTTCGATCATCATGCTGACAAGCGGCCCGATGGAACGGACCTGCTTGCCGTTCAGATTGCCCAGATCGGTGATCGGCTCTTCAAACCACATGGTGTGATTGCGGCGGTCGCTCTCCAGTGGCGAACGAGGTCCGGTATGTTGGCCTCATGTATATAAGGCGTGAGGAGAACGACCTATGGAACATTATGCTGGTTTGGATGTGTCACTGA
>NZ_JARAMP010000039.1:0-21441 GCF_028802875.1 Seohaeicola sp. 4SK31 | reverse complement strand
TGACACATCCAAACCAGCATAATGTTCCATAGGTCGTTCTCCTCACGCCTTATATACATGAGGCCAACATACCGGACCTCGTTCGCCACTGGAGAGCGACCGCCGCAATCACACCATGTCGTTTTTCCGCGTCGAACGCAAGCTGGACCCGCTCTCCATGGTGTCGCGCTCTCAGGCTAGCGCCGTTTCAAGGTTAGTCCTTTTTTGTCTGTTCACGATACTTACGATAGTGCGCCCGTCGAGACCCGATGCTGGGCGACAAAATAGTCGCACCACAACAACGACCAGATGAAAACGAGCGCCGCCACACCCGCCAAAACCCGTAGTACTTTCTGAAGACCTGATAGCCGCACGCCGCTCCGCCCGAATTTGATTCTATATTTTAGGCGCGTTTACACCCTCTAGCTACTGTAGGTTCAAGACCTATTCTGGATGAAAGAGCGATGTTCACTGACCTGTGAGATGCCGAGCGGAACTTGTGCAAAAAAACGCTTAAAGCTACACGGGCTGTAGATAGTTTGGAGAGGTGATATGCTCACAATCGGCACTTTGGCAAAAAGGACCGGGACGAAGGTGCAGACGATCCGCTATTACGAGCAGATCGGACTCCTGCCCGAGCCCGGGCGATCGGCTGGCGGTCAGCGGCGCTATGGAGATAGTGAGCTTGACCGCTTGTCTTTCGTCCGGCATGCGCGGCAACTCGGGTTCTCGCTGGACGCAATCCGTGAGCTTCTTGATCTGAGCGATCATCCAGACAAGTCGTGCGCGGAGGCCGATGCCATCGCTCGCCGACAACTCAAGCAGGTTGAGCAACGTATGGCCCGACTTGAAGCCCTTCGGACAGAATTGCAGAGGATGGTGCACGAATGCAGCGGCGGGCACACGGCCGATTGCCGTGTGCTGGAGGTGTTGCGCGACCATTCCGAGTGCCTGACGGACCACGACGAGATCGGCGCCTGAGATGACCGCAGTGCTCGTCTATCCGCTCGCGGCCTTGGCTGAGATCGCCGGATGCTTTGCCATCTGGGCATGGTGGCGTCTTGGCGCGTCCCCACTTTGGCTTGTCCCCGGTGTGGCGGCGCTGGTGGCGTTCGGCTGGCTTCTGGCTCAGGTCGACACTGTGGCTGCGGGACGCGCCTTTGCCGCCTATGGTGGGATCTATATTGCCGCGTCCATTCTCTGGATGTGGCTCGCCGAAGGGCACCGGCCGGACAGGTGGGATCTGCTCGGCACCACTGTATGCTTGTTGGGTGCTGCCATCATCCTCGCGGCACCCCGCGGAGCGTAATAAAACGGCATTGCTCCTACAGTAGCTTTAGCTTTTACAACGGTGCGCGTTTCACAGGCTAAAGCAAGGCAGGAATTGAATGTTCGAAATTTCAGGTGTTGGAATCGTCGCGGCTTTTCTGGGTGGCACCATATCCTTTCTGTCGCCTTGTGTCCTGCCTCTTGCTCCTGGCTACGTGTCTTACATCGCGGGACAGCCCGCCGTGAAATCCGGGGCGGCGCGTAGCATTGCCGAACGGGTGCGCAGCGTTGTCCTGAGTTTGTGGTTCGTGCTCGGGTTTTCGACAGTCTTCGTGGCGCTTGGGGCCGGGGCAAGTCTTTTGGGCGGGATGCTCTTGCGCTGGAAATACGAACTCGGGCTTGCGGGTGGCTTTTTGATCGTCTTGTTTGGACTTGTCATGATGGGCGCGATCAAGATCCCCGCCATGATGCGTGACACGAGGCCCGACGTGAAAGTTGACGGCGGCAGCGCCGTTGGAGCCTACCTTTTGGGTCTTGCCTTTGCCTTTGGCTGGACGCCCTGCATAGGCCCTGTGCTTGGGTCGATCCTGGCGGTGAGCGCGACATCTGGAGCGGACGGGATGGCCTTGCTGGCAATCTACTCCGCAGGACTTGGAATGCCGTTTCTGATCATCGCGCTCTTCACCAACGAGATTGCAGGCAGGCTAAAGCGGATCGGTCCGGCTGGTCGATGGCTCTATCGTATATCGGGCGGTCTGATGGTGCTGATGGGTATCGGCGTGATGACAGGTCAAATCAGCCGCCTTGCCTTCTGGCTGCTCGAAACCTTCCCTGCCCTTGGCACTATCGGATAGAGCTATGATCGGAAGTGACATTTGAGAAAAGGCTTGTCTCTCTAGTCACTGTAGAGATTAAGACTCCTCGTGAATGATTCGAGGAGAGACCCTGTGGCACCCACCGATTCCTATTTAACCGCGACAAGACTGCTGGATTTTGACTCGCCCTCAATCTCGAACCTGATACGAGATCGTGGCTGGCATGACCTTGCCCGTGTCGACCGGATTGGCGCGGTTTATGACTTTGTGCGAAACGAGATTGCGTTCGGCTACAACCGCGTCGACGACATTCCCGCCTCTGCGGTGCTGACCGACGGCTACGGGCAGTGCAACACGAAAGGGACGCTTCTCATGGCACTGCTGCGCAGCGTAGGCATCCGCTGCCGACTGCACGGCTTCACCATCCACAAGGCCCTGCAGCGTGGCGTTGTGCCCGAATTGGTCTACCCCCTCGCACCGTCCGAAATTCTGCACTCGTGGGTCGAAGTCGAAACAGAAGAGGGCTGGATCAATCTCGAAGGCTTCATTCTGGACGCCCCCTTCCTGCAGTCGCTTCAGAAGGAATTCAGCGAAACAGAAAGCCTTTGCGGCTACGGGGCCGGAACGGATTGCCTGAGTGCGCCACCAGTCAGTTGGAGCGGCGGCAGCACTTATATTCAGAAAACCGGTATCGTTCGTGATTTTGGAACCTTTGATACGCCCGACGACTTTTACGTGAAATATAGTCAGAACTTCGGATTTGCGCGTGATTTTCTCTATCGCCACGTCATCCGTCACTGGATGAATGCCCGGGTTGGCCGCATCCGTCGTGGAATGTTGCCAAAGGTCCCTGGTCTCAGTCGACCGAACCACAGCCATGAGGAGAACAACCGTGCCGCATGATCATGGCCATACCCACATTGATCCTGAATCAGGTGATCGTAGGGTCTCCATCGCAATCTGGGCCAACGGGCTTCTGACCGTCGCGCAGATCGTTGGCGGCATCCTTTCCGGAAGCCTGGCGCTGATCGCAGATGCCCTACACAATTTTTCGGACATGGCGTCACTGGTGATCGCGTTCGTTGCGCGCAAAATCGCCAGACGACCCGCCGATGAACGCATGACCTTCGGTTATGGACGGATTGAAATTGTCGCGGCACTCATCAACTACACGACCCTGATTCTGATTGGTTTCTACCTGATCTATGAGGGTGGCATGCGGATGATCGACCCGCCCGAGGTCGCTGGTTGGACGGTGGTGATCCTGGGCGGTGTGGCACTGGTCGTCGACACGTTGACTGCGCTACTTACCTATTCGATGCAGAAAGGCAGTGTGAACATCCGAGCGCTTTTTCTGCACAACCTGTCGGACGCTTTGGCCTCTGTGGCAGTCATCATTGGAGGGTCCCTGATCATCCTCTACGACATGCGATGGGTCGATCCAGCAATCACCATCGGCATCGCCCTTTACATCCTCTATCTGGCTTTCACTGAGATTGGCGGTCCGATCAGAACCCTGATGCTCGGCAGCCCCCCCGACATCGACAATGCAGCCGTCGTTGAGGCGATGCGGAGCGTCGATGGTGTCGCGGACGTTCACCACGTGCATCTGTGGCAGATGGAGGAGGACAAGGCGGCGCTGGACTGCCACGTGGTGCTGACAGCGGGCGGCTGGGGTAAAATCGAAAAGATCAAGGCAGCGATCAAGGACCGGCTGAAAGATGACTTCAACATCGCCCATTCCAGCCTGGAGTTCGAACACGAAGACCGCGCACACGAAAACGCCGACCTCTACGGTCACGGCAAGCCTGAAGAGGAGGAGAACCGTTTTCACTGAGCTTGTGAGAGGTCATGAAGGTGTGATCGACGTCGATTGCGAGTGCAAGCTAAGCGACAGCGACCTGAAACGGGTGCACGGCCTGCTTCAAGCCAGCCTGGCCTGGTCCTCGAACTCACGAGGTTCGAAGCCTTCAAGGTTCCGTCTGCTTCTGAGCCGTTGCAGAACTGCTGAGAGCCCGAATGCGTCCTATTCGCCAAACAGATTTAGGTAGAACCGATTTAAGGGCAATTCGAGACTCATTTGACGATCGAGATGGCTCGGACGCTTTGACATGCCGTGGGATTGGCGCAGCGCGGAACGTGGCGGATGACGACGGGCGGCTCGGTCACCTCGCGATCTTGCTGACCGCCGCAACCGCAACACGCATCATCATTGTTGCAATAGTATATTTTCGTAGGTATGCTGGGTGAAGATTGTCAAGGGTCCTTGCCATGCGTTTCGAATTCAAAAACCTCCCTCTGGCGGCCTTTTTAGCTCTCGCCTTGACCGGCCCAACAGTTCCGACACAAGCACGCGCCCAAACCTATCAGATCGATTGTGCCATCCTGCTGTGTTTGTCCGGTGGATGGCCAGCTTCCGTGCCCTGCGCCCGCGCACGGGCCGAGTTCATCCGGCGCATAACTCCATGGCCGGTGGAGCCGCCGCTTCAGATTTGGCGCTGCCCGATGGGTGCGTCTTACGATGGACCTGCTAGATCGCGGCCCGCGGACCGGATCTTCGATGCCCTATATGGTGATTCAGGAACCCCTCCAAACTCTTCAACCCCGCTCTTCGATCAGGCAGCCAGGGCAGGCGGGATGCTTGGGCGCAAAGGCTCCAACGCGGCTTGGGACAACCTCGTAAGGGCTGATTACGCCCTCCAGCTCGTAAAAGACCGCGCCGACATCGATATCAGCGGGCCGGAATTCAACTTCGTGCGTTCCATCCGCGTCTTTGACGTTCGTTATGCCCGCCAGCACGAATCCGGGCGAGATGGCGACTGCAACCGCAGCGCCGCCGTTGTCCTCGGCACCTACGGGATCCAGGGCGATTTTTCTTGGAGGGTGTCGTCACCCGCAGCGCTTCCTGATGCGCATGCCGGTCTCGAGCGATGGGGCGAGCACTGCCCGAGCATTTATCACAGATCCGTCTTCGTTGAGTGGCGTGACTATAGCGGGAATTACGGTTTTGAGCAGGTCAATTACTGACTATTGAGCCGCAGCGAAGTCGCGCAGGGCCTTGTACGAAATCAAACCTGCAACGCAGGCACACTCACACAATCGAGGGCCATAAAGGCCATATTCTACCATGTCAGTCGTTGCGACAGGGCAGCTGCATGAGAGACGCGAAGTCAATTTCGGCTTTATCCGCATCGCAGAGCTCCGGGTAAATCTTTGAGACACGCTGCGGGCCATGGATGTCCCACCGGATTGCCAGAGCACCTGTGTTCCAGCGATATACCCAGCCGACAATGGTTTCTTCATCGGTTGCAATCAAATTGGCGATCGCGACGCCTTCGACCTCATTTTCGTTCACTGTTTACTGACTTCCTGCAATTTGGCGTTGCGGATAGCAGCTCAGATCCAAAGCGTTTGCTGCAACCGTGTGCCGGGCCTCGTTAAAATCGGTTACTGTTCGTCCTCGCGGTAACGAATTCACACCGGGAGAAGTCAGCTCCCGTGTTCTCGAAAGATGAAATGGATCAAATCCGGTGGTCGGGCTCCGTGGCGGCTTCAACGATCGCCAGAACCTTGAAGGGGTCAAAGCCAATGGCGCGCGCAAGGACGACCAGCTCGACGACGTCGACCCGGCGCTGGCCGCTTTCAATGCGCGCCACAAGTGATTGATGGCACTTGAGCTTGACCGCCAAGTCCTCCTGACCGAGGCCCGCCTTGATGCGGGCGTCGACCAATGCTTGGCAGAGTGCCACCTGTCCTGTGCTTCTGATTGTCTTTGCCACGCGTCACATACCTTTTGTGACGTCGCTAGCGGATGAAATCTGTTATCTAAAAAGTAGATATATGAGGGTGTTATCGGCGTCTGGTTTCCATGGGCTGCAAGTCTGATGCTCCCGAGGTTGCCCATCAATCCCCTGCCAATTGCAGAAATCGGCCATAGTCCTCGCTGACTTCGCGCGCTTCCTCGAAGGCGCGGGCGCGTTCGCTGTCGAGGCAACGGAAGTAGCTCTGGATATCCTGAATGTAATCTTCGAAATCGCCACGGATGATGTCTGCATAGTCCCGCGCTGCCTGCGAATCGCTTGGCAGGAAGGGACGGGCCGGGGCGAAGCAGGATTCCGCCAAAACTGGTCCGGGAACGCAGATCAGAAGGACCATAGCTTGCAATGGGAGCAGGCCTGTCAACCTTGGGTTTCTCAAACCTGTTATCTCCTTGATCGCAGACACTGGCCGTGACTAGTGTTTGCGTGACCAAACTACAGCTAAAGCACGATATTACATCTTGCGGTTGATAGTATACTATCGTAACTCTGGGCTTCAAGTGGGAATGCCTGGGGTCGCGCCATTGGAGAAAGCGTGAGCCGGGCCATGAACTGGGACATCGAAGCACCAAATGTGGTTACGGAAGCCAGGTTCCGCGAACTCGTGGAAAGCGGCTATAGCGCAGAAATCCTGTGCCAGGAGTCGGCACATAAGAAAGGCCCCAGCTATTACGGGGTCTGGATTATGCGCGTTGTCTCTGATGATGGCGTGGAAAAGCTCCTCGTCACCGCCCGCACGCGGACGACCTACAACGATATCAAGATCCGCGAGTTCAAGACGATCTCCGGCGTGGTGTCTTTCTTTATTGGCCTTGGCTTTGCACATGTCGACCTGCCGCTTGAGGCGGGGACAAGCCGTACGCATAAACTCGCCCCGCCAGACAAAGCGCCATCAGACAAGGGCGCTGGCAGCTAACCTCGTCTGTCTCTGGCTGGTCGCAGCACCTGCCTCAGCGCAAATGGTCCTGGTCATGGAGAGCGACGGCTCTCTGACCCCATCCCGGTCTCAGAGCAGTTTTGCTCGGAACTACAATGACGGCATCGGTCAGGGATCGGCAGCCGACGAACTTGCGATTTTCGGCAGCGATGAAACTGTGCCAGAGCGAGAAGCGATGCGCTTTGCAGCCCGTGTCGGTCCGGCACCCCTGCCCCGTGCCGATGTCCTAAACGCCATAGAGACCACGGCCCTGCGTTATGCCAGCCACCCCGGCCTAAGGCGCGCGGAGCTTTCCGTCACGGACTGGCTGAGCCTCTACCGCGCCAATATCGAGGTTGAGAGCGCCTATCGGCAGGATGCGATCTCACATGCGGGCGCCATTGGCCTTGGTCAGCTGATGCCTGACACCGCGCGTGATCTGGGCGTCGACCCGCGTGACCCCCAACAGAACCTCGACGGCTCCGCCCGCTACCTCGCGATGATGCTGGAGACGTTCGGCGATCCGCATCTGGCGTTGGCGGCCTACAACGCGGGGCCGGACGCCGTGCGCCAACACGGTGGCATTCCCCCTTACCGAGAAACCCAGAACCACGTGGCCCGCGTCATGGCTGTTACGGCCCGATTGGAAGGATCAAATTCATGAGACAGATTTCAAACCTATTCATCGCAAGTTTGGCCCTCTTTCTGGTCATTTCCGAACCCGCCCTTGCGCAAAGCATCGATCTCTCCCCGATCCAGAGCTTGTTGCAGGGCATTGTCGATGCGCTGACCGGCCCTCTTGGTGTGGTCATCGCCACACTCGCGGTCCTCGGGGTCTTTCTCAGCTGGTTCTTCAACATCATCGATCTGCGCCAAGCGCTCTGGGTCCTCGTGGGCATCGCCGGTGTTGCGGCCGCCCCCACCATCGTTGCCGCGGTATTTGCCGGTGGCTGAGCGCGCGCCTCTCTTTCTTGGGCTCGTGCGCCCGCCCAAGCTTCTTGGCCTGCCCATCATGTATGCGATGGTCTGGCTCTTCGGTTCGGTGCTCTTGTTCGTCTGGGTCCAGCACATCGCGGTGCTGGGTTTCGCGGCCCTGCTCTATCCGGTGCTGTGGAAGGCCGCAGATTGGGACCCGCGTTTCATCGACGTGATGATGACGGCCCTGCAGGAGACACCGCCCACGCGCAACAGGTCCATCCATGGCGGGGACAGCTATGCCCCGTGATGACGCCCCTGATGCTGCGCTCGATCCCCGCACGATGACGCCAGAATGGTATGCGCGCGAGACCCGCCTCGCGCATATGCTGCCCTATGTGAGCCTCGTCGACGACCAGACCGTGCGCACCCGGGTCAACGAGCTCTTCCGCTGCATCCGGCTCGAGGGGATCAACAGCTACACGACGGACGATGCCTATCTCGACAAGGTGACCGCCCTCTTTGCCCGCATCGTCGCGCAGCTCGGGCCGGAATTCAGCTATTACGTCCACAAGGTCTCCAAGGCCATCAAACCTGATCTCGACCCCATCCGTGAGGACAGCTTCGCGGGCGAGGTGGACCGGCGCTGGCGCGCGAAACTCGAGACCAGCGGGCTCCGCGACAAAACACTGACGCTCACCGTCATTCACCGCCAGCCTCCGAAAAGCCTCCTGCCGTTTCTCAGCCGCAGCGCGCCGGACCGACTGAAGGAGGAGACCCGCAAACGCCTGCAGCGCTTGGGCGAGGCCGTGAACGTCTTCCTTTCGGGGCTTACCGAGCTCAAGCCGCGCCTGCTGTCGGCTGCATCGGGGGAATTGGTGGGGTTTCTGGGCGCGCTGAACACGGGCACCGAGCTGCCGCTCTACCCTGCAAACACCTACGGCTTTTTGTCCGTCAATGTCGCCAATACCCGCGTGACGTTTCATGGCGATCATTTCGAGCTCTCTGAAGGCGTCGTGGGGCATCGCTACGGCAAAAGCTTCACCATCGGGGAATACTCCGAAGGCACCTCCTGCACCATGTTCGACATGCTGAACCTGCCGGTCGACATGATCGTGACGCACTCCTTCACGCCGATCAATTCGAACCTCATGGCCGGCCGCATCAAGCGGCAAAAGCGGCAGATGCAGGCGAGCCAGGACGCGGCCCTCTCACTCCTCGAAGCCCTCGACATCGCCGCCGATGATCTCGAGGCCAAGCGCCAGAGCTTTGGCGAGCACCACATGGTCGTGACGCTTTTCTGCGACACGCTTGACGAGCTGCAGATGCTGAGCGCCGAGATCGTGAATGCTGCCGCGACCGAGGGCGTGAAGGTGATTGCCGAGCGGGTCGCGGCCAAGGCCCATTACCTCAGCCAGCACCCCGGCAACCAGCCAAAACGCGTCCGCGCCAGCGCCGTCACCAACCGCAACTTCGCGGATTTTGCGGCCTTTCACCGGACACAGCTCGGCAAACCTTCTGAGAAAACACCCTGGGGGAAGGTCATCACCTATCTGCCCACGCCGGAGCAGAGCGCCTACCGGTTTTCCTATCACGAGCAGGGCGCGCCCGACAAAGAACCCACCAGCGGGCACACCCTGATCATGGGGCGGCCCGGGTCGGGCAAATCGGTGCTGTCCGCCTTCCTGATGACCCAAGCCCGTCGCGCAGGGGCGCGGATCTTCGTCTTCGATTACCGTCTTGGTATGGAGATGGCGGTCCGCGCGAATGGCGGGCGCTACGCGTCCCTGAACGCCGGTCAGCCCACGGGTCTCAATCCGCTCTGGACCGAGACCGATGCGCGCGGCACCGCCTGGCTCTCGGATTGGCTCACAACCCTGCTCTACCGCGCCGACAAACCCCTGACCCCGGCGCAGACCAACCGCATACAGGAGGTCGTGCGCCAGAACGCGCAGGCCACAAACCCGGCCCTGCGGAACTGGCGGGATTTCGCATCGCTTTTTGTGTCCACCGATGATGGCGGCGATCTGCACCAGCGCCTGCTCGAGTGGACCGAAGACGGCCGCTACGGCTGGATCTTCGGGCAGAGCCTCGAGGACACGTTTTCGCTCAAGGGCGATGTCGTGGGCTTCGATCTGACCGGCATTCTCGACAGCGAGGCCGACAAGGAGCGGATGGCGGTTCTCTCCTATCTTTTCCGCCGGGTCGAACGGGAGATCGAGGATCGCCGCCCCACCATCATCGTGATCGACGAGGCCTGGAAGGCCCTCGACAACGCGTATTTCGCCGAGCGGCTATCGAACTGGCTGGTGACCGCGCGCAAGCAGAACACCGTCGCGGTGATGATGACGCAATATGCCAGCCAGCTTGAGCGCACCCGGACCGGCAAGACCATCGTCGAAGCCGTTCCGACGCAGATCCTGCTGCCCAATATCCGCGCGCAACCTGCGGACTACGCCATGCTGAACCTTACGGAGAAGGAGCTCGACGTCCTTCTCAACACGGGCAGCAACAGCCGCCTCGCACTGATCCGCGACGATCAGGGCTCAATCGTGGTCGATGCCGATTTGAGCGCCCTTGGGCCCAATCTCACCATCCTCGGCGGCATGGAGAAAGGCGAGGCGCTCGTCGGCGCCGATTACCGCGACCGCCCAGATTTTTGGAGGCTTTCATGATCCGTATTCTTATCGCTTTGGCTGCGCTCGGCGCGCTGGCCTCCTGCACCCAGTATCGGGAGCCGCAGGCCAATTGCTTCACGTTCCTTGCGTCCACAGCACCCATCGCGCCTGATTGTGACTTCACGCCCCTTGGCACCCCGGAGGGGGACATTGAAGTCTACCCTCCCAATCGGTGGGGGCAAAGCGATAGACCTTGTCGCCTTGGGCGGCGCGGTGCCGGGCCGTGGCCTCAAAACACTCGCCCTTCACATCGAGCGTCACGGCGGAGCCTTGCCAGGTCAGCAGGTTCGGGATGACAAAGCCCGTGGTCTTGCCACGGCCCGTGGGTGCCACGATCAGCGCGTGGGGGAAGACCTTCGAGCAGATGTAGTTGGCCCGGGAGCCCGGCGGCCCCAGCTTGCCGAGGATAAACCCGGTGCCAGGCGCCCCGAAAAAGCCGTTGGCCTTCATCTCGCGCGCAGTCTGCCAATGGGTCTGGCCAAAGCGTGTCAGGGCGGACCCCGAGAGGGCGAGGCTCAGCATCAGGCCGGCGGCGGCGAAGCTGCCGATAATCAGGTGGATGAGTTGGGCATCCTCCGGGCGGCGATCGAGGATCGCCAGATAATTCTGCGCGATATAGGCAAAATCGATCTCGGCCCCGAAGCCGAGATCCTGGTAGGTCAGCACCGCCGAGGCGATGGTATAGCCCATGGCCCCGGTCACCAGCGTTACCAGCAAGACCCCTGTTGCGATCCGCGCCTTTCCCATGGAGGCGCTCAATGGACCTGACCCCGCTCGGTCTCGCCATCCACGTCTGTCGCGCGGTGTTTTTCATACTCGGCGTCGGCAAGATCATCGACCACCTGGCGCAAGGCCTCAGTATTGGCCGTCGCGGCATCGGATTGAAGATAAACCTTGGCGACATAGAGCCGGTCGAGGCGGTCGTCGAGAACCTTGTCCAGCGCATCGGCATCGCCGGATGTGAGCCGGCCCAATTGGCGGTCATCCAGCACCCGCGCGATCTCGTCGCGGAAGGCGTCCCGCTCCGCCTCGGTCTCGAAGGGCGCGGACAACTCCCCCGCCCGCTCATGCTCCAGGACACGCGCAATCTCGTCTGCAAGGCGGTCAACACGGACAGACTGCGGCGCAGTTTCATCGCGGGTTGCGAGGATGTCGTCGCGGGTGCCAACCCCGAGCCCGTCGCGCATCTCGTTTTCGCGGCGAACCTGATTGATGGCCTCTGTGTCCCGTATCTCGACGACGGCTGCATAGGTTGCACCGAGCCCACGGGCGAGATGGGACGGCATGTCCGGATAGCGCGCTCGCAAGTCATCCGTGACTGCATCCGCAACGGGCGTGCGGAGGTCGCGTCCCTCCATGATGCGGTCGACCTCGCTGGTGATCTCGCTGGCGCGGGCCGCATCGGTGATGGTCTCCCTGTAGGGCTCAGACCGGTCGATCACATCGCCAGGGCGTGCGAGCAGATCTGGGTGTGCCTCGAGATATGCGCGCTGCTCCGTCTCGATCCGGCGCTCCGCCCGTGAGACAACCTCCCAGTCCCGGTCCTCGATCTGCTGCGCTGTCAGGCCGTCTGCGCGCATCTCCTGACGGATTGTCCCTTCCATCGCCCGCACCGCGCCCTCATGATAATGGAACTGCTCGCTGACCGGTTCCGCTTCCATAACACCATCCCGGCGCAGCACGTTCTCCCGCTCCAAGAGCGTGCCAAGTTCGACGTGCACATCGTTGAGAATGTCGCGCGCCTGTTCCAGATCGGCGCGGCGTTCAAGGTTCAGATCGCGCGCCTCAGCTACTTTGGAGAGATCATTGGCGATCCATTGATGCTCGAGCGCTGCATTTGAGGCGCCCGTCTCGATCCGGGCCACCACTTCCGATGTGCTGATCCCGGTGCCCCGTAGTGCTACGTCAATGCGCGATCTCAGGTCGGGCTCGGCCAGTCGCTCGCGCTGGCTGGCGTCGATATTGGCTTCGGAATAGATCCCGCCCTCCGAGGGGGTCTCTGACAGCGCGGATGATCGCAAACCGAGAGGCTGCATGTGCTGTACCTGCGTCTGGATCTCGATGAGGCGTTTTTCCAGCACGGGACGTTCCGCGTCAGACTTCTCTGCGATCACGCCCTGCACCCGCGCGAGCTTTTCCGCATAGAGGCTTCTCAGATCCTCGAAGCTTTGATCCTCGGCCATATACACATCTCCTGTTCGGTCCACCTGCCCGCCATGCGCGAGCACCTCGCCCGCGCGAAAAAGTGCCGCGGCGATGTCTTCCCGGGCCTCCCGGGAGGCCTCTGCGGCAAGCGAATGATAGACGGTTCTGGTGTTGGCGATCTCTGCCAGCGTCCAGGTCAGGTCCTGCCCCACACGCTCCCGCTCGCGGGGCGCGCGCCCCTCTTCTTTTGCGGCATAAACCTCGCTGGTGCGGGCTGGGTAATGCACAACCCCGCGATCCACCCGGCGCGTGGCCTCCAGGCGCACGCCGTACTTTTCCGCCTCCTCGACCATGGCGAGGCGGAAATCGTCGTAGTTGAAGCGGTGGTTGCGCCCCAGAAAGAAGAACTCGCCTTCCTGCGAGCGGCGGTTCAGCACCAGATGCGCATGGGGGTGATCGCGGTCCTCATGCACCGCGATGATGTAGTCGAAATGCCCCTTATCGGTCTGGAAGAACCGCTCGGCCACGTCCGTTGCGATGTCGCGCACATCCTCGCCCCGCGTGCCGATGGGGAAGGACATGAGCATATGGGTGGTCTGCCCAAGCTTGGGTTTGAAGCCCGCATCCCACCGCTTCGCAAAGCGCTCGGTGAGGTCCTTGATGTCGCCCGCCTCGAGCTTGGACTTGCCATCCAGAAACCCGCTACTGTCGACGATATGTGTGGACTTGGTCGTTAGGTAATCGAGCTGGTTTGCGAGCTGCGATTTGGTATGCGTGCCCCCGCCCCGGATTGCCTTGAAGACCGCTGGCCGATGCCCTGCTGCCGCGCGCATGAGCTGTTTCTGCTTGGCGACATGTAGCCCCTGCATTGAGCCCCGGACGCGGCTCCAGCCATCCCGGAAGACCTCGCCCGTGACGGCATGGACGGCATCATTCAGCCGCATGCGCAAACTCCCTCAGCGCGGCCGTGGCCTGCAGATGCATCGCGTCTCGACGGCGGCGCAGGAGCAGATCGATCTCGTCAGCAGAATCCAGGATGAACCGCGCCAACCCGCGCATCTGGGCAAGGCGCAATTCGGTGAACTCGGCACTCGTGCCCCCCACGGCCCCCTGCCCCTGCCGGTTGGCCCGCGTCATTTGCTTGGCGATTTGCCCGACCCCATTCCCGACCTCGTGCAGCGAGGCGCGGTAACGCGCCATCTCTGCCGCCAACTGCGCGTCTGGAACGAACACCCCGCCTGCCGCCTGAATGAGCCGCCGCAACCCCTCGGCCCGGCTCTCGATCTCCGCCTTCGCCAGCACCTCGTCGAGCGCCGCCAACTCCGCAGCCGTGACCTTCACACTGACCGCTGAGACCGGAATTGCGGCATCCGTCTGGCGCTCGGCATCTGCTTTGAGCGTGTACTGAATCGCCCGCACCGACACGCCAAACCGTTCCGCCAGCACTGAAGTGGAAACGCCTTCCGCAGCTTCGCGAACGATCTCCATGCGCTCCGCATCGATGAGGCGTTTTGATCGAGACATGCGAAGAAAGACCCCCTATTTCCTGCCACCTTCCACCAAGGCTGCCCTTACCTTACGATAATATACCAAGCTGTCATTTATATACTTACGTCGCATTCAGGCTCAGGCAGCCTTGGTGTCCGCTTCCCCCGCGGCCCGCAGGGACGCGGCTCTGCCGCCCTCACCACCGGGCGACCCACCTGTCCTAGGGGTCCCGTCCGCCAGCACCGCCCGAGGGTCTGGCCGAACACGCATGTGTTCGGACGGAACCGCGGGCGGGCGCAAACCGCACCGACAGGGCGGACAGGCAGGGTCAAGGAGGGCCAGATTTGGCTTGCCAAATCTCTGCCGCAAAAACCGTGAAGGCTCTTGCCGAAAGGTTTTTGGGGATGGCCCCCTTGAGGCTGGCTGGCGGCTCTGTCACCGCGTTGGTTCACCCACAACAGGAACCATCAGGACTGCTCCGCAGTCCTGTCATCGGCAACCGTGACCGCGGCCTATGGCAGCGGTCTCATCGGACCGCACAACGATCTCTGGGACAGAGATAGGGCCGCCTGACGGCGGCCCATCCTCGGGGAGGATTTACTCTTGGGGTTCCTTTGAGCTTGGTGGGAACATCACCAGCTCCTGGACACCGACGGGAAAGTCGAGCTTGAGGCTGAAGAACTCCGAGCCATCCCCGTTGCGGGTGTTGCGGAACATGGCGCCCACGCGTTGGAAGCGGGTGCGCTCCTGGCCATCGGTATCGGTGAACTTGACGGGGACGGTGGCGACGTAGTGGTTGGTCATTTGGGTTACTCCCTGTTGCGATGGGGATCACCCGGCACGGGGGCAAGAGGCCCGGTCGCAAGCGCA
Source organism: Seohaeicola sp. 4SK31 (assembly GCF_028802875.1). Classification (NCBI taxonomy): domain Bacteria; kingdom Pseudomonadati; phylum Pseudomonadota; class Alphaproteobacteria; order Rhodobacterales; family Roseobacteraceae; genus Seohaeicola; species Seohaeicola sp. 4SK31. The sequence continues at coordinate 6,548 of NZ_JARAMP010000039.1, read as the reverse complement.
AATGCGGAGGGTCCGCGGCCAGCCGTGGAAGCCGTATTTGTGCTTGCCGAAGCGTGAGCTGAGGGCACGGACGGGCCGACCCCGTGCGATCCACATCTATGAGCAAAAAGGAGTGATCCGGATGACCCCTGCCATCACGCCGACGCCACCATTCGCGTCCCGCCGAACCTGGCCGGGGTACTGACGGAGCCCGCCCGCGTGGGTGCGATGTTCCGAAACGCAACCCGAGGGACGCGCAAGTTTTCAGCCTCAAATGCGACGTCTCGACCCCTCGCGTCTTGCCCCGCTGACGATGTGCGTGAAATGCGCACCATCCCCAACCCGTACCGATGCGGATGGGCCGCACTCTGACGGACTGGGTAGAGGGGTAACGGTGCTGGCCGCCGCAGACTGCCGATCACGCGTGACCGATCGCACGCGCCGTGAGACATGACGAAAGGGCCGCGCCAAGCGCGACCCCCTCTCTTCACTCCTGCGACGCCTTCTTCACCGGGTCCGCAACCCGCATGACCGTCAGGCCTTTCGCTTCCGCCTTCTGCCCGAGGTTCAGCGCGACCCCGTTGCCGCCGAAGAGTACAACCCCCGTCGCCGCGAACTTGTCGTCCAGCATTTCGTCGTTGCACTTGAACGGTGCCGCCCGCCCATGCGCGGACCAGCGCGGATCGAAGCGCGCTTGTGCGACACCCCGTGCGCGCGCCCACCGAGCCGCAATCATCTCCGCCCCGTGCTTGCCACCCTTGTGGCAGAGGAATATCTCCTGATTGCGGTTCTGCTTGATCCGCTCGCGAACCTTGTCGAGCGTGTTGAAGATCACATCGACATCGGTCCAGTCGGTGGCGCCTGAGACGATCAGGGGCACTCCCTCGACTTTCGACTTCTCGGCAGTCTCGCGGTCGTGCTGCTCGAGGAGCTGCCGCGCCTCGAAAACCGCCCCGGTCTCCTGCGCCCGGACGCTCGCGCGCGACCCGGCTGCCGGGATGAAGGCGTGGCCCGTCTCGATCTCGTAGCATTCCGCCGCAGCCTCGCTCATCACCTCGATGGCGCCGACAATCTCGCGCAGCTGCACAAAGCGCGCCTGCGCCTCTTCGAGCGCGGTCTCGGCGATCTCCGATCCGTCGTGGGATTTTGCCAGCGCGCCGATCTTGTCGGCGGTGCGGTCGACCTCCTTGCCAAGCGCCACCTTGCGGCGCTGCAGGATCGTGGCGAGCCCATGGGCCAGTGGTTCGATTTCTGCTTCAAGCCCGGTCCCGCGCAGCTGCCCGAGCAAAGCCTCGAAGCTCTCGCGGATGATGTGGTCGGTCAGGATCTGATCTGCCGGGATCGGCAGCTGCGCGTCCTTCTCGGTCAGTCCAAAAAGCTCGATGGTCTCGTAGGTGTTTGCGGTGTCGTAAGCCATGTCTGGTCTCCAGTGTTCGGTTCCAAGGCCACCACGTGAGTGTGGGGGCATGGCCGAATGCCTGGTTTCCGAATCTGCCCGGGTCAGGGACGGCGCAGCCGCCGGCTTGCCGGGCGCAAAAGTTTTCTGCGCGCAGCACCTGATGCACGCGCGCGCTCACGCACGGGACCGCCCCATGCCACAGGCTACGCCCTCGCCGAAAAGTTTTGCGATCCTTGACGCGGGCTGATTTGGGGGCCATCCGGAGGATATGCTTCCGCGCTCATGTGTGTGTGTTTTGACGGTAGGTTTGCCCGACCTGAGCAGGCAAACGGCCCGACCAGACGCGGGAGACGGATGAAGCGGCGGGATCGTTTTGGCCTCAGGCCAAAACAGACCAGAGCGCAATCCGGCGGAGCGGCCGGGGAGGGACGTGCTCGCGAGGCGGGCAAACCGGGGGCCTGGGTGCGACGCCGCGGTGAGGCCGCATGGCCGAATGCGCGACGGACCGAAGGGCCGTTCTCTCCCCTGCGACACGCGAAGCCGAGCTGGGGAGGCCGGAAGGCAAGTTAGCACTGCTTTCCTCAAGAAGACTGGGGGAATTCTGAGTTTCAGTTGTAGAGGTCAAAAGCGGAACTTCGCTGCGGGACGAACGAACTGGTAAGATGCGGACAAAGGGTGCATTCGCTGCGGCTGCCCGAAGGACTGCTTTCCGCGAATGCCAAAACAGTCGTTATTAGATCTATTGAGAAATGATCGCGGACCAATCGGCAAACCACGACCGAAGAAGCGCAGCAAGCCACCAAGATAACCAGAGTGCTGCGAGCTGGAGCACAAGACCGAATGCAACGATTCTTCGGAAAGTGACGTTCTTCCCGCGCCATGCAATCAAGAGGCGAGCAATGGTATTTGCGCTCAGCGCAGCAGCCAGCGGCAGCGCTCCATCAACGGCCGAGATTTGCCCTGCGGCTACAAGCGAAGCAAGAGCGACAGTTGCGGAATTTGTGCTAACCAGTCCGGCAAGTGCGACAGTCGCGAGCACTGCTGTATTCCCGAACACATCATTGAGCGTCGCAGAGGTTAGCATGACAACCGCAACGATGAGCGCGAAACCGGCTGCTGCTTTGATCGAGAAGACCTGCGAGGGCAGTTCCAGCACTGCTGGCTCTACTTTTCGGCGCAAGGCTAGAAAGAAAATCGCAGCACCGTGAAGTGCGGCTGCGACACCCGCACCAAACAACAAAGGAAGACCCATTGTAAACATGGCAGGGCTCAGTGCCAGCAAGATAATTCCGATCTGGATAAGTGACGATACCGATGAAAGCGTCGCCCCCGCAGCGGCGCTTCGGGCGTCCTCCGGCTTTTCGGTGGCGCGTTGACCAAGTGCTACAATTGTCGATGTGCTTGACACGAAGCCGGACAGGAACCCGCTGATCGGCAAGCCGAGGCGCGCCCCGATGACGCGTGTTGCAATGTGACCCGCTGCGCCAATCAGCATAATGACGACAACGATGATGAAAAGGTTGCGTGGATTGAGTGCACCGCCGGGACCGATCTCTAGGCTGGGCAGGATTGGGAGGATCACTAGGATCGACACACCAAGGATGAGACCGTCCCGCAGCTCAGCGGCCGTCAGAATCGAGCGGCTGAATCCCTGCAACATCTCACGCGCTGCAAGCAATGACGCGATGACCACAGCAGCACCTGCCGCAAGCATTGTCTTTTCCGTTGCGAAGCCCCCGAGAAGTACGACAGAAACGAGCGCCAGACTGGTCGTAAGGCCAATATTCGGGTCAGATTGTTGGGCAACCAATACGATCCGAATGATCGCAACAGTAGCTACAGCGACCATCAGCAGGGGAACACCACCCGTCATCATACTGATTGCGCCAATAAGTGATGCCAAAGCGAAAGTCCGAACACCTGTCGATGCACCCTCGCTTGGTTTGTGAGTGCTGCGTTCACGTTCAATGCCGATCAGGAGCCCAATTCCGAGGGCTTCGATCAATACATAGAATGCCTCCGGATCTGTTTCCATCAAAGAACCCTGACTGTCGGTTTCCTGCGTCGCAGCACGAACCAACAGGCTTGAACTGAACGATCTATTTTGTTACATGTAACAAGAAAGGAACTGCTATGCCAACCCCTGTTTCTCAACGTGTCAAGAAGCGCCGCGATGTCTTGCGAGCCGCCGGTCTGCGTCCTGTTCAAATCTGGGTGCCAGATACCCGCCGCCCCGGTTTCGAAACCGAGTGTCGCCGTCAGGCGGCGCTTGTAGCCCAAGCAGATCGCGCCGACGTCGGCTTGAACGGCTTCATAGATGCCGCCTTGATTGATATGGACGGATGGGATTGAGACGCGGTGAATTGGTGACGGTCGCCCTTCAAGGCGACCACGGAAAGCCGCATCCCGCGCTTGTGATTCAGTCCGACCGGTTTCCGGACACGGCCACCACGACCATCCTTATGGTGACGTCCACGCTCGTCAATGCGCCGCTGATCCGGCTGACGGTTGAGCCCGCGTCGGAAAATGGATTGCGCGCCACGTCGCAAATCATGATCGACAAAGCCATGACTGTCCGAACGGACAAACTTCGGGGGGCTTTCGGCCAGCTCGATGATACCGTTATGCTCGAAGTAAATCGGGCGCTGGCGCTGTTTCTGGGTGTGACGGGGTAATGGGAGAGATAGCGCCCGACCGCCCCTATATTGCGGGAAAGGCGCGGGCAACGGAGACGACCAAGATGGACACCGATGGTGCTTATCGTCGAAATGGGACCGAGTAGCGATGCAGCAATAGAGGCAACGAAGCCATTCCTGAGGTCAGGGGAATGAGAAATCCCGTCTCATCGAGTTGACCTGAGAGCATTTGCTTGGGGTTTTACACGATAGACGGTCTTGACGAGCACAGCACCCATATTCGGAGTGGGATCAGTGAGAATGACAATCCTCAGGCCGTCGCGTTCTCTCCATACGACACCTATCCCGTCCTGACCATCTGGCCGGACTGGATTGAGAAGTACTCTTTCAAAATTCTCCTGAGTTATACCGTCGTCAGCCATACGTGCCTGAGCATGGCGGCTAACGGCAACATTGCCCAAACCTTTGACGTCCGCATAGTAGTGTTTCATCGACCTCCTGCGCTTTCCGGCTGCCCCGCTCGAAGGCCCAATGCGCCTTCGAGCAAAGCCCGTTTTCATTGATGGATCATCGTCAGATGCCCGCCGAACCGATTGGCCAGTTCGCCGATCGTCTCCGCGCCCTTCAGTGCTTCCAACGCAATCTTGGCCTTGAGCGCCGGATGATGTTGCTTCCGTTTCGACCTCTTCAATTTCTTTCGCGTTGAAGATTGGTAGACCACAAATCGCAGCTTACGTCAGCGTCCCGTTTCCGGTGAGTAGCTGAGAAGACGCCTCTATTGTGAAACGACGCGCATCAGTTGTCTTCACTTTCCTCTTCGGTTGCATCGTCTTCCTCGTCGTCAGTTTCCTGATCCTCGTCGGTATCCGACCCTTCGATTGCAGCAGGCTCACTAATGGAACCATCTGCGTTGTCATCGCCTGTAAGGAAAAACCATCCGCCGAGCACGATGATGGCCACGGCTCCGACGATGATCCAGATTTTGTTATTTCCCAATTGCCACACTCCTCGTAGCTAAACCCATCAAGTGTAAAAAATAGCGCACTACGCCGCCTCTTTTTGGAAGCAGTTTACGTATGCGGTTAGTCGAAAAACTCCGAGAAGATCGATTTTTTCCTTCTCCGCTTGTCGTACCTCTCGTCGTAGCGATCATCGTCATCCCGACCACGGCGATGGTCATCATCACCTTTCAACAAGGCTGATGCCATTCCCATGAGACCGCCGCCGTCTCCACGCCGGTCAGGGCTGTTTCGGGTATCCATATCCCGCGGTGGCGGTACTGGTGCGGTGGAGCGCTCGATGATCTTGTCGAGTTCGCCCCGATCAAGCCAGACGCCCCGACATGACTGGCAGTAGTCGATTTCTACGCCGCTTCGGTCCGACATCGACAGGCCGGTATGGCAGACGGGGCACAACATGGCCGAGACAGTTTCTTGAGTTCGCATGATGGTTTATCCTTCCTGCCGCTGGCCGAACAAGCTCAGCAGCATTTGAAACAGGTTGATGAGATTGAGATAAAGGGAGAGCGCCCCCATTATCTGAAGTTTGCCGAGGTTTGCTTGGGTAGCGACGCCACCTTGCTCACAATGTGCCAGGTACTCGTTCCGCAGGCGTTGCATGTCCGATGCTGTGAGGCCGGTAAAGACAATCACCCCGATCACAGAGACGGCCATTGCCAGTGCACCCGATGCTAGGAACAGGTTGACGATAGAGGCACCGATGACGCCGATCAGGCCGATCATCAGGAAACTGCCCCACCCGGACAGATCGCGTTTCGTCGTGTAGCCCCACAGCGCCATTGTCAGAAAAATGATGGACGCGCTCAGGAATGCCTGAACGATGCTTGTGCCTGTGAAAACCAGCAGCGCGCTGGCGAGCGACACGCCCATGAGGGCCGCGAATCCCCAGAAGAGACCTTGCAGAGCACCTACGGAAAGTCGCTCAAAACGGAAAGACGCGAACATCACCAACGCCAGTGGCGCGAAGATTGCGACCCACTTGAGAGGTGTTCCAAAGATGAGCGCCGTGACAGGCGCAACATTTGCCACAGCAAAGGCCACCAGTGCCGATAGCACCAGCCCGCCGCCCATATAGGCAAATACGCCTGTCAGGTACTTGCGCAATCCGACATCGTACTGAAGCCCTTCGGGAGATACATAGTCGCGTGGTTGAACAGTTTTTTCCATCAATAACTCCTTCGGTGTGATCCCAAAGGATAGCGGCTTTCTGATGCTTGGATGACAAGCATCGGTGGGTCCACTCCCCTTCGGGGGAGCGATCCGACATCACGGCAGATGTATCTGATACATCATCCGTCAGAGGGGCCCGGCTCGCACACTTGAAGTGGTTGTAGCCCAGATCATTTTCAATAGCTCTTGCGCCTCGTTCGGCAGATATTTGCGCACTTTCCCTAGGGTCAGGACCCATTGAATTCAGCTCCTGACCGTGATTCACCGCACAAAAACGGAGCGGTGATATGTCTGATCTTTTCTGGCTGACCGATGCGCAGATGGCGCGTCTGGCGCCTTATTTCC
>NZ_JARAMP010000038.1:0-21540 GCF_028802875.1 Seohaeicola sp. 4SK31 | reverse complement strand
CCACAGTGAAAATCCTCCCGCCCTCCCTGTCGCCAGAAAGGGTAAAGGTGGACGACTTTTACGCCGCCCGCAGCAGGCTCATCCCGCCGCTACCGTGGCCGACTTTCGCACCGCCGTTCTCACCTTAGATGGCTTGGACAAATCCGCGCAGAAAATCCGCCAGCCGATCGCGGCTGGCGGGGTCGGTCAGGTTTCCATCGGCATCAAAAAGATCGCCCGCCCGGGACACCATCAGCCGACCTTCGGCCCAGATGTCGGCCTTGAGCGTGCGCAGCACCGGCAGCCAGTGGTTCTGCGCCATGATCGTGCCGAACCCACCCGGCGACGCGCCAATGACCGCCACTGGTTTGCCCACCCACATCTCCAATCCAGGACCGCGAGACATCCAGTCGATGGCATTCTTGAACACGCCGGGAACACCGTTGTTGTATTCCGGTGTCACCAAAAGAACCCCGTCGGCGGCTTCCAGCAGGGCTTGCAGCGTTTTGACAGAGTCTGGAAGGCCGTTGGCCCGTTCCAGATCGCCATCGTAAAGCGGGACGTCGCGGATTGATCCGATCTTGATCCTCGCGTCGTCCAACTTGATCTCGGACGCGGCGCGCAGCAGTCCCGCGTTGAACGATGCGCGGCGCAGGCTCCCGCTGAGGCCGAGAATGGTTTTTGTCATTGCGGATTTCCTTTCAACGTGGATCTGGCCGGGGTCAACGGTTCCGGCACCGGCGCAGTCAACATATTGTCACGACCTGACATGATGTCACCCTGAACCTGTTCGGTGAGGCGTTGCGCATCGCGGCGGCGGACATCCTCCAGCGCCTCGGCTACGGTCGCTTCGTCCCAGCCCAGGCGGCGCAGCCCTTCCGCACCCATCAGGAATGCCGACTCGACCGTTTCGCGGATCTCGAAATCCACGCCGGCGCGGATCAACTCCATCGAATGACCCCGGTCATAGCTGCGCGCCAGAACGACTGCATTGGGAAACTCGTGTTGCACCAGCTCAGCAATGGTGCTGACTGTGCGGCGGTCATCGACACAGATCAGGATCACCTGCGCCTGCGATGCCCCTGACGCATGAAGGATATCCAGGCGCGCGCCGTCACCATAATAGACCTTGAAGCCGAAGCGCGCCGCGTCGCGGATGCGGTCGGGGCTGTTCTCGATCACCGAGACCTGCGCCCCGCGGGCCAGCAGCATTTGCAGCGCGATCTGGCCAAAGCGCCCGAAGCCAATGACCAGCACCTGACCACGCAGGCCATCCGCAGGTTCGACCCCGTCCAACGAGGGGCTGCCGTCGCGCAGAAGGCGGTCCGCGCCGATCAGGATCAGCGGTGTGATCGCCATGGACAGGATCACGACCGTCGAGAAGATCGCATTCTCGCGCGCGTCGATCACGCCACCGGCCAGGGCGGCGGTGTAGAGGACGAAAGCGAACTCTCCTCCTTGGGCGAACATGAAGGTGCGGCGCAAGGCGGGCAGGTTGGCCCCGCCGAAAATCCTCGCTGTGGTATAGATGGCCACCGCCTTGACCAGCACATAGACCACCAGCATTGCCAGAAGCAGTGGCCACTCCGCAGCGACCACCGTCAGGTTCAGTGACATGCCCACCGCCAGAAAGAAGAGGCCCATCAAAAGTCCCTTGAAGGGTTCGATATCGCTTTCGATCTGATGACGGTAACTGGAGCCGGACAGAAGGACACCTGCAACGAAGGCACCCATGGCCATGGACAGGCCGACTGTCGCCATCAGAAGAGCAGAGCCCAGCACCACCAGCAGCGCCCCGGCGCTGAGCACCTCGCGGGCCCGGGCGCGGGCCAGAAGCGCGAAGAACGGGTCCAGCAGCCAACGCCCGACCACCAGCAGCGCGACCAGTCCTGCAAGGGCGAGGGCCAGCGCGGTTAGGCCGCCTTCGCCCTGCGCGACGGGCGACAAAAAGGCCACGACCGCCAGCAAGGGCACGATCAGCAGATCCTCGAACAGCAGGATTGAGACGGATTTTTGCCCCTCGGGGCTGGCAAGCGCGCCCCGCTCTTGCAGGGTGGACATGATCACGGCGGTCGAGGACAGCACGAAACCTGCCCCTGCGATGAAGGCCGTCACAGGCGGCAGACCGAAGACGACCACCCCCGCCAGCGAGAGCAGGACGACCGCGAGGCTGACCTGTGCCAGCCCCAGTCCGAAGATCTGCCCCCGCAGCGCCCAGAGTTTTTGCGGACGCAGTTCCAATCCGATGACGAACAGGAACATCACGACGCCGAGTTCGGCGAAATGCAGGATCGTGTCAGGGTCTGTGAAGAAGCCCAGAACCGAGGGGCCGACCAAGGCTCCGGCGGCGAAATAGCCAAGGACAGATCCAAGTCCCAGACGCCGGAACAGTGGCACGGCGATAACCGCTGCGCCCATCAAAACCACCGCAGGTCCGATGACCGGCCCCAATCCTTCTGCTGCCATCGACACGCTCCTTTCCCAAAGTGAGGTGGTCTTTTAGTCCAGCCGCTTGAGGCGGGCCTCGATTGCGGCGCGCTTCGGTTCGAGGAAGGGCGGGAGGGACAGCGCCTCTCCCATCGTGTCGAATGGCTCGTCCACCGAGAAACCCGGTCCGTCCGTGGCGAGTTCGAACAGGTTGCCGCCCGGCTCGCGGAAATAAAGGCTACGGAAATAGTAGCGCTCGACCTCGCCCGAACTGGGCATACCCATATGGCTCAATCGTTCGGCCCATTGGCTGAGTGCTTGCGTGTCGGGCACGCGGAAGGCCAGATGATGCACGGCCCCCGCTCCCTGGCGCGCGACGGGCAGGCCGGGTTGCACTGCGACATGCACCTCTGCGGCTGGACCGCCTGCGCCCATTTCGAAGACATACACTTGGCCTTGCCCGTCGGGGCTGGGATAATCGCGCAGGAAGCGCATGTTCAAGAGATGGGTAAGGACGATTTCGGTTGGCTCCAACTGCGGGACCGAGAGGGTGATCGGCCCCAGCCCGCGTATCTGGTGTTCGGGCGGCACCGGGCTGCGCTCCCAAGGATGGGCGGGGCCGGGGGTGTCGGCGGTCAGGCGGAATCGCTGGCCTTCGGGGTCTTCGAAATCAAGCGTGGCGCGGTGATCTGTCTGGGTGATCTGGCTGTAGACCAAGCCGGCATCACGCAGACGCTTGGCCCAATAGTCAAGGCTGTCTTCTGCGACGCGCAAGCCCGTGCGGCTGATCGCGTTTGTGCCGCGCCTTTCTGGTGTTACCGGCCAGTCGAAAAAGGTCAGGTCCGAACCCGGACTGCCCGCGCCATCGGCGAAGAACAGGTGATACGCCGATGTATCATCCTGGTTGACGGTCATCTTGACGCGCCGCAACCCGAGGGTTTCGGTGTAGAAACGGTTGTTGCCCGATGCGTCTGCGGTGATGGCGGTCAGGTGGTGTATGCCTGTCAGGTCCATGGTGCCCTCCTTTGATTGCGCCCAGTATGGCAGGTGATGGCGCGCTTGTGCAGCACCAGTGCAACCAACCCAGTGTTCGCGATTGCCGAACGACCTGCGGATGCATAGAGTTTGGCCATGCGCTATACACTGGACGAGATCGAGACATTTCTGGCGGTGATGGAGCTTGGCACCGTGACCGCTGCGGCGGCGCATCTGAACCTGTCGAAATCCGTGGTCAGCAAGCGGGTCTCTGATCTGGAGCGGGCGTTGCAGGCGGCCCTTTTCCTGCGCAGTGCGGGCCGTGTTGCGCCGACCGAGGCGGCACTGCGTCTGGCGGAACAGTTGCGCCCCGCACTTGGTGCGCTGACAGCTGCCGCAGAGAGTGCGTCTTGGGGGATGGACGGGACTGCCCAGTTGCGTGGGCGGCTGTCGATTACAGCCCCTATGACCTTTGGCACGCTGTTTCTGAGCCCGATCCTTGCGCATTTCGCGCAGGCGCATCCGGAACTGGAGTTGCGAATTGATTTTGATGACCGCGCTCGCGATTTGATCCGTGACGGTTTCGATCTGGCCATTCGGATCGGCGAGGCGCGAGACAGTGCCTTGATCGGACGCACCCTATGCACCGACGCGATGATCGCCTGCGCCAGCCCGGCCTATTTGGCCCGGCACGGCCAGCCTGCGACACCTGCCGATCTGGCGGGGCATCAAGTGCTGAGCTATAGCCATCTTCCAGACGGGCATCTGTGGCAGTTCGAAACGGGTGGAAAACTTACTCCTGCACCTGTGCGTAGCCGTCTGACTCTGAACAATGGCGAGGCGATGCGGGACTTCGCCTTGGCCGGTCTTGGGCTGGCGATGCTACCCGGATTTATCGTGGCCGAAGCACTGGCAACTGGCGAACTGATGCCCGTGTTGCCTGACTATTTGACGCGAAAGATGCCCGTTCACGCCCTATGGCCACCGATAACGCCGATGCCCGCAAAGCTGCGGGCGCTTGTCGATCATCTCGCTGTGGAGTTGGCCGGGGGGCGTCCTTGGGCTGTGGGAGTGGCAGCGGTTTGATCTCAGCTCGCTTATCGTCTTTCGGACACGGCGAGGATCCACTCGTTGATTGGCAATCTGTTCTATCGCAAAATCAAGAATGTGCGTCACATGTATTGCAAAGAGTGATTGGCCAAGATTCCCAGATCCGATGGTCTGATTTCGCAACCTTTCGCGAATGGAAAACAAAAGTTCTGTCAGGCTGCATTCCGCTCTTTGGGCACGCCCATCAGGGTCGACGTTCGCGGCCCTGAGCTGACCTTCGCAGTCGGCTGCGATGCCGCAGAGCAGTTTCACGAGACCGGCCATTCGTGCATCGTGCAGTATTCTGAGATGGCAATTGACGGCTTTGCGGACGAGGCGGCTGTTCGCTACTGTGCTCATTGAAAGTGACACATTTCTTTCAGTTTGACATGTTAACAAGCAGCTCAGAAGTCTGTCAGCTACGCGAGAAGGAGGGAAAAGTCGACAATGCGTTCAATACGCAAGCCCCTCTCTGCTCGAGATTACACTCGGGCAGGCATCCTTACCGCGGCAATCCCGGTGCTGTTTGCTTGCGCAACATTATGGTTTGCGCCTTGGGCGTGCGATGCCAGTGCATGGCTTTGTCTGTTGCCGCTCACGCTCATATATGTTGCCCCGGTTGCCGCGCTTCTCCTGCCCCTGGCGGTCTGCCTAAATCGCCGCGCTGCATACTCACTTCCTGAAGGCTTCCTTTCGGTCACGCTTCTGACCGGGGGCTTGGCACAGGTGATTGTCTCAAGCTTCAGCATCTGGAGTAGTGCGCCGCATATGCGCCGCATCTTCTTCGTCGACATTTTGATCTTTCCTCAAGGATTTGCGGCGGGGGTTATGGTTGGAGCCCTATTTTGGTTGAGCCTCCACACCCTTTCGCGACGTCCAGATAGAAACTGAGCGTCCCTCAGTAGAACGCCAGCTGACCCTACGCGTGTCGCAGAACACACGCGGGGGTCGACTCCACAGCCCTCACGGACCGATTTGGCGTGCGAAGCTTTCTGCGTTGCCACCGTCGATACCATCTTCTTCGTAGTTGAGGAAATCGACGATCTGCCTCGCGAGCGGTCGAGGCAGCTCTTTTTGTTCTTCGCTTCGCGATGAACTGACCAATCTCCTCATCGCCAAGGACATTAACTTCAGAGGAAAGACGAGCATAACGATGCCTATTGTTGCAATCAGAACCTTGGCTGACCTACGGTCTGCAGTCCATGTCGGCGCTATAGGTGTGGCAAACATAAGCACCGCAGACCTCTATCTGGATCTTGCCGAGGGGCTTCTTGGGGCCGAGTTCGCCTGTGGTAATCTTGTTGAAAGTATCGAGGCCTTTGAGAAGCGCTTTCCGAATGAATTCAATGCGAGCATTATCCCTGGTTTTGATGACGATGTGCTCTATCGGAAATGGCGCAGCTTCATTCTGAAACTGTTGCGTCTGGCGGGCCATGCCGAAGGGGTAGACCCGGTAATCCACCTGAACATATTTGCAAAACGCGAAGGGATCGTTCCGATCAACCAAGCCGTGTATCGCCGCGCGTTCCCGGACTTGCCCCCTGCGAAAGTAAGTCGCGAGACGGCGATCGAATTTGACCGGCCGCTGCGGGGTCTCGAGCGACAAATGTTTCGGCAGGTGACAACAACTCTGGATCGGCTCAGGACCATAGCTGAGGTGACGCAACTCGGTCTTCTCGGACCCGGATCGATTGGACCACTTCCAAAATATGCACATGGTGATCAGGACAGGCGGCCATTGCCACCGCAGCTTGGTCAACTTTACAAAACACTTTCCCCGGCTGACGGGCGACTCCTGGCCCGGGTGTATAACATCGGCGTCGATGCCAGCATCTTTTCCTGCGCGGAGGACCTGTGTGGCGCGGACATGCTGGAGGGTGCCAAGCACAGTGCTTTGCGCGATGCGATCGCACGCATAACAAGCGAGGTCACAGCGAACGTTTATCTGAACACCGTGAAACGTGTTGTCGGGTGTCCGGACACCGAATTGGCATTGCCCACCGCCAAACAGCAGAAAGCAATGGACACCAAGCCACGCGCCGAACCGAAGCCAGATCCAAACACTTTGCCGGAATTCATTGAAATGGCGATTGCTGACTTCAAACAGGCAACCAATGCGCGGCGACAGCAAGTTAAGGAGCTTCGATCCGTGTTTCGCCGGCTTTGGACATCACGGTCCGCGTCCAGTATGGAAGAGCTGCTGGATGATGCAGAAAACCGATTCAGAGACTCGTCTGCCAACCTGTCTCCCCTCATGCAGACACTCTATGGCAGGGCGCTCCGTGCCTATTTGAAACATATCGGACAGGGGTGTCCTTGGACCGCGATCGGAGAGTCCAGCAAAAGAGACGGGATGCCACGCCGACAGCGACGCGGCCTTGCAACGGTTCGGCGGTTTGCAGCTGAGTTGAATTCGGCTCTGACGCCAGCGGATATTACGACAAACATTGCCGAGGAACTGTTCGCACTGGCGCGCAGCTCTGGTCGCAATAAGGACATTCCACTTCTTAGAACCGGTTTCGCATATCTCGATGCGCTGCGACCACTTCTACCCGAACTTCTGTCACCCATCATGATTGGGCAGGAGGTCAGTGCGCCGTCCAAATGGGGCGTGGAATTGCCGGAGGGTGTCGAAGCTGCAATCCGCGCGCACGCGCAATTCTCGGGATTCACACCAGCGGGTGAGAAGGCCCTCGTCGTCGCTTGTCGCAAATTGGTCTCCGTGACCAGGAGCCCAGACGATTTCATTTTGCCGATAAAGAAGATACCGTTTGCCAGGCTGATTGCAGACGCAATCCGACGAGACCCGAAGGGCATGCGCCCATATCGGACTGAACTGCTGCGCCTGGACGAGCGGCTGCGCCTGGAGTGGACACCGGGCTGGCGGAACCTGCAGAACTGTGTGGTAGCCGCAGGTGTGTCGCGCGCTGACAACCCGGTGGAAGCCATGCTCAACGTGGCGCGTCCCGCAGGTCTCGAGCCATGGCAAATGGACCGAGAATGGGCATTCTGTCACGAGCGCGATCTTCGCCCGGATTTGAGGCTGACCTGGTCGAACAATGTGGACCGTCTCGATGCGCTGCATGCGATACTTGGTTCGAATGGACGCAATCTCCTGCCGCCAGAGCGGCTCGGTCCGATGCCGCCACGCGGCGATCGCTTGCGAAACGCTGTCTATCCGTTGCCAAAAAGTGTCGAGCTTGCGATCGAGGGGGAGACGCCTCAAATGCTGGAATCCGCGCATTTTGTCTGGCGCTGCGCACGCGATCTTGGGATTTGGCAGCGCGGCGATGCGCCTGATGCGCGGGAGCTCTTTACCGATAATGTGCTGGAGCGCGTTGCCAAGGGTCAGACGTTGATCGCACCGGCGTCTGCCGACCATCATCGGGCCCGTATTGAGGACTGGCGACGCGGGCGCCTCGATTGGTTCGAAGCTGCGTAACTTTGTTAGGACCGGGCAAATGTTCAGCCCTCTTGTGATCGGGACCTGAACGGAGCGACTGCATTTCTGCCCAGCGGTGCTTCGACCTACATTCAATCAAGGAGCTGTCAGCTCGATTGGTGAACGTCTGACCAGAACTGCTCCTTGTGTGTCTCACCAGGCATGATTACTCAACCATGTCTGTCTGTCTGTCTTTCTGTTATGCCTATGACAGCGTGATGATTTTTTTCTCCTGACGGGCAGATATTTTTTCCGTGGCATGCGCGCGCGACCCATCTCCTGAAAAACGGGAGATGTTGAATGACACCAAGCCTTCGGAACCACAATGTCACACGTGCCGAACTGGCACCTTGGCTGACAATGTCGCGCAATCTGGTGGCGCCGACCCTGGCGCGGTTCGGCATCTTGCCGCTGAGCGGGAAGTTCCTGATGCCGCGGATCTATCTCCATCTGCTCGGAGTAACGCCGGCCGACGCGGACCAGGTGGAAATGTTGGGGCAGGGCATGGTCAGGCTCGGTGCTGTCGCGGACCGGGTTGGGCGCGCAGCCGACGATCTGTTGAACGATTTGCGCAGGGGCAAGAACGACTATCCACCACTCTATGTATTGGGGCCGCGCCAGCACCTCTTCTTGCGCGCGCAAATCCAGCAGATGATCCTCAGTCCCCGCAACAGTTGGCATGCTTTCACCGGTGCAGAAGGGCATAGTGCTCGTAAGCGGGAACTCGCCTGCGCGTTGAATACGACAAAAGAGAATGTCGATCTGCTGCTGGCCGACAAGATGGATCTGCCCGCCCACATTCTGTTCAAAGGCCAGATCCGCTTCATCCTGTCCGATGCGCGACGGCGCCTTGAAGCGATCGTGGAGCAGCCCTGCGCGTCACAAGAGCAGCCGCAGCAGCCGCAGCCGCAGGAGATGCCCGACGACATGCCCAAGGGGATCATGGCGCGGGCGCTACAGGCAAGTCTGGCTGGCGCTGCCACGAGATCAGAACCACCCCAGGAACGCCCTCGATCCTGCCCAGAATCCCGCGAAGGCGGTTTTGCGCACGGCAAGACCTCAGAGGCGAAACTCTCGTAAATTTAAGGCTCCGGTAAGTGTTCAGAAAAATCGCCTCTGACGCACTTTTCTACTTCGTGTGCACGCTAACCGACCAATATCCCACATAACTTTCCAGATCAGGAGAACCACAGATGAGTTTCCTTTCCACCGTCGCGGCTGCAGCGATTGTCCCGCCCGATGAGATGATCGCGCGCAGGGTCTCGATGCAGACCGTGCTGGACGACACAACCGATGAGACCGAACGCAAGCGCGTGCGACGGGTCTCTGATTTCTTCTTGGAGCCTCTCTCTACCCTCGATGGCGGTGGTGATCTGCTCGGATGGTTCGATGACCAATTCCCGGAGGTGAAGGCGCTTGGCGCGCGCCCCTTGCCAGGCGCCGATCGTCAATTCTGGTCCAGCAAGAGTGCTTATGCCAAATGGCGAGAAGTCGTCAGGCGCCGGATCCGGACAACCAATGGGGATCTGGCTGCGCGAGAGGAGTTGCGTGCACGGGATGATGGGTGGACTCCACTGTTGCGCCATCTGAAATCGATGACCAAGGACGATGGCCCGGTCCACCATGGGCAATATGGTGCGATCGTCACTTTTGCAGACCTGGCACGCCAGAATGAATTGGAGCCATCGGAGTTGACACCGAGCAACATCGCCGCATTGCTGGATGTGTTGCCTGCTCATCTGCGAGAGAAGGCGACACAGACCATTTTCTCGCTGAACCGCCTGAAAGTTCACCCCAGTGTCGCGGCTTTTCTTCCCGCGACATTCGATGTCAGCTCCTTGCGAGTGACTGCGCAAACACACGTCCCAGATACGATCAGAAACATGATCGACGCGATGTTGGACAAGGCCCAACTTGAGGCTGACAGCTATGACGATGTCACACAGACTTGGAAGATCCGGTTCAATGAAACCTCGCGTTCGAACTATTCGGCCGCGTTGATCGCCCTCGCACGCGGCGCTGCTGATGCAATGCAAACCAATCTGGCGTCATTGAACTCACTCCAGTCACTCTTCGCGTGTGAAACCCGTCGGGCCGTCATCGCTCATTGGACGGAGATGGCAGGAAAAAGCACCGGATTTCAGGCGCGCACGGCGGCTGGCTATGTCCGAGTTATCATTCAGATTGGTGAGGCCAATGGCATTGACGTGAGCGAGTGGAGAAAAAGCCGGAAAAACAATGCTTTTCTACTCGAGGGGAAGGACAGTGCTGAAAAAATGGCAAAAAAGAACATGGTTTTCTGCCAGAATCTGATGGCAAGTCGGCAGTCCATCAAGATTTTCCTGAGGCAGCATGTTCTGTATCAGCAGAAGGCAAAGCGGATCCTTTCAAAGGGAACCCCACTGACCAAAAGTGATTTGGAAAAGATTCGTAGGTTAGGGACCTGCGCTGCATTCTCCGCACTTTGTTTGCGCGGCGCTGCCCTTCGGAAAGGCACTGCACTGTCGATCAAGTCCCACGGCCCGGAGCAAAACCTCCACCGCATAAAAGACGGTGATAAAAGACACTTTCTACTGAGGATCTCTAAAAAGAATATGAAGGGAGAATATGTAGAATTGCCGCCTATTCCAATTCATGACAATCAGTATGCGGGTTATGAAGTCATTGACTGGTTTTTGAGAGAAATACGTCCACTGTTTGATCATGCAAATCCGGAATGGTGCGAGAACAATAAAGTGGCGCAAACGCCTTTTCTGTTCCCCTCGGAAAAATCAGCAAAGGCTTTGAATGGCGCCTTGCTCCACAAGTGGATCTCAAAATCCAGCTACTCAATAGGCATCCCAATGCGACCACACAATTTTCGCCACGGGCTTGCAACACTCTTGCTGGCGAAATCTTGGGGAAACAGAAACCGAGCTGCTGATTATCTCGGATGCTCAGTCGGCGTGATCGATACCTATTATGGATGGATTGACAAGCGACAAAAGATCGAGGGAACGCAGGTTATATTGGCGGAGTATTTGTTCTCATGAAGCGTAGTGAAATTCTCGCGAAACCACGCTGGCAGCCCATGGCGAGGTTGCCTCAGCTTCTGGGACTGCCACTGGATCAACTGAGCGCGCTTGATAGCTTGATCGATTTCATGTCTGAACAGGGGATTACCCAATTGACGAGTGCGGATGCGCGCGTCTGGGCGCGCCTGACACTGGGAGTTGACGGTCTCGCGCACGCGCAAAAGGCGGTGCTGGCGCTGGAAGGCTCTGAGGCGCCCGAAATCAGCGCACTTCGGTCTGCAACAGATGATCTGGGCAAATGCCGAGATTACGCAGCGATAACGAGAAAGCCACGGAGGGAATACAAGAGACGGATTTCTGTCCCTTATCGTGACTTGCCAGAACGTTGGCGTCATCAACTTGCTCGTGTAGATGGGCAGCGACAAGATCGCACAATCGCTCGCGTCGACAGCCTTTTTGATCGAATGGTGCAGAAGCTGTGCCAGTATGCGTGGTTTATGCGGGAGTCTGATTTCGAGGTTGAGTTGACCGTCGACGGTCTGCGCGCCTTCTATCAGTTTGAGACCAACCGAATTTCGAGCCACGGAAAACCGCTTCGTCCGGCAACTGTTCTCGCGACTTTTTCCGATTTGCGCGACTTTATGCGCTACTCCGGAGACTATTCCCCCGACTTGTTGGATCAGATGCACACAGTGATCCAGAAGCTTGAGGATGGTGCTGATGGCGTCATCGCCCTGAAATACGATGCTCTCGCCAGGCTTGAGGTCAAGAATATCATCCCCCGCGCGATGTCGATTCTGGAGGGGCTGACCAAGTATAAAAACCTTGCTCAGCGGCTGATACAACGCAACCGTGCAATGGCGCTTGCTTTGCCTCCGATGACACCCTTGCGACGGGAGTGGCATGATCTTCACTTCGGCCGCGATCTCGTATGGTTCGATGGTCGCTATCGGTTCAAGGACTACAAGCTACAGAAAACGCGCAACATTCCTGGGCGTGAAGACTATGAAGGCTCGGTTGAGCCGAGCGTCCAGCACTTCGTGGATGCCGTTCTTCTCCAAGACGATGATCCCAAGTTTCTCGAGGCATTTCGTGCTCGTGCCGAGAAAGATGGTCGCCCACTTTTCCTGCACCCCAACGGATCAGAAGTGGCGACCAATTACGTCTCGCAGGTGTGGTCAGTTGAGTTCGGGACGGGGGCGCACATCAACCGAACGGTCCTCTATGAAATCATGTTCGCGCTTGGTCTGGATGCGACACACGGCGCCATGCTCATCAATGATCACAACTCTGGGCCATCTACCAAAAAATACATCGGAAAGCAGGCGAGGGCTTTTGCGTTCGCTGTGGCCTGTGAGGCAAGGGACGAAATGTTCTCGGACCTTTCCGACGATGACGACGAGGACCCTTCAGGGGACCCTTCAAGTCAAGCCTTTGATTGGGAACAGCTGCCCGCTATGGCTAAAAGAGCAATCTAAGATCTGGGACCGAAGAGATCGCTGTCTTTTCGGTGCCTGTCTAAGCGCCGCGATCCCCGCTGGCTGGGGCGTTCAAGAGAAGCGCGAGATCGCACTTTGACATGGTGTCCGCGCTCTCAGGGTCAACCTGATTGCGAAATCTCTACGTCAGGCGCTGAAGTGATCTCTCTCATGGTTTTCAGGATCGCATCACGAAACCCAGGTTCTCGCAGTTCGTTCAGGAACTGATCAATCATCGTGACGCTTTGCGTTTTCTGGTTCAATTCAGTCTCAAGCTTTGCTCGTGTTGCCGCGGCTGCCTCCAAGTCAGCTTGTAATGCTTCACACTTGGCCTGCAATTCGGAATTGCTTGCAACAAGATCGGTGACTTTGGTTTCGAGTTCTGAAATTCTCCAATTCGCGTTTCGTTTATCAAGTCGCAGGACTTCGACCTCTCTTGTGGCCTCTTGCTGACAAACGGCGTTCTCTTGGCCGACAAGGAGAAGGAGATGTCTTTTCAACTCGGCCAGCATTTCATCCACTGCCGGATCGACCGATTTGGGAAGTGCGGCGAGGATTGACCGCTCTTGCTCACCTGAAATATCCGCCAGGACTTGCAGGACATGAGCATGAAGACTTTGTTCGTTTATGCCGGGACTGACATCGAAGTAGCTGCAAAGCTTGGACTTCACCAGTTTCGCATCAATCTCTTCTGGCAACAGCCCGCCTGCAAGAAGGGCCACCAGGACTGTATGGATTTGTTCCAGGTTGTATTGCGCAGGGCGACCGCCGCGACTTTTCTTCGTTGTGTTTTCGACCATGATAGGTTTGCCTTTCAGTTTGCGGAACTCGGTTTGCGAAACCGGCGTGCGATCCTTCAAGCCAGTGTGTTCGCTGCATGGGACATGGTGTCCCACAAGCCATGACAATC
The DNA here is from genome assembly GCF_028802875.1 of Seohaeicola sp. 4SK31. Classification (NCBI taxonomy): domain Bacteria; kingdom Pseudomonadati; phylum Pseudomonadota; class Alphaproteobacteria; order Rhodobacterales; family Roseobacteraceae; genus Seohaeicola; species Seohaeicola sp. 4SK31. The sequence continues at coordinate 8,226 of NZ_JARAMP010000038.1, read as the reverse complement.
GGGTCTGTGATTAAGGTTCGTTATCTGGCAGCGCTTGAGCCAGAAGTTGGGCAGCGTTGCCGTTCTTGTGAGCCAGTGGGTCATAGGCTTGAAGGTTCATGACGCAACGCGCTGTCCGCGCGACCCTTGCAAGACCGGACAAGGCCTGCACAATCTGTTGTTTGCTGCGTCTCCGCGTGCCTATCATGATGAAGTGTCGAGCGGAGGGATGATGTCAGGCTTTCTTTTCAAAAGTCTTGAGGAGCTCAGCGACGGATTGGCCGACAAGGCCTTTTCCGCAACAGAGCTTCTGGAGCAAGCCCTGACAGTGGCCTCGAATTGTTTACGCAGGGCTGGTGCTGAGGCGGCGCACGTCCCACATAGGGGGGATGCAAAAGCTGAAGTCCCTGTGGCGGGGCGACATTGAATTGAGTGATGCGTTCTGGACTTGGGTTGTCCTGGGCGGCCTTCTGGTCAATGTGACCACAAGCATTCTCTTTCTGGTGCTGATTACGCTCGACTTGCCATGGTTGGCGCTGGCGGTCGGCTATGGTCTTTCGGTGCCATACAATGTGGTGGCGCTGGTCGGTGTCTGGCGCGCCGCCGCGCGCTATCAAGGGCCGGGTCATCATGCAGACCTGGCACGTGGTGTGTCGGCGATCCTTCTCGCCGGTCTGAGCCTGACATGATCCCGGTGATCGGCGCCCTGCCTGACGCTATGGCAGCTTGCAGACCTCATGCAGCAGATTGTCTTTCGCCCGGATTGGTGGGATGTTGCGCCCCATGATCAGAACCCACCAGATCGCAGCTCTGACCCGCCGGACGCTCGCCGTCTGGTCTCTGCTGCTGTCGCTGCTGCTGGTCTGGTCGTTTGGCACAGACCAGGGCCATGCAGGGTCCGGTCACGTGGCGCAGCAAGAGGCGATCAGCCTCCAGGGCACGCCCGAACTTGCTGCCTTGCAGATCAAGCCAAGCCCCGTCCAGCGGCCTGCGGATGACAGGTTCGGCACGGGTCCCGACGCATCTCTGCCGACAGACCCGTCCGTTCCTGACAGGGTCCCGCTGACTTCTGACAGCTTGGCAGGGTTGAGCCTGGATGGCCCACCGGGCCGCAAACATGCCCCACACAGCCCAAGGGCACCGCCCGCAGCCTGACAACTGGTCGTTCCCTCATGCGGGCCAGCATTGTGCGCGATCCGATACCGTCTTGATGCCATGCCCTGTCCGGCCGGCATGACGCCGGGTCAGCGCCCCTCTCTGGCCGCATGACCCTTGCAGATTTCACCGATCAAGCCGGACCGGGCCAGGCGCCCGCCCTTTATCGGCCAAGGATAAACCCATGTCCAAAACACTCATCTGGAAACGCCTCCTGATCTGGAGCGTTTGCCTCTGGGGGCTGATCTTTGCCCTGCCCAATGCCTTCTACCCGCAGGTTGAGCGGTATAACGATGCCCTTGCCGTGCAAACCGAAACCGGCGCGCTGCCGTCAGCACAGGCCGCCGATCTGACGGGCTGGCCCACCTGGCTGCCATCAAGCCTTGTCAACCTCGGGCTTGATCTGCGCGGTGGCGCGCATCTTATGGCCGAGGTGCAGGTCGAGGATGTCTATGCCGCGCGCATGGATGCCTTCTGGCCGCAAATCCGCGACGCGCTCCGCGATCTGCGCGACGAGGTCGGAACCATCCGGCGGCAGGACGCTGCCACCGGCGAATTGCGCATCGCTCTGTCCGAGCCTACCGGTGAACAGGCGGCCCTGGCCGCTGTCCGCGCGCTGGCCTCGCCTGTGACCTCTTTGACGGGGGCAGGACAGAACGACATCGAGGTCCGCGCCGATGGGGGCGTGCTGATTGTGACCCTTTCGGCGGCGGAACGTGCCGCATCGGATCAGCGCACGATGCAACAAAGCCTTGAGATCATCCGCCGCCGCGTCGATGAGGTGGGCACGCGCGAACCCACCATCCAGCGTCAGAGCGAGGATCGCATCCTGATCCAGGTGCCGGGTATCGGCTCGGCCTCCGAGTTGAAGGCGCTGATCGGCACCACCGCAAAGCTGAGCTTTCATCCGGTCCTCGGACGCGCCGCAAGCGCCGAGGCTCCGACAGAACCCGGCACGCTGATCCTGCCCTCGCTGGATGAGGCGGGGGTGTTCTACATCGTCGATCAAAGCCCGGTCGTCAGCGGCGACAACCTTGTCGATGCGCAGCCCGCCTTTGACCAGAACAACCGCCCGGCGGTCAATTTCCGCTTTGATCCCACCGGCGCGCGGGCTTTTGGCGATTATACCGCCGCCCATATCGGCAGCCCCTTTGCCATCGTTCTGGATGACGAGGTGATCAGCGCCCCGGTGATCCAGAGCCATATTCCCGGCGGATCGGGCATCATCACCGGCAGTTTTACAGTCGAGGAAAGCACCGATCTGGCCGTGTTGCTGCGCGCGGGCGCCCTACCTGCAGGCATGAGCTTTCTGGAAGAACGCACCATCGGGCCGGAGCTGGGGCAGGACAGCATCGACGCCGGACAACGCGCGGCGGTGATCGGTATGGTGGCGGTGATCGTGTTCATGGTGGCCTGCTATGGCACTTTCGGTGTCATGGCCGTGGTGGCACTTGGGATCAACATGACGCTGCTCATGGCCGCGCTATCAGTGATGGGCGCGACCCTCACGCTTCCAGGGATTGCGGGGATCGTGCTGACCATGGGCATGGCGGTGGATGCCAACGTCCTGATCTTCGAGCGTATCCGCGAGGAGTTGCGACAGGGCCGTCCCGCCGGGCGCGCTATCACGCTGGGCTTCGACAAGGCCCTGTCCGCGATCATGGACAGCAACCTGACCGGGCTTCTGACCGCGCTGATCATGTTTGCCATCGGCTCGGGCGCGGTGCGCGGCTTTGCCGTGACGCTGGGTCTGGGTATCCTCACCTCGATGTTCACGGCTGTCTATGTGACGCGCCTGATCATCGAGACATGGATGCACTGGCGCAAACCGGCCCGGATCACCCTGAAAGGCTGGATCAAGCTGACGCCGGACAGGACCACGATCGACTTTTTCCGCGCGCAATGGGCAACCTTTGGCGTGTCGGCATTTGCGGTTGTCGCCTCGCTGGTGTTGATCGCGACGATGGGGCTGAACTTCGGGATCGATTTCAAGGGCGGCACGACCTTCCGCACGGAATCGGTGCAGGAGATTGATCTGAGCGCTTACCGCACAGCGCTGTCCGGTTTGCAACTGGGCGATGTGGCGATATCCGAGGTGTTCGATCCCACCTTCCGCGCCGATCAGCATGTGGCGATGATCCGTATTCAGGCGCAGGAGGGGGTTGAGGCGATTTCCACCGCCACCATCGCGCAGGTGCAGGAGACGTTGCGGTCGGTTGATCCGGCTGTTGCCTTCACGGCGGTGGATTCGGTCGGCCCCAAAGTCTCGGCCGAGCTGATCTGGCTGGCGCTGGCCGCTGTCGGGGCCGGGGCGATGGGTATCCTCGCCTATGTCTGGATGCGGTTCGAATGGCAGTTCGCGGTGGGCACCGTGGCCGCACTGGTGCATGACGTGATCGTCACCATGGGGGTCTTTGCGCTGTTCCAGTTGCGCTTCGACCTGACCATCGTGGCGGCGCTGCTGACGATCCTGGGGTATTCGGTCAATGATACGGTGGTCATCTTTGACCGGCTGCGAGAGAACCTCGCGAAATACAAGACCATGCCCCTGCGCGACCTGATGAACCTCTCCGCGAATGAGACGCTGAGCCGGACCCTGATGACGGCGGTGACGACGCTGATCGCACTTGTGGTGCTTCTGGTGTTCGGCGGCGACGTGATCCGTGGCTTTGTGTTCGCGATGCTCTTCGGGGTGATCGTCGGCACATGGTCCACGCTTTATGTCGCCAAGAACATCGTGCTGTTTCTGGGACTGGACCGCAGCGACAAGGCCAAGCGCAAACCTGACCACGAGTTTGCCAATATAGACGCGTGAAGCTTTGGACACACCGATCATCGCGCCGGTGTGTTCTTTTTCCCAAAGGCCGAAATCTCTTTCGGTGGGGCTTGAAGGCCAACCACGGGATACCAATCTCGCAGTCACGGGCCGGGCCCCTCTGACGATGGTCAACCATCGTGATGTCGGACCGTAACAAGTGCGCTTGTGACATGCCCGGATCGGATCCTCCCTCTGAACGGGCATGTTCAAAGCGCGTCACAACGCTCATGAGGGTCCTGCATTGGAAATCCTGTTTCTGCTCTTTCTGGGCAAGCCGCTTTGGATGTGGCTTGTCTTCCTGACCATTGTCATTGCACTGCTGGTCTTTGACCTTGGCGTTCTGCACAAGGACGATCACGAGATCGGTGTTGCCGAAAGCCTCAAGCTCTCGGCGATGTATATCACTTTAGGTCTTTGCTTTTCGGGCTTCATCTGGTGGCAGATGGATGCCACCGCCACGGCGCAATATCTGACCGCATTCGTGGTGGAAAAATCCTTGGCGATGGACAATATCTTCGTCATCGCGCTGATCTTCGGCTTTTTCGCGATCCCGCGCGAGTATCAGCACCGAGTCCTGTTCTGGGGTATTCTGGGCGTGATCGTGTTGCGCGGCATCATGATCGGCCTTGGGGCCACGATCGTGGATCAGTATCACTGGGTCCTCTATATCTTCGCGGCCTTCCTGATCTTCACCGGGATCAAGATGCTGTTTGTTGCCGACAAAGAGCACAAGATCGAAGAGAACGGACTGCTCCGTTTCCTCAAGCGGAGAATGCATGTAACCGAGCAGTTGCACGGCCACAGCTTCTTTGTCCGCAAGCCGCATCCTGAGACCGGCCGTGTCGTGCGCTATGCCACGCCGCTCTTTCTGGCGCTGATCATGATCGAGATTGCGGATCTGGTCTTTGCCGTGGATTCGGTGCCGGCCGTGTTCACGATCACGACCGATCCTTATATTGTCTACACCTCGAACATCTTTGCCATCCTTGGCCTGCGCGCGCTCTATTTCGCGCTGGCCGCGATCCTGCACCGGTTCGCCTATCTGAAATATGCGCTGTCGATCCTGCTGGTGTTCATCGGCTCCAAGATCTTCATCGCAGATCTGATGGGATGGGAGAAGTTCCCGCCTGCATGGTCGCTGGGCATCACCTTCGCTATTCTTGGCGCCGGTGTGGTGTTCTCGCTCTGGAAGACGGGCACACCCAAGGGCCACCCGGTGGCGGTCACCGCAACGGAGAACCCGCCGCGCATCTGACCGGTGCCGCCGCGTATCGTGACAATGAGGGGGCGCAATTCGGTTGCGCCCCTTTTGCATGTTTCAGCGATGGGTCAGCCCTGTAGCGTCAGCGCAACCAGTGCCAAGCCGCCCACAATGATGCGCCACCACCCAAACATGGCATAGCCATAGCGCGACACATAGCCCACCAATCCGCGCACGACGAACACTGCCACCACGAAGGCCGCTACGAACCCAAACGCGATCTCGGTCATCGATCCGCTGTTCAGAACGGCGCGGTTCTGCCACAGGTCATAGGCGAAGGCACCAGCCATCGTGGGCATCGACAGGAAGAACGAAAACTCAGCCGCTGCTCGCTTGCTGGCCCCCAGCGTCAGGGCCCCGACGATGGTCGCGCCAGACCGTGACACGCCGGGTATCATCGCAAGGCATTGAAACAGTCCGATCTTCAGGGCCACACCAAGCGGCAGACGCATCGCGTCGTCAAAGCGCGGCGCAAAGGCAATCCGGTCCACGACCAGCAGGACAACGCCCCCAAGGATCAGCATGATTGCAATCAATCTTGGGCTTTCGAACAGGATGGTCTTGATAAAGTCATGCGCCAGAACACCGATAACCACGGCAGGTAGAAAGGCGATCAAGACTGACAGGATCGTGCGGCGCGCCTGCGGATCACGTGGCGCGGCTGCGAAAAGCGTCCAGAGCTGCGCGGCATAGACCAGCATCACCGCCAGCACCGCGCCCAACTGGATCACCACCTCAAAGGTTTTGCCCGCGCTTTCGAACCCCATGAAATGTCCCGCCAGTAGAATATGACCGGTGGACGAGACAGGGATGAACTCGGTGAGCCCTTCAAGCACACCCAGGACAAGAGCCGCGAACAATGTCTCCGGCATGAGGGTCACCTTTCGAGATGCAGATGGATTGGCAGAGTCGCCAAGGTGGCTGATCGGCGATCGTGGGGCTGCCGACCACGGCTATACCCCGGGCCCCTAAGCGAACGCGTTTATCAACAAGAAGAGGCTCGATTTGATGACCGCGTAGACCACCCCTCCAGCCACCACAATTGCAATCAACCCTACGAATACCCCCAGAACAACCCAGAGCCCGTCCCGCTCGAGGATCCCAAGTGCAATGAGGCACATGGCAACTGATGGGGTCATGTTGCCGAAGGGGATCGGTAGGGACAAAACGATAGCGAGCACAAGGAAAAGAACACCCAGGACATGTTCTGCCCGGTGGCTGACAAAGAGCCCCCAGCGTGGCCGCAGCAGCCGTTCCGCCCGCGCCAAAAGGGGCGCAAGACGCGCGATGAACTGTGCGAACCTGTCTCGCGGCACGGATCTGTCGGCGATCATACGCGGCAACCATGGAATGCGGCCCATGATCATCTGTATCGAGAGATAGATCAGTGGCACTCCCAACACGCCTGCCAATCCTGGTGGAGACGGCAGAATATTCGGAAACGCGAAAATCAGGATCAGGGCGGCACGACCCCGTCCGCCCAGCGTCGCAATCAGATCATTGACGGCCACCACGTCACGCGAGGTATCCTCACTGATCTCGGTCAAAATCTGAGATAGCGTTTTCTTGGGAACGCGCCTTTCCGCCACATCATCGGTTTCGTCGTGGCGCTCTAATTCAGTAACTTTTATGCCCGCTTCAGTGCCGCCCTCCAATTTGGAGGTCTCGAAGTTCGTCATTTTGTCGGTTTCCATGGAATGATATCTATCGATGGCGCGATGGCTGGACCTCTTTGCAATGCCATGACCGGTCCGAGAGACACAGAAGGGTGAAAGCTGAGCGCTTTGCTCTTGGAAGCTGCACCCCTTGTCACCAGAGCTCATCTGCTTGCATCCCTGGCATCAGTTTCGCCGGCCAAATCAACACCAAGATCTTCTTCAAATTCCTCGTCGTCGTAATAGCCTTCCGCGCGCAGCTTCTCTTCGCGCTTGGTCTCGACCCGACGGACCAGGAAGATCGAAATCTCATAGAGCCCATAGATCACCGAGAAGAGAATGATCTGACTGACCACGTCGGGGGGCGTCACAAGCGCCGCCACGATCAGGATCCCGACCACCGCATACTTCCGCACATTCGCCAGCCCTTCGGAGCTGACGATGCCCGCTTGGCCCAACAGCGTCAGAAGGACTGGCAACTGAAAACATAGACCGAAGGCCACGATGAACGTGATCGTCAGGCTGAGGTATTCCTGCGCCGAACCCTGGAAGGCGATACCTGCCACGGCGCTCTCCTCGGTCGCGCCTTCGCCCAAGAGGCTGCCAGGTTGCTGAAAGCCAAGGAAGAAGTCAAAGGCAAGCGGAGTGATGGCGTAATAGGCAAAGGCCGCGCCCAGAAAAAACATGAATGGCGAGGCCACGAGAAAGGGTAGGAAGGCGCCCTTCTCGGACTTGTAAAGACCCGGTGCGACAAAGCGCCAGAGCTGGAACCCGATATAGGGGAAGGACAACATCAGCCCGCCCAACAGCGAGATCGAGACCGCGACGAAGAAACCTTCCTGCAGACGGATCAGGATCAGACCGCAATCCTCATGCCCGCGCTGCTCCATCGCGGAACAGAGTGGTTCGGTCAGAAAATTGAAGATCGGGTTCCAAACTGAAAAGCAGATCACCATCCCGATGACAAAGGCTACCACAGAGTGGATTAACCGTGTGCGCAGCTCTGCCAAATGCTCGATCAGGGGAGCACTGCTGTCGTCGATCTCGTCTTGTTTTGTCACGCTCTATCCTGGCAACGTTCAAGCCACTGTCATTGGCCTGGAAACGAGAAAATTGGCTGAAGAACAGCCGCGATTGCCAAACGGAAGCTATGGAACTGACCTGTTCCCCAGCGAGGCTTCTCGATCTGTTTTCGAAAATGATGCAGACAGTTGAGCCGAGCTCGCTTGGGCATCAGTGAGAACGGCGGTGCGAAAGTCGGCCACGGTAGCGGCGGGATGAGCCTGCTGCGGGCGGCGTAAAAGTCGTCCACCTTTACCCTTTCTGGCGACAGGGAGGGCGGGAGGATTTTCACTGTG
>NZ_JARAMP010000037.1:0-24053 GCF_028802875.1 Seohaeicola sp. 4SK31 | reverse complement strand
AGCCCTGACTCTATGAAACCCGTTGGCCAGCCTGCCCGAGGGCGTGAAATGGCTGCCCGCGATGCCGTGAAACGCGTGCCCGAGATCACGCGAAATCACTGCCCAAATTCCGCGAAATGCGCAGCCAGGTTCTGGAGACGCATCAGGCGAGCCAATAACTCATCGAACGCGATAGCGTCTGAGAGCACCAATAGTGCCAGGAGCACATTGCCAAAATTAGCCACTACAAGTTGCAATCAGCGAACACAAACACCACAGTATAAGCGCCAGAACACCAGATATTTTGCTGACCATCCACAAGCCCCACGAGACGAGGCAAGATTGAAGACACCAATTTTTGTAAGCTTCGACTTTGACAGCGACCGACGGCTGAAGGATTTCATAATCCAGCAGGCTCGACGCCCCGACTCGCCGTTTGAAGTCATTGATCACTCACTCAAGGAAGCAGCTCCCGAGAGGCTCGCGTGGTGGGGATAGAATTCCTGTGGCAGGTGTTCCCGTTCGCAAAGCTCGCGCAAACGATCCGCATAGATCTCGACCCGCTGCCGCGCTCCAGCGAAGACCAGGTTGTCGCTGCCTCGAAGATGCTTAAACAGATGGGCTGCGATGGCGTCCGTTGCGGATGGGTTGTTTTCATCCTCATCGCCTGACAGGTAGCCGCGAAGCTGGAGCCGCAGTTCGACCTCGCCGCCTTCCGCTTCGATGATTTGGACAGAGCTTGCAGCGTCAGGCCGCAGATATACCTTGGCGAGGTCCATGTCGCCAAGAGTGGCTGAGAGACCTATGCGGCGGATTGGCCGCTTAACCACCGAGTCCAGACGGGTCAATAGTGACCGAAGCTGGACACCCCGTTCGCTATCAAGAACCGTGTGAAGCTCATCGATCACGACCGCCCGCGTGGCGCCAAACAGGCGTGGAATTTCAAGACCACGACGAATGAAAAGTGCCTCAAGAGATTCTGGGGTTATCAGCAGGATCCCTTTGGGAGATTTCAACGCGCGCGTCTTGATCGACTGTGAAACATCCCCATGCCATGGGACAACCGGTAGTTCGGCATCCTGGCAGATGCCCTCCAGCCGCATGGACTGATCCGTGATCAATGCTTTGAGCGGACCGATGTAGAGCAGGTCGAAGCCGGGTCCGTCGAACGACTCGTCAAGCACCTGTGAAATCAGCGGCAGGAACGCCGCCTCTGTCTTTCCGCCGGCTGTCGATGCAGCAATGATCAAATCTGTATTGGTCTCGCAGATCGTCTGGATGGATCGCGCCTGGATGTCGCGAAGCTCGCGCCACCCTTGCTGACGTATCCATTTCTGGACAGGTCTCGCCAGTTTATCGAACGCACTGCTCATCGGCGTCAGAGCTTGAAGCTGATCAGGTCATCGTCACCGGGGTCTTGGGCGCCAGTCGACTCGTCTACCTCGGTCATGTCTTCGCCGAGGTCTTCGGAGACTTCGATCCTTTCGATCAGATCGCTCCATTCGACACCGGGGTTTTGCTCGAGCACGGAAAGCAAGTTTACGAATGCCGTCACCGTATTGCGAGGCGTCCGGAAGTAGGCTTCACCAATCCGATCCGAACAATGCGCCATGAAAGCCTCGAGCGCGTTGTCCGGCAAAGCATCGGCGTCGTCCTGCATGATCCGCCGGACATTGGCCAAAAGAACGAAGAGGTCTTCTGGGGTCAGGCTGGCCAGCCGGACAACAGGCCCTGAAAGGTCGACCAATCCATCTCGTGCGAAGGTGTTCTCGGCCAAACGCGACTGGAGGGCTTCGTAGCTGTATAGCCCTCGACGGGTGTTCATCAGAAATTCCGGGGTCCCGCCCATGAGAAATCCCAGGTTCTCGGCACTACCTTGCAGCACATCATTCAGGATCCGAAGGATCTGTTCGTAGTTTGCATTGCGCGCCTGCGACGAGGTGAGCTTGTAGAGATTCACCATCTCGTCGAGGCCGACCAGCAATCCTTTGTAGCCGGCCTCGCACACGAATGCCGACATCAACTTCAGATGGTCATAGACACTGGCGTCGTCGATGATCGTTCGCACACCAAGTGCTTTGCGCGCGTCGGTGCGTGTCGCGAATTCACCACGCAGCCACCTCAAGGCAGAGGACTTCAGCTCGTCGTCTCCGGTCTCATGACCTTCCCAGTATCGACGGATGACCTCGGCGAACTCAAAACCCCCGGTAAGTTCTTCGAAGTGGCCAAGGCGTTCACGAATGACCGACCCCGTGGGCACATCTCGTTCCTCAGCATCGCGGTGAGCCTGGCTGACAAAACGCTCCACTACGCTGGCCAAGGCCCCACCGTCAGGCTTCGTCCGCGTCGACAAGTTTCGGGCCATTTCGGCATAGAGCCCTCGGGCTTGCCCGCCCGTAGCGTGAATGCGCCGGTCGGGTGCCAGGTCCGCGAACATCACGACGAGACCCTTCTCGAGGGCAACGAGGCGGATCAGGTTCATGAAAAACGTCTTGCCCGATCCGTATTCGCCGATGACGAACCGGATGGCCGAACCGCCATCGCATATCCGTTCCATGTCTTTGACGAGCTCTTCAATCTCGCGGACTCGGCCGACCTGGATATGACGCAAGCCGAGCTTGGGCACGACCCCTGCCCGAAGCGCCTGCACGATTGCATCGCGTTCACGTGGTTTCAACTTCGACATCCCTGCCCTCCGCATTCATCTTTAATTTTACTGCCTCCGCAATCCCCGGAGACACGTCATATCCGTCATACTCGTCGAGAAGCGCTTCATCGTAGGTCTCGAAGGCCCATTCATTCACGACTTCCATAGCCCCGGACGCCATCAAACCATGCGAAACACAGATCTTCTCGAACTCGGCTTCAGACCAATGCTCCCGCTTAATGAGTTCCATAACGAGCGCGCCGTATTTCAGGTCAAGCCCTGACAGTTGGCTTTGGCTGGCAGACGCGGAGAAACCGCTTTCTTCTTCCTCGACATCGAAAATCTGACCGAGGACGGACGACACGCGCTCGGTGTCGGAACGGATCGCCGCTATCCGCGACGCGTCGAGTTTGGGTCCGCTGGCTTTTTCAAGATCGGGTATGGCTTCACCCGGGCGACCCGGTTGCGAGGCACGAACAGTGCGGGGACCATCCGCAACTTCGCCAGCATGCAGGTCCGAGTAGGCAAGCGCAGGGTCAAAGCCCAAAGCCTTGTAGACCTTTTCGATGCTCGCAACTTCGTCGGAGTGAATGATACCATCGGCATGTGCTGCACCAACCAGCGCAGCCCGCATCGCGGCCTGGTTGTCTTGGTCGACCTCCTTCAGTTTGCGCCGGAGAAGCGTCATGTCCGGTGGCACGGCCAAGAACCATTCAAGGTTTGCACGCAGCCTGCGGCGTTCCTGATCGCTGAGGGCCGCGGCAGAAACTTGTTCTTCCAGCGCCCTGCGTTCAGGCTCAGCGATGCGACCATCTGCATGGGCGACGAACGACCCAAGTGCCAATTCGATCAAGGCGCTTCGATAGCTGTCGGAAACTTCCTCCAGTCTTTCGATGGGTTCGCCCAGGCTGAACAGCACAACAGGCTCTTTCGCCTTGGGCGATCGGAGCGCAAACCGAGGGTCGGGCGCCAGACCAAAACCGAGGCGCGCGAGCGCGTCAGCCGCTCCTGTCATCTGCCGTTTCCCGATCTTCTCGTTCGTTTCTCCCTCCAGACGTCCGACCACCTCCTCAAGCGGCACCAATCCCCCCCGATCGACGATATCGCTTACCCAAGATTTCAAGCTGTCCATTTCCTCTGATGGGAAAGCATCCCACAATTCAGAGGGCAACAAGGCATGCGCTTCGACACTTCCGCGGCCGTCAGGATTTCGGCCCAAGAAGCGACTGAGCTTGTCGAGATCGTTCGTCACCTCGTCAGCCAACTCTTGGGCAATCTCGATCGGCTTGCGCAAACCAGAGATATCCGGGACGGGCTTGCCATCCACGGTTGGGTTGGCTGACCCCTGAAACTCGTTGGAGGCGGCCCGATAGGATGCAGTGAGTGATTTCCGGGGTTTGGTCACTTTGAGTCCATCCGGAAAACGCCGATCAAACCGCATGCGAAAAAGAGCGACGAACTCGTCACGGCACCGCGTCGCGGGAGTTCTCAGATTTGTTTCCGGATGGCAGATGAACCAACTCAGCAACCAGTCAGCTGTCAGGTTCTCGCCTTTGTCGATCCGAGCTCCGATTGCGTATTTGAGTGAGAACGGCAGTTCCCAGCCCTGCTTCTCGAAAATCGGCTCGATAGCGTCGAGGTCGGTTTCGGCAAGCATCGCAATGTCGAGGAAATCACCCAAATAGCGCCTGACGGAGTGGTTGTCCGGGTAAAGTGACTGCAGCCGCCGCACTTCCTGCACGATATCCTTGGCATCTTCATTGGACTGATCGACGAAGAAGCGACGCTCCAACCCGTAGAAGTACAGGAACATGTAGCCGGGGTTGTAGGAGGCATCGTTTCGCCCGCTGGCCAGCCAGTCAAGGTAGGTCGCCCGGCACTGGGGTGAGATCTCCGAGTACCCCGGCCAATAGGGCATGCCTTCACCTGTTTTGTCGGCTCCAGAGCGCGCGACCGACAGGGACGGATCGATATAGGCTCGGCACTTGTCACGATACCCGTAGGTGTTGAGTAAGGGAGGTGTGCCGACATAAACCATCCCGCCGATGTTGCGGCCGGCCAAGTTAGCTGTTTCGCCAGACGGGACCCATCCGCTTTTCGTTGATCGGGCCGATGTGCTCGATACCACTGGCGAGGGCTGGTTTAGTTCAGCGGCCTCCGCAAGAGCCGGCGCCGCAGACTTTCCAGCGCGAAAGATTTCGGCGTAATCCTGCTTTGGTGGGGAGTAGGCTTGAACGGCAGCCGGTGCTTGGGAAGTATTGGCTTCGCGAGTTCGTTCACGCTCACGCTCGATACGTTTGTCGTAGGCACTTGGTCGAGCTACCGGCTCGAGACGGGGTGTTCGGGTTTCGGAACTGCCCTCCGCTTGCGCTTTTGCAGCGGCTTTCCGCGATCTCCGTTTTTCTTGCCACCAGACCAGAATGACAGGGACACCGAACGCAAACAGCATCTGGCCGCCAACCGGCCAAGCCTCAAGCATTGTGGTCACCACGACCATGCACAAGAAGAAATACAGGAAGAGAAATAATGTAATTCGGAAGAACTTGAGTATTAAAGACATTATCGTAACCCTCTCCGAACCACACTATTTTGCACAGCCATCTTTGCAACGACTAACGTCATGGTTGAAGCACTTCCCATGCTTTATGCTTGATTGGGCCGATGGCCACATACATCTGTTCGCACCGTTGAGGGCACACCCCTGCCCCAGAGAACGTAACCGTAACGGCCATGATGAAGCGTTGCCACGACTATGCGACGGCTGGTCGGGCTGGCTCCGGAGGAGACTGCCCGGCAAGCGGCAAGTCGCAGGGAGAGGCGGCGTTTCAGCTTGGGGAGGGCGGCTGCGCGCAGCCGACCGAGTAGGGCGCGGTCCTGACCAAAGGGCGGGAGGGGCCAATGTTCCCCTTGAATGCTTCAACTTAAAAATCAAAAGTTACTTCAACGGCAGGGGCATTGAGACAGGCGGAAAACACTTTGATTGAGCTGAAAATTGAACTGATTGGCATCAAACCACCGATCTGGCGCCGAATCCTCGTGCCAAATGACATCAGCTTGGACATCCTGCATTCCGTTCTCCAGGGCGCTATGCCTTGGCAAGACTATCATTTGCATGAGTTCGAGATTGGCGAAGACAGGTTCGAGGCCCGCGACAAAAGTGACGACAGCTTGGACCCAAACGATGACCGGAAGGACGAAAAGAGGTTTGCTCTTGGAGATCTGGTCAAGAAAGGCAGTCAGTTCACATACACTTATGATTTCGGAGATGGGTGGCGGCATCTCGTCACCGTCAAGAAGATTAGCAAACCAACCGGAAGGCCAGATCTGGACTTTCCCGCCTGTGTTGCCGGAGAGCGAGCGTGCCCGCCAGAGGACTGTGGAGGGCCCTACTCTTACGAAGAGTTTCTCGACGCGCTGACCGACAAACACCACCCGGAACATCGTGATACAAAGCAATGGGCCGGCGCGTTCGAACCGGAAGTGTTTAGCGTGCAGCAAGCCAATGCTGCCGTCGGTGCGATGTTTGTTTGGGCGAAAGAGCGCAGCCGTCTAAAGTGAATCCTGACGCTGGCTTGGCGCCTGATCCATATGGCAAACCTCGCAACCATTTTGAAGAACTGAGATCGAGGTACCGACGTGACTACAAGCTCGACCATCATGCAGCCGTTGGTGAAAGCATGGGTGGATCAGTTCGAAGAAGCGGACCGGGCGGATGCTGCGATCCTCGCGTCGCTCATCCGGCTTGTCCCGGGTGATGCTTTTCGCCGCGATTTGACGCGGCTTCTTGAAGAGCGCCTGAGGATCGGTCCCAACCCCTTGGCGCTTTACAACGAAACGGAGCGCAAGAAATGGAAAGGGCAACCCAACCGTTTGTTTCCCGAAACGTCCCGCGCGAGTAAAATGCAAAAAGGGAAGAAGACTGTGCGCGCATATGGCCGCGTCGGACCGCCGTTGGTACCACGTCAGCGGCAAGTCGCCGAAGAAATAGGCAGTGATGGAGTTGTCGCCAACGTCCTGACCCAGCTGCACAAGCGCCATCGAAAGTCGATCCTTCTCAATCCCGGGGCCGACATCATTCGCGAGAGGCGCGCGCGCCGGTTCGTTCTGGTCACGGACTTCATCGGAAGCGGAGATCGCGTCATCAACTATCTCAATGCCGCATGGAGGCTGCGGACAGTGCGCAGCTGGTGGTCGAGGCGCAGCCATTCCGGCCTTTGTTTCGAAGTGGTGGCCTACGCAGGGACAGAAGCTGGGGTCGAACGCGTAAAGGATCACGCCTCATCGCCCACCGTCAGCTTGGTGACACGATGCCCAACAATTCAAACGGTCTTTCCCCTCGGAAAAGTCAGGCGGATGGAAGAGCTGTGTCGTCGCTATGCGCCACCGGGGTCCAAACCTATCGGCTATGGCGAAGTGGGGGCGCTTTTGGCGTTTGATCACGGCATGCCGAACAATTCGCCTTCGATGTTCTGGAAGGACTCACCAGGATGGTCGGCGCTGGTACCGGAGCGAGCATCCAGCACAGCTGGTTCCCCCTATCAAGAACCGCACACGCCAGAGAAAGAAAGAGCGCGTATCGAAGCGTCTGCCATGGCGTCGGACACCAGGGCAATCCTGCGCCCGACGAGCTTGGAGACGATCATTCTGTCTGCACTGCGTCGATCCCCTCGTCATCCCGAAGCGATATCGGGTCGTCTCGGAATGAACCTCGATGATGTGTGCGAAATCCTTGACCGCTTGAAAGGATGGGGTTGGATAAACGCGTCGCATCAACTTACTGAGCGAGGGCGGATGGTTGCGTCACGACTGATCCGCCAAGACCGTAAGAGCCCCCTTCCCCTAGGCGACGACACGATGTACTTTCCGAATGCGTTGAGAGCGCCACGCGATGTCTAGTGGTTGCCGGGGTAACGACCGGCACCGTTGGTGTCATGTCCTGCCCGCAGGAGGTGATGCCTGGGCCGTCGATTGCGATGGGCTCACGGTCAAGCTTTCGCTTGATGCTCAACTTGATCGAACCGCACGACCTTGCGGTCGCCGCAGCGGTAGGCTGACTTGCGATCCGATCAAGCTCACCCTGAAGGGTGGATAGTAGATGCGAACGTGGAACTCTCAACGCTACTTCGCCGAAGGCCTTGCGGCAGGAGTGGATGAATCCGTCCTCAATAATGCAGTCGCGACAGCTGAACACACATTGCGGCAGCCAAATCCCGGCCCGCCGATCCTCACCCTTGGCCATCTGGGGCATTTGGCGGGCGTCGATGTCGGTATTTTGAAAGCTTATGCCTCAAGGCAGGATGCGGACCCTTATCGGGAGTTCTCAATCCGCAAGCGCCCGATCCCGGGTCAACCTCCGCGCTATCGGACAATCGCCGTGCCTGAGCCGCCCTTGCTGAGAGTGCAGACTTGGATCGCGTCCGAAGTCCTGCGCCATGCACCCTGCCATTCGGCGAGCACGGCGTTTGCACCAGGGTCTCGGTTGGCCCAGGCCGCGGCGCGCCACTGCCGGGCAGTTTGGATGGTCAAGATTGATCTGCGGAACTTCTTTGAATCGCTGACCGAAATCGACGTGCATCGGGTGTTCTTGGAGCGTGGCTACCAGCCGCTGGTCGCGTTTGAGCTTGCGCGCTTGTGCACCCGTCTCCGCGACAAACATCGCAATGATACTGCTGTCTTGCCTCAGCGACGAACGCCCAAATTTCGGCACTCATCCTTAACATCGCTTTATCCACGAGACCTGCTTGGCGTTTTGCCGCAAGGCGCACCAACCAGTCCAATGTTGGCCAATCTCGCAGTGCGCGACCTAGATGAAAGACTGACTGCTATCGCGAAGGCCTACGGCGTCCGATACTCGCGCTATGCAGACGACCTCACCTTTTCAACGACACGAAAGTCTTTCGGAAGATCCCGCGCACATGACCTGGTAGGGCGAGTCTATGAGACCCTGGCTGCTCGAGGACTGGCGCCGAACCAATCCAAGACGACGATTGTTTCTCCGGGAGCACGGAAGATCGTGCTCGGTCTTTTGGTGGACGGAGACACGCCGAAGCTGACACGCGATTTCCGCTCGCGGCTTCGTAAGCACCTGTATCACATAAGCGCTCCCGATCAGGGGCCGGTTCAACATGCAGAGCGGCGCGGATTCGCCTCCGTTGAAGGCCTCCGCCAACATCTGTTGGGTCTGATCGCGTTCGCCGGTCAGATCGATCCGGTCTATGCGGCGAAATGTCGGGTGATTTTAGACTCGTCAGATTGGTCGCAGACAAGAAGGTGAATTTAATCTGTTCGATGGGCGTCTTCTACCTGCGGATTTTCATCAATTTGGAGGAGCTTATGAGCTCAAATCACCGCCGGAGAACCTAGAAGCTCCTTCCAGCCTGAGATCGCACTGATTTTGAACCGGACCTGTGAATTAAGTGTCGGCCTTCTACGTTGCTCCAGTATCTCTGAAATCCCAGTCACTTCATCAGACTGTTCGGGCCGGCTATATCACCGCGCGTTTTGCCAAGTAGGTGCAGACCGCGCAGGCTACACTGACAACCAGCTCGGCCTCTGGCGTATCAACCTGCTGTCCTTCCAACCCGTGACGAGCATTGTTGGACGCATAGCCCCACAGTTTCTCGGCTGCGGTATCAAGAGGTTTTGGAAGGTCCAATCGCTTTACAAGCTGGCCGAATGTTGCTTTGGAATCGCCGGCCAGATCCCGCGCGGTCGCTTCCATCGCGGCGCAGGCATGCTGGATTGCCCCGGTCACATCCGGCTCCGGCCGCCGAGAAATATCGCGCAGCGCTTCGTGGATCTCGCGTGCGGCGGCACTGCGCCCGGTTTGTTCGAGGATTTCGACGGCCTCTTGTGTCGCGCCGGTAAATGCTTCGGAGCCGCGATAGACTATCTGGCCGTCGTTCATATGCCAGCCGATGCCGTTCTCGACAAAGAACTGGTTCAACCGGTCATCGAACCTGCTTGCATTGTCGTTGTACCCTTGCGCGAGTGCCGTATGGAACGCTTCAGCAATGTCATAGACCTTGTACCAAGGACAGTCGGCAACAAGCCCGACGACCTCGTCCCAGATGTTGGGGTGCTCCGACCAGTTGTTCCGGTCAGGCGGGACGAGCAACACCTGACAGATGATCCGGCGCATGGCGGACGGGCTCATGCCGATGTCCTGCCCAATCAGCGGGATCGCATAGCGCAGGTTTTCGGGCGCGTCCTCGTGAACGGTAATCTCCGCGTCTGGGCTGCGGTAGCCGTGCCGGTTCGAAAAACTCTCTGCCATTCTGCCAATCCCCTACGCTATCGGCACTGTGTGCAAATGGGCTTCAATCGCCTTGATCGCATCCGCAGTCAGCGGCAGGTTTCCCTTTTCGGCCTGCCAGTGCTCATGGAAGCGCGCGACAGTCTCGCGTGCGGTTCCCAGAACCAGCTTCTCGGATAGACCGGCGTTTGCAGCCAGGTGCGACAGCTCGTCCTTCGAGAACCCGGAGAACTTCTTGGTGCGGCTAAAGGTGAGCGCCGCCTTGTCGTCGTCTATGTAGGCAATAGTCGAGACAAAATCGTAGCACGGCGCGAGCGCCGCCTGCCTTTGATCCGGATAGATCAGCGACCAGTTCTTGAGGTGCATGTCGGCATTGCCGATCAGCACATTGAAAGTCAGCCGCCGGATAAACTCGGCGATGTCGGCCTCTCCGCATTCAGCGGCCAGTACCTGTGCGATGTTGCGCTGGCTTGCCTTCTCGTACTTGTCCTTGGGATAAACGCGAAAGACCTGCGCGAAGTCTTCAATGTGGACGGCACTGCCATCACTCAGACGGTCAAATCGTTCGACAGCCAGCGCCTGACCGCTGACCTTGTCCATGCCTTCTGGAAGATTGCCGATGTCGGCAACATCGATCAACCTGATAGGCGGAACATCCATGCCGCAGAGACGCGCGAGCGTCATCATCGAGAATTCATTCTCGGGGACAGCATCGAAGCCTTGCGCTGGTAACTTGACGATCCAGGAGCCGCCGACCCCCTTGGCCGGAATCGCAAGACCGCCTTGTTTGTCTCCCAAAGCCGAGAACTTCAACTGAACGCCTGCCAGCGAGAACCTCAGCGCCTGATCTCGATGATCATCGTGATGATCTTCACCATCATCAGCATCGGGGGGCCAAGCCTCACCATCGACGGGCCGAACAGTGACCGCACCGGGAAGGTCCTCGCCGAGAACCCAGAGCAGGAAAAATTCGCGGACGGGCTTCACGCCAGCGCGCTCGGCGAGATAGTCCCGCATGTGACCTTCGGGCAGAAGATTTGAGAAGAAGGGCAGCAGGTGCATGTTCTGAGTACCGAAATCAGTGGTCAGTTCCCCAAGCTCATTCTTGAAGCCGAGGCTCAGAACCGGCCTGCCCGTATCGGCGACATAGCCTTCAGAGAAAGCAAAGAGCGAGGTATCACCGCTGACCCGCGTCAGCGTACCTATCGGCTCTCCGTAGAGCAGGACTTCAAGGACACTTACATCAGCCACGATCGTCACCGTCCAGACGATAGGCCGGACGCGGCAAGGATGGTGCAGATACACCCGCACCATGAGCGAGTGCGTTGCGCAACATGCGCAACTGGCTCTGCGCCTGCTCGGCCGCTTCCAAGTTGCGCGGATCGCTCAGGAACTCCTGCATGGCAGCAGACGCTTCTTGCAACTGAACAAGATCATCGGCTGAAAGCTTGAAGTGCATCAATTCGCGCGCCCGGCGCTGCAACTCCTGAACGACAATCTCAGAGAGCGTTTCACTGGGAAGCGCTGCTATCTGGTCATCAAGGCGCTGCAATAGGTTCGTCGCCTTACGCGCGCTCTGAACGTCACGGTGACCATCATCATCACCGCGAATGATCGCCCGAACGGCAGGCAGCTTCTTGCGCGGGACCAGAGTCAATTCCAGATCAAGTACACGTGCAAGCTCGACCAGGCTGGACAGACGCAGATCGACCGCCCCGCTCTCGATCTTGGAGATGTGGCTCTGTGGAACCCCCGCCTTCGCACTGAGCGCGCGCTGAGAGAGCCCCTTGCGTTCCCGCGCGGCTTTGAGCGACTCTGCGATGTGCTCTGTTGCGTAACTCATGATCTATCTTGCTGCTTCGTTTACCGCTTATGATATACATAAACATATCACTCACTGAAGCAGACTTCAAGATTGATGTGTAATTCTACATCGAGACATACGCATGATGTGCTTTTATGTATCAAGCGCCAGAGAAGTCACTTGCCGAAAAAATATCCGCTGGAAGCTCGGGAGCTTCGAGGAACGACGATCAGATGCTCTTAACAGCATCCATGGAGCCGACGGCGTGCTCGGTGTGCAGCTTCTAAATGTACTTCCGATAGTCACTGCTGACCTTTTGCCCCGAGGGAACGTATTTCAACACGTCACCGACCTTACGGGCTGCTCGGATCGGAATCGGCAAGCGTTGGTTCATCTGGGTCGAGTTCCAGTTCACCTTCGTGAGGCTGAAAACTTCCTTAGCAATCTGTTCGATCGTGCTCTCGCTTTGGGGGTGCGGACAGAGCAACAGGGGGTTCGGGACATAGAGGCCAGGATAGGTCCCATAGTAGGGAATGCTGCCGTTGGTATAGAGCAGCCCATTGCCGTCCAGTTCAACGAAGGTGCCGCGGAGGACAGGGAAGTCGCCGTCGCGCAGCACCTTGACTGAATAGCTCTCATGAATCCAAACGAGATCGCGCAGTTCCACACCTGCCTCGTCGAGCGCCTTAGCGCCCCACACATCCTCGGGCACGCTCTTTGGCAGTTCGATGGAAGGCGGGTCACCAAACTTGATGATTCGATCCGTCTTGGTGTCGGGTGCCAGCAGTTCGCCGGCATCTTCAAATTCCATACCTGACAGCAATCGATGCCACATGATCACCTGGCCTCGAACTGTGCTGTTTGTGTCGAGGCGCTTCTTCCCGGATAACAAGGCATCCGGATAGTTGAGCGCGCGTTCTCCATCCGAAGTGAAATAGTAGGATGGGTTGACGATCAGGTACCATTGGTCCGCCAAGCGCTCGAACCGGGGATGGAATGAATGGTGCCGTACATAGTCGATGGGCCCCTCCCCCTTCGACTTCTTATAGACGCTGACAACGTCGGCCTGTGTCTTCTGCTTTGCACCAAGATAGCGAAACTTGCGCGCCACGACTCCAGGTGTTGGCAAGAAGTAGAATTGTTTTTTCTTTCGGTCCCATCCAAGCAAATTCCGAAAGTCATAGCCCAGAGTATGTCGCAACAGACCCGCAAATTTGTATTGCTGATCCACTGCGTCGTGTTGTGCCAGAAAGTCGGTTTCGATCCTTTCGACCTGATCCCGTTCGATCAGGGCACGGACGGGTGTGGTTAGTGGGTCGCAGAATGTCCAAAGCGAGGTTTCATCGATCATCCAATCGTACCGTTGGCCTTCCCGGACCTTTTTCATTCGGGCGAGCGCCTTCTGGGTGGAGAGCTGTGTCTGTGCGACGAAGATTTCCTCAGGAAGCTGCAATGGCACCATGTTGATGATCGCTTCCTCCCCTCCCCCAAGTGGCGGCACGTAGTAACCATGTCCTTGCTTGGCGACGGTCAGGGCAGCGAGGCGATCTTTCGCACGTCCGTCCAAGACGTCGCGCTCCTTGTCGAACCTCAATGTACGTTCGGCCTCGCCAACGAGGTTTTCGAGCGACTTCCAGAAGAACGTGTCATCTGATTGCCTGTAGAGAACTAGGATCACAGGTAGGTTGGAGCCGCGCCAGTAGTCGAAATCTGAAGCGCGGACACGATAGGTGAAACCGGCGTCCGTCTCGCCGACGTAGCTGCCACGCTCAGTAGCCTTGACCTGAACGGCAATCATCTTCGCTGTCGGCTGATCATCGTCCATCACTTCAGCGATGCCGTCTATCCCTGCTTCCAGCCGTGAACGCCCATCGAATTGGAACCCAATTCGCAAGAATTGAAGATTTGTCGCCTTCTCACCGATTTCGCCAATTCGCTGACTGGCAGTAATCTTCTTGTTCACGCCAATGACCCGTACCTTCTATATGACAGAGATAGCACTTCAATCAGCGTTTCGTAAGGCCTCGGATACTACATGTAGGCCAAGATGGATTGAATGATCGAGGGTGAACAGGCTAGGCGACCCTTGGATTGACCGGTCAAGAGGTCTATCAAACGTTCCCGACCAGAATTCACCTCGACTGACGTTGTCGTCACGATGGTATTAGTTGCTGCCGACGATGATGCCCCGAGGTAGCATCCGCGAGAGCAAAGTCGGGATGATTTCGATGTCTGGGATTCCAATTCGTCAGCCGACGCCGACTTGAAGCGGCTACTCCACAACCCCCGCATCCACCAGCTGCTCGCGATCGGGAAGATCACGCAGGCTCTCCAACCCGAACGCGACAAGGAACTGCTCGGTCGTCACAAAGGTATAAGGCGCACCCCGTCGCGGGGACCGTGGTCCGGTCCCAATCAGGTCGCGCGCATGCAAGCGGCCTATCAGGTCACGGCTGATCTCCTTGCCGAAGATGTCCTTCAGCCCATCTCGGGTGATCGGCTGGTGATAGGCTATGGCCGCCAAGACCGCGACGTCGAATTCGCTTAGGTCAAGGAACTGGCCACCCACGTCTGCCGCGGCGCGGATTACGGGCGCATAGGCGTTCCGGGTCCGCAACATCCAGCCCCCAGCAACCTGGGCGATCTCGAACGACCGACCGTCCAGATCAACAGCGAGGTCCTCGACCAGAAGATCGACCGAGGCCCCCTGCCCCACCACGCGGGCCAGATCCTCGCGCGGCACCGGCGAGGCGCTGGCAAAGAGCACCGCCTCGATCCGGCGCATCCATTCCCGCCAGCGCAGCTCCAGCGGCAGGTCGAGCAATTCGCGATCAAGCTCGGGTTCGGTGCGATCCTTTGCCATCGCTACACCCCGTAGAGCCGGAAGGTGTCGCGCCCGGTCAGCTCGCGGATGGCGCCAAGATCAACCAGCCGATCGCAGAGCCGCCGCGCGGCGCGGCCCGGCAAGGGCAAGGCCGCGGGCGCCACCGCGTCCCGGGTCAGGAACATCTCAACGGCGTCCCCGGCCCCATTGGCGCGAAGCTTCGGCGCGACCGCTTTCATATGGGCCGCCCGACGCGCGAAGTCGGTGGAGAGACGCGCGGCCTCAATCGCCGATGCGAGGAGGGCGCGATGACAGGCCAGGCGCAAGTCCTCGCCACGCTTGCGCAAATCGGCTTGCCTTAGACCTGAGGCGAGTAACGGCAGAAGATGATCCCAGCCAAGCGCCTGTGCCAGAGCCGCATCAGCGAGGACGAGCCCCGGCACTTCCGCACGCGGCACCTCAGTCAGCACAGCCTCGAGCACCCTTGCGGCGCGGCTGACTGGCGCGCCCTGCCCCGCATCGAGCCACACGGCAATCTGGCCCGGCTCAAGGGTCGGCAGAGCTCGGTCCAGAGCCTTGATCGACACCGGTCGCTCCACCGCGCGCCGCCAGGCAAAGTAGGTTTCGCCGGCCGGGCCGGGTCGGTCGCCAGGTCGCAACAGATGCACCGCATCACGCAGGTCCCCTGCGCGCTCCGGCCGACCAGAAAACGCCACACACGCTTCAGCCGCCCGCAGTGCGAGCCGCTCCCGCAACAAGTCGTGGGGGACATTTGGAGAGGCCAACACAAGATGCAGATGGCTCAGGGCTGCGCCTGACAAAAACGCAACATCTTCAAGGGTCTCAGCACGCGCGGAGGTGACCCAGGCGGGCATCCGGGGTAACGTGTCAAAGTCGTCGATATGGGTGTGCCGGGTGAATGTCATGCTTGAAGCCTACGTCATCACGGCGCTTTCTACCATCAAAAACCGCCAAAACCGCCTAGCCTTGTCGCCTGCAGTCATGTCCAATAAATTTGCATTATCGGACATCAAAAGATATGCTCAAGGGCATGTCAGTGTCGTTTTAGTTTCATGGTGTCGGATGATCGGAATTCATGAGATTCAAGCACTTCCCCGAAAAACGAACCGGGGTTCATAAGATTCTGTAACGGTATTGATGAGACTGGACGAGTCGAAATTCGTGAGACTGGATGCTGCCACGCCCTACAGAACAAGAGGTTTCCTACGACCAGACTGCCACCGATGGCACCAAAACCCGCGAAAAATAGACATCCGTGCGGATGCGATCTGGTCTCATGAACCTCGGCATGTTTTGTCACCAGTCTCACAATCACTGACTCGAATGAACAGGCGCGCTTCGGCTAGGACATCGAAATTAAAGGAGCTGCAGTCTCATGAATTCCAGCATTCCGACAAAATCGCACTCAGAGGTGGCAAACGAGTCTTCGCTCAACGAGGACAGCGAGAAGAACGCATCGCACAACGAGGCGCTGACATTTCCCTCCCTTGTGGTTAGCTCCGGCACCCTCGACCGACTGGTCGGCACCGCCCGCGACTATGCCCGCGCCGCGGCCTCCGACAACACGCTCAAGGCCTATGCGAAGGACTGGGCCCATTTTGCCCGCTGGTGCCGAAAAAAAGGGACTGAGCCCCTGCCCCCCTCGCCCGAGATGATTGGCCTTTACCTGGCGGATCTGGCCGCCGGCTCACACTCTTCCCCTGCCCTATCGGTCAGCACGATTGAGCGCCGGCTGTCCGGCCTTGGCTGGACCTACGCGCAGCGTGGCTTCACCCTGGATCGCAAGAACCGTCACATTGCCACCGTGCTGGCAGGGATCAAGCGGCGGCATGCGCGCCCACCCGTGCAGAAAGAGGCCATCCTGGCCGAAGACATTCTGGCCATGGTCGCCACCCTGCCCTACGATCTGCGCGGGCTGCGAGATCGGGCGATCCTGCTCTTGGGCTATGCCGGGGGTCTACGCCGCTCGGAGATCGTCAGTATCGACGTGCACAAGGATGATACGCCAGACAGCCGCGGCTGGATCGACATCTCGGAGCAAGGGGCGCTGCTGACGCTGAATGCAAAGACCGGCTGGCGCGAAGTTGAGATTGGGCGCGGCTCCAAGGATCAGTCCTGCCCGGTGCACGCGGTGGAGCAGTGGCTGCGTTTCGGACGCATCGACTTCGGCCCTGTCTTTGTCGGGACCTCGCGCGATGGCAAACGCACGCTGGAGACGCGCCTGAGCGACAAACATGTCGCTCGCCTCATCAAGCGTACCGTTCTCGACGCAGGCATTCGATCAGAGCTGCCCGAAAAGGACCGGTTGGCATTGTTCTCCGGTCACTCCCTACGCGCTGGTCTTGCCAGCTCCGCCGAGGTCGACGAACGCTATGTCCAGAAACAGCTCGGACACGCCGCTACCAGCGCCGCCGCGACCAGTTCCGCGTGAACCTGACCAAGGCGGCGGGTCTCTAAGCCCCTACCCGATCACGCCGCCTGCCATAGCAGCTTTGCTCGAGATGCAATTCGCCTCACTCACGGCCTCATGGATGCAGGCCTTGGGCACGCGGTTTAGGTGGGTGTCCACCGTCAGTTCCCAGCCGGCATCAAGTATGTCGAGCTCAACGGCCGGCTCCACAACATCCGCCTGCGCTATGCGCCGGGTCTTTCAGAGGCAGAAGCTTCAGCGCGACATCCGTGGAGCGCCAGATCGCTTTCACGCAGCGCCTGCGTTCGGTGCGCCGTCATGGGCGCCAAATGCCACTCTCCCGGTCTCACTTCCCGTCACCCTCAAATCAACACTCCTTATCCGCTCGATAATCGTACGGTTGGAAATATGCGGCAAATGTCGCTGAGCATTGAAGGTTAGGAATAATAACATGCCGGAGGGCTAATGTGATAAGACTGTCACATTCCTTGCCTCATCATTGCGTCTAAGTAGGCGTTGATGTGCCTCAGCTGTCCTGAGCTGGCCCTCAAAAGTAATTCGTCGAGTGCTATAAGGAGCCGCCGTGGACCTTGTTCTTTAAGGTGTCTTATGATTCTGGTTTGGTCAATTCGTAGCAGTGTCCCGACATCGGCCAGGACCCTTACGACTGAGTGATGGTCTGTTGGTTCATTTGGAAAGAATTCCGACACATTTTTCAGATCGGTCCATGCCATAGTTGTTCGATGTTCGTGTTCCTGAAATCTTGAGGCGGTGCGAACACCGTCTGTATCTTTATTTTTATTCAATCTTGTGGGTTCTACGTGCCGGACATTTTGTCCGTCGTCGCCGGACATTTGGTCGGGCATCGTTTCCTGAGCGCTACGGTTTCCGGCCGGAAACTCTCTGATGGTCACTCCGGCCAACTCCGCCAATTTCTTGATAAGGTCTATGATCTCTTCGGCTTTGAGAGTGGCACGGCGTAGGATGTTGCGCACGTTTTGGAGAAATGAGACTGTCTCTTCATCCTTTGCTTGGCGCAAAGCCTCGACACGAAGAGCCAGCGCCTCCGCCCTGAGTGACCGTAGCTTTTCTTGATCGCACACAAGCTGCTCTGCGTGTTCAGTGAGCTCTCTTTCCCGATCAAACATTGGCTGTAGATCGAAGCCAAAGGCATCTCTGATCAATCCACCGTAGCGAAGAGGGAACCGTTTGCGGGTTGCGCTGTCCCTGCGTTGGATCAACCCGGCATCCACGAGGTGTCCAAGACACCGTCTGATCGTTCTCTCGTTCAGGCCGTTCGTTCTCTCAGACAATGATGCGTTTGAGGGAAAGACGATAGTCATTGGAGCTGATTGTCCGGACTTCTTCGGCATGAAGCTGATCAAGGCCTGCAGTGTTACTAGATCATTTGGCGTCAGACCGAGTTCGTTGCGAAGCGCTCGGATCGACTCGATGACCCTGTATGGGTTCGTATAGGGTACAGGAGATCGTTCCGCCAAGGCGGGTGTGTGAGAAAATACCTGTCTCATGATGTTGTCGGCAGAAAAAGCTTTCCCGATCACCGTGAAGGGTGTTGAAAACGATTCGGCTTCGGGGTATCAATCAGGTGTCTAAGCTAATCGAGGCCCTTCGGAAGCACTGCTTTCGGGGGGTCTTTCCTTTTCTGGCCTGTCCTCCTTTCTGCTCAGTTGTCGTTATCGTCTACGTCAGGACCATCAAGATCCTGATCCCTACCGGAAACTGGGTTACCTATGGCTTCCGGGTTCTCGGGGGTATTGAACTGACCCGCACCAGCGGCCTTCGCTTTCGCCAACGCGACAAGAGCGGCCTCTGGGTTCTCAGAGATCCACTTATGTAACCCGTCATCTCCGTTCTTGACGGTGATGATCACACTTCTCTTGGTAACCTTGACCATTCCGAATTTTGTCTGGATTGCCGATGGGGCAGGGGGCTTGTGCTGTTTCAGGAGCCCTTCGAAGACCGTAAAGCGTTCATCGGAGGTCTTGCCTGAATCTCTGGATTCCATGAGAGCGCCAAGGAATTCTTGGTTTCCGGCCGGAAACCCTTCATCTCCAGAAAAGCCAAGGCTCTCATAAGACTTCGCTGCAGCATACCAACGATCCCGTCCAACCCCGGGGGCCGCCCCGATTTTTTGGATGAGTTCAGTCGGAATACAGGAAGTGACTTGTTTCATGCGAGCAAGTCCCGTCAGCTTGTCGCCGGCTTTCCTAGCTTTCTGATCGATATTGAGGGCGTCACAGACCAGCCCCTCATCCTTGCCGGACTCTATGAGAGATCGTGCAAACAGGGCTTTCTCGATCCAGCTGAGGTCTTTTCGGAAGCTGTTCTCTTGGCCTTGTGCAAGGATCACCTGATCCTCATCCAAGCTTCTGATGAGTGCCTTTGCGGGCTTGCCGATCAGTCGAAGGGCCGCTAGCCGCCTGCGCCCATAGATGATCCGGTATCGCCCCCCTTCAGGACTTACAAGTATCGGGATAAGCTGTCCTTGCTTTTCAATGCTTTCAGCCAGTTCTCTTATGTCTTCTTCGTCATCCAGGGCGAGACGATCCTTGAACTCGGAATCGTCAATAAGATCGGTGCTGATCTCTTGTATTGACGATTGTGCCGCATCCTGCAGAGAGCGGGCCATTCCAGAGAGAGCAGGGGCTCGTGACTGGGTCCGGGTCGGAGAAATCGAAGAGCTCTCCTGCTTTTCTTCATCCTCGGGAATGTCGAATGTGACTTTGCGGGCCATTACTTGCGCCCCCATGCTGCTTTGATGAGCCCCTCGATCTCCGCCACAACCCCGTTGATCGACTCTATAGCCCGATCATACGTCTGACGATGAAAATCCGTTCTGGCGATCTCAAATAGTGTTTGTTGCGTGAGCCCAGCATCAGAGACTGCGGAGGATTTTAGGAAAGGCTGAGTAAGAACGTCATCCGTGAACATGGTCCTCAGGAATGCAGCCATCTGTGTTTGCGGGCCGTCATTGGGTTCGAAACGAGTGATCAGAAACCTCATGAAGTCCCAGTCGGGCGACGCGCCCACATCAGCAATTGTTGCCATGAGGCTGGAGGTGAGCTGCAGGAATTGGGCCATCGAGGCGACGTCAAGCATGCTTGGAATGACGGTGACGATCAGGGATGTCGACGCCACCAAAGCTGCCAGTGTGGTAAACCCGAGTTGGGGTGGGCAGTCGATCACGACAATGTCGTAGTCGGTCTCGACTTCATTGATGCAAAGGGCAAGCCGCTGATAGAACGGGGGCCTGATATTGTTTCGTAGGGCGTGCGCGGTTTCGGTCTCAAATTCAGAGAGCAGCAAGCCGGCCGGGGCTAGATCAAGGTTGTGGAAATACGTTTTGCGCACAACGTCCCTAAAGGGGATAGGGTCCTCGTACCGCAGGGCATCGTACACGGTTCCGGCTTCAGGGAAGTCGATTTCCGGCCGGAAACCGAACATGGTGGTCATTGAGGCTTGCGGGTCGAGATCGATTGCTAGAACTCTATAACCGTCGAGGGCAAGCTTTTGGGCCAGATGGATCGCCGTTGTCGTTTTTCCGGCGCCACCTTTGAAGTTGGCGATCGAGATGATCTGGATATGCTCCCCATCCCGGCGACGAGGAACGATATGCTGGAACTTGGTGCTTGACCGGGCAATTTCGTGGCGCGCTATGTCGATCTGCTCTGCAGTGTAGAACCTGCGGCCACGGGCGTCCGTCTCGATATCACCAAGATCGAGCCTGTCCTCGAAGAACATCTTCCGCAGAAAATCTTGGCTGACCCCGAGGATCTGAGCAACCTCCGTGGATGAGAACCGTCTGAGAGCCTTTCGTTCATCAGGTAGAAACGACTTGCGCATATTCACATCAAGCGATTTGCTCAGACGTGTCGCCATCGTTTGGATCTTTTGATCCATTCTGATCCGCTGCTCGTTCATGCCCGTCCCGCCGCCCGTCTTCCGGGTCTATCTTGAGAAGGAACGCAAAACCGCCGGAAACTGATGATTAGCGTTCTTCCGCATAGATGTCAGGAAAGCGTTTGAATGGCAAGGATTTTTTCAAATTGAGGGCCAGCGCCAGGTGAAATAATTCATTTACAATGACTTAACCTGTTGCGCGACTCCAAGGCATCAAGTGCTTGTGTCGCTGCAATCTCTTAATCACAAGATCTATCTGATTCACATAGGCGGTTTTGCTTTCAAAGAACGAATCTGAGTCTCTTAAATCATTCCCATCTTCTTGGCCCGCTCCAACAGCATCTTGACCGATGACACCTGCCAGCTGGTGCGCCCACGTGGCGTGCGTTCGCGCATCGCCTGCAGCCGACCACAGATAGCCTGAAGCGTGATGTCGGGATTTGTGCCCTTGATACCTGCAATAATGGCGGGCAGGCGGTCGTCCTTCTCCCGGCGCCCGGCGCGGGCCAAAACGGTCTCGGGCAAGAAGCCGTCGCGTACACAGACCTTCACGGCGCGCAGCAGGCGGCTCTGGGTCCAACGACGCGCCTCGGGCAAGGGGCTGTTGATGATGCGCAAAACGTCCTCCCAAGCCAAGTCGGGACGCAACCGGCGCACATGAGGCACCCAGTCTTGTGCCGTCTCGTTCAAGCGCTCCATGTAACCCTCTTGTCGCGCCAGCCGCACTTTGCGAAGAGCAGCAGGGTCTTTGGCCCTCAGCCCAGGGTTCCCGCCCACGCGGCCTTTGGAGCGCGCCGAGGCAAGCCCGGCCTTGGTTCGTTCCCGGATCAGGGCGTGTTCGAACTCGGCCGCAGCCCCCAGCACTTGCAACGTGAACTTGCCCTGCGGGGATCCGGTGTCGATGGGGTCCTGGATCGAGCGGAAGTAAGCACCCTTAGCCTCCAGCCGCTCGATCACCTCCAGCAAATGCGATAGCGACCGAGCCAGTCGGTCGATCCGCACGACGACCAGCGTGTCGCCCTTGCCGATGCGTTCCAACACCCGCGCAAGCACCGGCCGCGCATGATTGCCGCCCGAAGCCAGTTCTTCATGGATCTCGGCGCAGCCCGCGGATTTCAGGGCCTGCGTCTGGGGCAGGGGGGTTTGATCCTCAGTTGAAACGCGCGCGTAGCCAATCAGGGGCATCAAAACAGGCCTTTTGCAACTTCACTTACCGCTACTAAACGACCGTTTGGCGTGGAATGTAGGAACCCCTCTTGCGATTTGGCAAACTTTGCCATACTCTTTGTCAGGAAGGAGATCATCATGGGCACCATGAACATTTCGTTGCCGGACCCGATGAAAAGCTGGGTCGAAGAGCAGGCAAAAGCCGGACGGTATGCCAATTCCAGCGACTACGTTCGCGACCTGATCCGGCGCGACCGGGCCCGTCGTGAGGCCATTTCTGAGATTCAGGCCACTGTCGATGAAGGCCTCGCCAGCGGCCCGGCCGCCCCGCTTGATCGCAGCACGTTTAAGGCTCAGATGCGCGCGAAGTATGCCAGAGAGTAGCCGCTGGGTCATTCGGCCCGCCGCTGTAACCGACTTGTCCGAGATTTGGCGCTACGGAGCCAGCAACTGGGGCATCGGCCAGGCGGATCGCTATGCGGATAGCCTGTTCGCACTCTTCGACCTGCTCGCTGACTTTCCAGAGATGGCTCGGGAGCGCCGTGAGTTCACACCCGCGGTACGCATCCATCCCAGCGGAGCGCATCTGGTGATCTACCGGGCGGACGGGCAGGGGGTCGAGATCATCCGCATATTGCATGCGCACCAGAACCTGACGGCCTATCTGCTGGAAGGTTGACCGTCACAACCCTGCCGCCTTGGTCAGATTCACTCGGAACCGGTCCCGGCGGCGCTGATAGCGGCGGGTCATCTCGGCGGAGGCGTGCCCAAGGTGCTTCTGGACGTAGCGCTCGTCGACCTCGGCGGAACTGGCCAGACCCGCGCGCAGAGAGTGCCCGGAAAACAGTGCCAGTCGGTCCTTTTCGGGAAGCTCCGACCTGATCCCGGCGTCCCGGACCGTACGCTTGATCAGCCGCGCGACATGCTTGTCGTTGAGCCGCGTTGCCAGCGCGCGTTTGCCGTCCCGCGACGTGCCGACGAAAACCGGACCGAAGTCGATCTTCGCAAAATGCACCCATTGTGCCAGCGCATGAATGGGGCAGGTCTGGTCACTTGATCCGCGCCCGATCTCGACTTCGCGCCAACCGGTCTTGGCATTGAGGGTGAGCAGCGCGCCTTGTTCCATGATCTCGATCCAGCCGCCGCTGTCGGGCGTGTCATCCTTATGCCTGTCGAGACTGACGATTTCGGAGCGGCGCAGGCCACCGGCGTACCCCAGAAGCAAGATCGCGCTGTCCCGCAGCCCGCGCAGATCGTAGGGCAGGGTGGCGACCATCGCGAGGATGTCCTCAGCCAGGATCGCCTCTTTCTGTACGGGCGGACGCGCATGTTTGCGCTTGATCCCGGCGAGCACTGCGGCGATGTGGCGGTTCTTGCGATCGAGGGTGAACCCCCGTTGCGCATAGTTCCAGGAGAGACCGGTCAGGCGGCGGTCGATGGTCGAGACCGATAGGGATCGGGACGTCAGCCGCGACGGGTCAGGCCCCGAACCGGACGCCAGATCCGCCAAATAGAGCCCGATCATCTCGGGGGAGGGGGGCAGGGGCTCGGCACCTTTCAATCGGCACCAGCGCGCAAAATGCCCCCAGTCCTTAGCAAAGGCCTTCAGAGTGTTCTCCGAGGCGGCAGCGCGCGCGTAATCGCGGGCGGTATCGACCAGCCGGTGGAGCGTGCCGGAGCCAGCCACAAAGGAAGGCAGTCTCAAAGCCGCGCTGTCAGGGCGATCTCTCTCGTCGTTCTCGTTGAACGGGGCCCCGTTTGGTACCTCTGAGCGCGATTGTCGGTCTGTCGGAGTTCTTGAGACTGCGTTCCATGTGTTTTCAATAGCTTGCCTGTGTCGCATTTCTGAAACCGATTCAAGGTATGTGAGACTGGACGCAGATTTGAATCACCATTGGTGAGTGAGAACGGCGGTGCGAAAGTCGGCCACGGTAGCGGCGGGATGAGCCTGCTGCGGGCGGCGTAAAAGTCGTCCACCTTTACCCTTTCTGGCGACAGGGAGGGCGGGAGGATTTTCACTGTGGA